>NZ_JBFBBA010000027.1:0-117346 GCF_040682455.1 Streptomyces sp. NPDC051183
GGCAGTCGTCAGGCGCACTCGCGGCGTCAAGCCCGTCACCGCAAGGTAGACGGGAATCTCCTTCCTGAGCTTGCGAAGGGAGGAGAGCACTTCAACAGAACGAGATGCCCTACGACCCGCCGAACCAGGCCGCCTGGATGAACGGCTCCACCCGGGGCTACGCGGCGTACAAGGTCGCGGCCGGCGTGACCAGCCACCAGGCCTTCGGTCTCGGCAGCTACTGCTTCTTCAACGTCAACAGCAGCGTGACCGCCGAGCGGGCCTTCGAGGCGCCCGACCACCCGGACGTGCGCTTCCAGAGCATGGTGACCGTCTCCCTCGGCGGCACCGGGACCATCCGCCACGTCATCAACGGCCGGGGCGGTCCGTCCGACTCCTCCACCAACGTCGCCAACCTGGTGAGCCATCCGTAGGACCGCCCGCCGGATGCCGGCCCGCGGTCCGGGCACCCGCTCCAGGGTGCCCGGACCGTTCGGCCCACGGGGCCTGCAGTCCCCTCAGGGGCGCTTGAGCAGGACCACGCCGTCCCGCTCCACCACGGTCCGGTAGCCCTGGGCCCACGCCTGGTCGAGGGCCTCCGACTCACCGACGGCCGTCAGCGGCCAGCCGTGCGGGGCCTTGGTGTCCGCGAGGATCCACTGGGCCGTGTACCGCGAGCCCATGTCCGGGAAGCCGAGGCCGGTCACTTCGCAGTGGCTGGTGAGCTGCGGTACGAAGCGGTTCGACGCCGTCACGCTCGCCCCGTCGGGGATGTAGCCGATGACCGTACGCGCCGCCGTGACGTGCGGATCGTCCTTCCAGAGGCTGGGGAGCTGCCACAACGGGAACAGCGGCAGCATGATCAGCGCGACCGCGGCGGTGACGCCGAGGGACGCCCGCTGTGACCTCAGGGCGGCCTTGCGGACCCCCTCGTCACCCGCCTCGGCGGCGCGCCGTCGACGGACCAGCACGTCGACGAACGCCACGAAGACGATCGGCATCAGCACGGCGCTGTAGTGGAAGATCACGCCCCAGTAGGCCGTGTTACTGGAGACGAAACGCCAGCCCAGCGTCGGCAGGCACAGCAGGGCGATCGGGGAGCGCAGCGCCATGAACCCCGTGATGGCGGCCAGGAAGAGCAGCGTGACGACCTTGGGTTCGGGCGACACCAGTTGCAGGGGCAGCGTCAGGATGCGCTCAAGGGTGCTGCCGGACTCGGCCGCAGCCGGGTCGCTGCTGAGGAACTGCGTGTAGGCGTACCCGCTCCGGTTGACGGACGCGAGGACGACGAACATCTCCACGAGGGAGGCGGCGATGCCGAACGCCGCGGCCGCCAGGCCGAGCCGCCGGGAACCGCGCCAGGCGACGTACAGGCCGATCGCGGCCACCGTGAAGCCGAGGTCCTCCTTGACGAGGACCAGCGGCAGCGCCCACCAGACGGCCGCGCGCCACCGGCGCTCGCCCAGCGCGACCACCGAGAAGGCCAGCAGCGGTACGGCGAACGCGATCTCGTGGAAGTCGAAGACCACCGCCGAGGCGATCCCCCACGAGGCGCCGTAGGCGAGGCCGACCGTGACCGCGGCGGCCTTGCCGAGCTCGCGCTGGGCCCACCGGCAGAGCGGATACGCCGCGACGGCGAACAGGAACGCCTGGGCGACGAGGAGCGTGAGCGGCGAGGGCCAGATCCGGTAGAACGGCGCCAGCGTCGCGGTGATCGGGCTGAAGTGGTCCCCGAGGAGGTTGTAGCCGGGCCCCTTCAGCGAGGACACCGGCCAGTGGCCCCCGGCGTACGAGCGCACCGCCTGCTCGAAGATGCCCAGGTCGTAGCCGGTGGTGAGCATCAGGGCGTGGCGGCGGACCGAGAACACCGCGTACACCGCGAAGAGCACGGCCACCACGGCCGAGGGAAGAGCGGCCCCGCGCGCCCGTGCCCGCGCCCACGCGCGTGTACGGGAGCCGGATCCGGGGCTCGCGGGGGAGTCTTCCCGCGGCCGCTCAAGGACGGAAGATATCGACATGTATACCTATGGTCGGTCGTACGAAGGGGCGGGCCGAGGCCGGTGGCGCTGGTGACCCGGGCTCGGCCAATCAAGCCAAATCGGGCATACGGTCGATCCTAGCCCGTTCGCGCGAGGGCCTCGGCCTCTCGCGTGTCGCCGCCCGCCCGCCCCTGGCCGGCCGGCCCGCTCCCCGCGGATCAAAACCGGTTCGGGAAGGTCGAGTTGAACCACTGGTAGGAAACTTTCCTGTCCGCTACGCTCCCGGTCGGCGGCTTGGCGCGGTGCCAGATCCCCTGGGCATGACGCGCTCAGTGAGAGCTCTGACCCGGCCGCCGTGACGCCGCCCCCTGCCCGGAGGCGGTGGCCCGCACCGGAGTCCAGCTCTCGTCGCCCCCAGGACAGGGAGTCCAGGTATGCACCTGAAATCCTCCGCACCACCCCTCTTGTCCCGTACCGCCCTGATCGTCTTCACCGCGGTGCTCGCGCTCGTCAGCGGGCTCCTCCTCGCCTGGCCCGAACGGGCCGGGGCCGCCGCCGACCCGGTCATATCGCGGGGCAGGCCCGCCACCGCCTCCTCCGTCGAGAGCTCCTCGCTCGGCGCCGCGAACGCCTTCGACGGCGCCCCCGCAACCCGCTGGGCCAGCGCCGAGGGCAAGGATCCGCAGTGGATCCGGGTCGACCTCGGAGCCACCGCCACCATCTCCCGGGTCAGGCTGACCTGGGAGGCCGCGTACGCCAAGGCCTACCGGGTCGAGGTGTCCGCCGACGGGGCCACCTGGACCCCGCTGGCCGAGGAGAAGGCCGGCAACGGCGGTACCGACGACTGGGCCGGCCTCTCCGGCAAGGGCAGGTACGTGCGCGTGTACGGCACGGCGCGCGGTACGACGTACGGCTACTCGCTCTTCGAGGCCGAGGTGTACGGCACCGTCGACGGCGGGCCGCCTCCCACGGGAGCCTTCACGGTGGTCGCCGCCGGTGACATCGCCGCCCAGTGCACGGCCTCCGACAGCGGCTGCGCGCACCCCAAGACGGCGGCGCTCGCCCAGCAGATCAACCCGAAGTTCTACATGACGATGGGCGACAACCAGTACGACGACGCCCGGCTCTCCGACTTCCGCAACTACTACGACAAGACCTGGGGTGCCTTCAAGGCCAAGACCCGCCCGGCCCCGGGCAACCACGAGACCTACGACCCGGCCGGGTCCCTCGCCGGGTACAAGTCGTACTTCGGCAGCATCGCCTACCCCCAGGGCAAGAGCTACTACAGCTTCGACGAGGGCAACTGGCACTTCATCGCCCTCGACTCCAACTCCTTCGACCAGGCCGCCCAGATCGAGTGGCTCAAGGCCGACCTCGCCGCCAACGGCAAGCAGTGCATAGCCGCCTACTGGCACCACCCGCTGTACTCCTCCGGCGGCCACGGCAACGACCCGGTCTCCAAGCCGGTGTGGAAGATCCTCTACGCGGCCAAGGCCGACCTCGTCCTCAACGGGCACGACCACCACTACGAGCGGTTCGCCCCGCAGAACCCCGACGGCAAGGCGGCCGCCGACGGGATCGTGGAGATCGTCGGAGGCATGGGCGGCGCCGAGCCCTACCCGATCGAGCAGGTCCAGCCCAACAGCCAGAAGCGGATCAGCGGCCAGTACGGCGTGGTGAAGCTCGACTTCACCGACTCGGGCTACGGATGGACCTACGTCGGCACCGACGGGCAGGTCAAGGACACGAGCCCGAAGTACAGCTGCCACTGATGTACCTGGCCAACACCGGCCGCCCGGACGCGCCGCCCCGCACCGCAGGGGTCGGGCGGCGCGTCCCCGCCACCGTCATCGCGCTCGGCGCGGTCAGCCTCGTCACCGACGTCTCCTCCGAGATGGTCACGGCGGTGCTGCCGCTCTACCTCGTCCTGGGCCTCGGCCTGTCCCCGCTCCAGTTCGGCTTCCTCGACGGCATGTTCAACGGCGCGACCGCGCTCGTGCGGCTCCTCGGCGGGCACCTCGCCGACCGCGGCGGCCGCCACAAGCGGGTCGCCGGAGCCGGCTACCTGATCTCCGCGCTGTCCCGGCTCGGCCTGCTCCTCGCCGGCAGCGCCACCGGGGGGATCGCCGCCTCCCTCGCCGCCGACCGGCTCGGCAAGGGCATCCGCACCGCCCCGCGCGACGCGCTGATCTCGCTCAGCGGCCCGCCGGAGACGCTCGGCCGGGCCTTCGGCGTGCACCGCGCCATGGACACCACCGGTGCGCTCCTCGGCCCGCTCGTCGCCTTCGCCGTGCTGTGGGCGACCGCCGACGCCTACGACGCCGTGTTCGCCGTCAGCTTCTGCACGGGGCTGCTCGGCGTGCTCCTGCTCGTCCTCTACGTCCCGGCCGCCCCGGCGGCGACCGGGCTCCCGTCGACCGC
This sequence comes from Streptomyces sp. NPDC051183, assembly GCF_040682455.1. NCBI lineage: Bacteria > Bacillati > Actinomycetota > Actinomycetes > Kitasatosporales > Streptomycetaceae > Streptomyces > Streptomyces sp. NPDC051183. The sequence goes on from NZ_JBFBBA010000027.1 coordinate 4,380, forward strand.
TCCGGTCCCCGTGCGGGCGACCCTGCCCCGGCCGAAGCCCCTGCGCTCTCCCGCCTTCCGCCGGGTCCTGTACGCGGCGGTCCTGCTCGGCGCCGCCACCATCGGCGATGCCTTCCTCTACCTGCTGATCCAGCGCGGCCTCGACCTGCCGCCCGTGCTGTTCCCGCTGCTGCCGCTCGGCGCCGCCGCCGGGTACCTGCTGCTCGCCGTCCCGGTGGGCAGGCTCGCCGACCGTACGGGGCGACGGCTGCCGTTCCTGCTCGGGCACGCCGCCCTGCTCGGTGCCTACGCGGTGCTGCTCCTCCCCGTCGCCTGGCCGACCGTGGTGGTGGTGCTCGGACTCCTGGCCGTCTTCTACGCCTCCACCGACGGGGTCCTGATGGCACTGGCCAGCCCCGTACTGCCCGCCCACGGCCGGGCGGGCGGTCTCGCGGTCCTGCAGACCGGCCAGGCGCTGGCCCGGCTCGTCGGCGCGGCCGGGTTCGGGGCCGCCTGGACCTTCTGGGGGCAGGGTCCCGCCCTGTGGACGGCGGCGCTCGCGCTGGCCGTGGCGCTCGCGGCCGCCTGGCGCGTCCTGCCCGCCCCGGCCCCCGCCCACGACGCCCCGGAGGCACCGTGAAACCCCGCCCGCGACAACTGCGCTCCGCCCTGGTCCTGCTGGCCGTGCTCCTCCTCGCGGGCGGCTCGCTGGGCTACGTACTGCACGCCAGGAACCGCGAACTGCCGTCCCGGCCGTCCGCCGGGGACGGCTCCTTCGGGCTCGCCGAGCCCGGGCTCTACTTCCGCGACTCGGCCACCGGGCTGGTGGCCCGCCAGAGCGGCTCCGGCGGGCCGCGCGTGACGGGAGGCCCCTCCTGCGAGCGCTTCTACACCGCGGGGGACCGCGCCCTGTGCCTGCGCAAGCTGCCCGGCATCCCGGCCCGCACGCAGGCCCTCGTACTCGACGGGCAGCTGCGCGAGGTCAACCGCGCGACCGTCCCCGGCATCCCCAACCGGGCCCGCGTCTCGGCCTCGGGGCACCTGCTGTCCTGGACGACGTTCGCTACCGGCGACTCCTACGCCACCTCCGCCTTCTCCACCCGGACCTCCATCCTGGACCTGCGCACCGGCTATCTGATCAAGTCGATGGAGGAGATCCCGCTGACCGTCGACGGGGCCCGCTACCACGCCCCCGACGTCAACTACTGGGGAGTGACCTTCGCCGCGGACGACAACCGCTTCTACGCCACCGTCTCGTCCAGGGGCCGTACCCACCTCGTCGAGGGCGACCTGCGGAACTGGTCGGCGAAGGCCCTGCGCGAGAACGCGGAATGCCCGTCGCTGTCGCCCGACAACACCCGCATCGCCTTCAAGAAGAAGGTCTCCGACGACCCCGCGGCGCCCTGGCGGCCGTACGTCCTGGACCTGGCGACCATGAACGAACACCCGCTGGCCGAGTCGCACAGCGTCGACGACCAGGCGGCCTGGCTCGACGACACGACCGTCGGCTACGCCCTGCCGGGACGCGACGGACGCGCGAGCGACATCTGGTCGGTCCCCGCGGACGGCACGGGCGAACCCCGCCTCATCGTGCCCGGAGGCTCCTCGCCGGCCTCGGTGAGATGACGCGGGACGCAGCGGCACGGGACCCCGGCCGGGAGATCCGGCCGGGGTCCCGCCGTAGCGGCGGTGCTACCAGAGCACGGGGAGGCGCTCCGGCAGGCGCTTCATGAAGCGGGTGCGCCAGACGAGCTGGTCGATCGGCACGGCGAGCTGGAGGCCCGGCATCTTCTCCAGCAGGACCTCGATGGCGATCTCGGCGTGCTTCTTGCCGAGGGCGGTGGCGGGGCAGTAGTGCTGTCCGCCGCCGAAGGACAGGTGCGTGCCGGCGTTCTCCCGGTCGATGTCCACGACGTGGGGGTCGGGGAACACGGCCGGGTCGGTGTTGGCGGCCTCGACCAGGACGAGGAGGAGTTCGCCCTTCTTCACCTCGACGTCCCCGAGGGTGACGTCTTCGAGGGCGAGGCGGGGCAGGCCGTCACCGATGGAGAGGTTGATCCGCAGCAGTTCGTCCACGGCGGCGGGGATCTTCTCGGGCGCCTTCAGCAACTGCTCCCAGACGTCCGGGTGCTGGAGGAGCGAGACGACGGCCATGGTGAGGAAGCCCATGGTGGAGATGACTCCGGCACCGAAGAGGGTGACGCCGACCGTGGCGAGCATCTCGTCCGTCAGGTGGGCGTACCCCGGGTCCCCGCGCAGGGCGGCGAGCTCGGCGACGAGGCCGGTGGTGGCGGGGTCGTCGAGGCGCTCCACCATGTAGGCGATGTCCCGGTCCCAGTTCAGGCGGGCGCCGGTGATGGGGCAGGCGGAGTTCATGAACGCGATGTCGAGGCTGGCGGCCAGGCGCGGGGCGTCGGCCTCGGGTATGCCGAGGATGCGGCAGTGCAGGTTCTCGGCGTACGGGTTGGTGAACCGGCCGCGCAGGTCGACCGGCGCCCCGTGGCTCAGGAGGCCGTCGACGAGGGTGGCGGCCTGGGTGCGCATCCAGTCGGTGAGGCCGTCGGTCCTGGGGTTGATCGCCTTGAGGACGGCCTTGCGGAGCCCGGCGCCGGTGATGTTGCCCATGTTGTTGACGACCTCGGGCGGGATCGTCAGGGCGTACTGGCGGGGTACGCCGGGGGCCGAGGTGTCCTTGAGGCTGAATCTGGGATCTTCGAGTACCTGCTTGCACAGTTCGTAGGAGGAGACGAGCCAGGCTTCGTCCCCGGCGATCGTGCGAACCCGCTTGACGGGTTCGCCGCGCAGCGCCTCGACCTCGGCCGGGAGCCGGTCCCCGCGCGCGGAGAACGGGAAGTCGAGCAGCGTGTCAGCGGGCATCGGAGTCTCCTTCGGCGGGGGTGATGACGGCGTGGCCCTGGTTGCGCGAGGCGCGCAGGCCCGAGCCGCGCGAGTAGAGCAGTTCCGCCATCGGCAGGAGCTGGTGGTAGCAGTTGAGGGAGGACGGCACGCCGAGGATGGCCGGGGTGTCGAGGAAGAGCGGGGCCTCGGCGCAGACGTACTTGAGGCAGACCTCGCGCTGGCGGGTGGTGGCGGTCTTCCCGTCCAGGACCTTGGAGGAGAGGAAGGCGTCGACGAGGGAGTTGCAGGTGGCCCGGAACTCCGGGTCGTCGTCGAGCAGGGAGTTCAGGTGGTCGTGAAGGGTGCGGTAGGCGCGGATGCCGGTGAGGGACGACATGGGGCGCGCGCGGAGGCGGGTGCCGGTGGGGTCGGCTTCGGTGGCGGCGTTGTTGACCTTGGCGCGGACGCCGCGCAGGTTCTTCACGGCCTTGCGCCGTGCTTCGTCCGGGGCGTAGCCGAGGGCTTCGTACATGTCGTCCACGTGCAGGTCGGTGTAGATGAGGTCGACCTGGCGGAAGTTGCGCACGCCCCACTGGGCGAGGTCGATGACGCGCTGGGCGGAGAAGTAGCTGTTCCCCGGTGAGACGCCTATGACGGCGTGTTCGCCTTCGGTGTGGATCACCTGGCAGTGCGGGGTGTACGGCCGGACTATGAAGACTTCGGTTGCTGTCGTCAACAGGTGTCGGTCCTCTGCACCGCTAGTCCCGTGGGGCCCTGTGCCCAAGGTGTGGCGGTGGTGTGAAGGAAGGTACCCGAACGGTGGGCGGCATTCCATGACTTCCGGGCGGTAACTCACCTGCCGGACAACACAGTTGTCGAGGGGGTTGGCAGGGCGTGCCAAGACGGCGGCGCCCGGCCGGGGGATCCCCGGTCGGGCGCCTGGTCAGGCGGTGGCGGGCGGGCCGCAGCTCCGCACGGTCCGGATCAGCCGGTGAAGCCCGCCGTGATGGAGGTGAACTGCCAGTCGCTCTGGGCGATGCCGGAACAGGTCTCCTGGAGTCCGCCGCCGGGGCAGCCGCGGTCGCGGTTGACGGACCAGAAGGCGAGGCGGGCGATGTGGTGGGAGTTGGCCCAGTTGCGGATGTCGGTCCAGTTCTGGATGGTGGTGGTCTCCTGGGTGTCGCTGATGCCGTTCATGCCCGAGATGCCGATGTGGGAGTAGGCGGTGGCGTCGTCCCAGCCGAAGGCCGACTTGAGCTTGGTCTTGAGGCCCTCGGTCGCGCTCACGGTGCTGGCGTACATGTCGGTCGAGGCGTTGCCGAAGTCGAACGGCATGATGGTGAAGACGTCGATGTCGGCGCCCAGCGCCTTGGCCCGGTCGATCAGGCGGTTGCCCCACGAGGTCGGGCCCGTGGTGCTGGTGCCGAAGGTGAGGATGGTCTTCAGGCCGGGGTTGTTCTGCTTGACGATCTTGAGCGCGCCGAGGATCCGGTCCTGGACCACGGCGTTCTCGAACTCGTCGGTGTTCTCGATGTCGACGTCGATGGCCTTGAGCCCGTAGGCGTTGATCACCTGCTGGTAGGCGCCCGCCAGGGCTTCCGCGGAGGTGCAGTTGGGGCCGAGCTTGTTGCCCTGCCAGCCGCCGATGGACGGAACGATGTCGCCGCCCGCGGCCCGGATCGAGTTGATGGTGCTCTGGTCCACGCCGCCGGTCAGCGCCCGCTGGCCGTCCCAGGCGGGGTTGCATCCGCCGGAGGAGAGGATGAAGGCCATGGTGAACCACTTCGCGCCGGTGGCGTTCATGACCGTGGTCGCGCTCGGCGGGTTGCCCCAGCCGAGGTAGAGGTAGGGCGCGGCCTGCTTGAAGCCGGTGGGTGCGGTCCCGTTGTCGGTGGTGACGGTGGCGGCGTTGGAGGCCGGCGAGGTGTTGCCCGCCAGGTCGCGCGCCCGGACGGTGAACGTGTACGCGGTGTCGGGGCTCAGGCCGGCGACCGTGCCGCTGGTGGTGGTGGACGTGGCCACCTTGGCGGCGCCCTGGTAGATGTCGTACCCGGTGACGCCCACGTTGTCGGTGGAGGCCGTCCAGGCGAGCGAGACGCTGGAGGAGGTCTTGCCGGTGGAGGAGAGGCTGCCCGGGGTGGTCGGGGCCACCGTGTCGGTGCTGCCGCCGGGTCCCTCCAGGGTCACGTCGTCGGCGTAGTAGGTGCCCTGTCCGTACCAGCCGTTGAGGTAGATCTCGGCGCTGGTCTGGGAGGCGCCGGTGGTGAAGGAGACGGTGAGCTTGGTGTACGCGGTGGCGGAGGGGGTCCAGGTGGATGCGCCGCCGGTGACGCCGAGGTACACGTAGCTGCCGCGGACCCAGGCGGACAGCGTGTAGGCGGTGTTCGGCCGGACGGCGACGGTCTGGGTGCACTTGGCGTTGTCGGCCGAACCGGCCGCCCCGGCCAGGGCCTTGCTGCCGCCGTGCACGGGGGAGCCCACGACGGAGCCGAGGCCCCCGCTGCAGGACCAGCCGGCCGTGGTGCCGGCCTCGAAGTCGCCGTTCGCGAGGAGGTTGGCGCCGAACGCGGAGCCGGGTGCGCTCAGCACCGCGGCCGCGCCGAGCAGGGTGGCGCCGAGGCCGCAGGCCAACCGGGTACGGGTACGGGTACGGGTACGGGTACGCAAGAAATGCCTCCGTGGGGGGAAGGGGAGCAGCACGAAACGTGCCTTGCAGCCGCTGTGAAGGCGCGGGGGAGATGGGGGGAGCCCCGCTTCTGGCCCAACCTGTGGGTCGGGCGGGGCAGTTGACTCCTCGACCGCCCCGTGGCTGGGAACCTATTCCTCCGGATGGGTGGCCGTCAACAGGTCTGGACCAACTTGACGGACTGCCGGGCGCGTACCGACTGAAAAGCGTCCGGGCCGGGCCGGTGTGGGCCGGCCGGGCCTGGACGCTGCGATCAGATGGATCGGACGGATCAGACGAGGTCGAACCGGTCGAGGTTCATGACCTTGTCCCACGCGGCGACGAAGTCCTTGACGAACTTCTGCTTCGCGTCGTCGCTCGCGTAGACCTCCGCGAGCGCGCGCAGCTCGGAGTTCGACCCGAAGACCAGGTCGGCGCGGCTGCCGGTCCACTTGACCCGGCCCGTCGCGGAGTCGCGGCCCTCGAAGGTGTTCGCGTCCTCGGACGTCGCCGTCCACGTCGTGCCCAGGTCGAGCAGGTTCACGAAGAAGTCGTTGGTCAGCGACCCGGGGGTCGCGGTGAGGGCGCCGAGCGCCGACTGCTGGTGGTTCGCGCCGAGGACGCGCAGGCCGCCGACGAGGACCGTCATCTCGGGGGCGCTCAGGTTCAGCAGGTTCGCCCGGTCGATCAGCAGGTACTCGGCCGGGAGCCGGTTGCCCTTGCCGAGGTAGTTGCGGAACCCGTCGGCGGTCGGTTCCAGCGCCGCGAACGACTCCACGTCGGTCTGCTCCTGCGAGGCGTCCACCCGGCCCGGGGCGAAGGGCACCTGGACGTCGGAGCCGGCGTCCTTGGCCGCCTGCTCGACGGCGGCGGCGCCGGCGATCACGACCAGGTCGGCGAGCGAGACGCGCTTGCCGTCGGACTGGGCCGAGTTGAAGGCGTCCTGAATGCCCGTCAGGGTACGCAGCACCGTCGCCAGCTGGTCGGGCTCGTTGACCTCCCAGCCGCTCTGCGGCTGGAGGCGGATGCGCGCACCGTTGGCACCGCCGCGCTTGTCGCTGCCGCGGAAGGAGGACGCGGCCGCCCACGCGGCGGACACGAGCTGGGACACCGACAGGTCCGAGGCGAGGACCTGCTCCTTGAGGGAGGCGACGTCGGCGGCGTCGACGAGCTCGTGCGTCACCGCGGGCAGCGGGTCCTGCCACAGCAGCGTCTCGGCCGGGACCTCCGGTCCGAGGTAGCGCACGGCCGGGCCCATGTCGCGGTGGGTCAGCTTGTACCAGGCGCGGGCGAAGGCGTCGGCGAACTCGGCGGGGTTCTCGTGGAAGCGCCGGGAGATCAGCTCGTACGCCGGGTCGATGCGCAGCGAGAGGTCGGTCGTCAGCATGGTCGGGGCGTGGCTCTTGGACGGGTCGTGGGCGTCGGGCACGGTACCCGCCCCGGCACCGTCCTTCGGCCGCCACTGGTGCGCCCCGGCGGGGCTCTTGAACAGCTCCCACTCGTATCCGAAGAGGATGTCGAAGAAGCTGTTGTCCCAGGTGATCGGGGTGTTCGTCCAGATGCCCTCAAGGCCGCTGGTGATGGCGTCGCCGCCCTTGCCGGTGCCGAAGGAGTTGCTCCAGCCCAGGCCCTGCGCCTCCAGCGGGGCGGCCTCGGGGTCGGCGCCCACGCTCTCCGCCGGGCCCGCGCCGTGGGTCTTGCCGAAGGTGTGGCCGCCGGCTATCAGGGCGACCGTCTCCTCGTCGTTCATCGCCATCCGGCGGAACGTCTCGCGGATGTCGCGCGCCGCGGCGATCGGGTCCGGGGTGCCGTTCGGGCCCTCCGGGTTGACGTAGATGAGGCCCATCTGCACCGCGCCGAGGGGGTTCTCCAGCTCCCGGTCGCCGGTGTAGCGCTCGTCGTCGAGCCAGGTGGTCTCGGGACCCCAGTAGACGTCCTCGTCGGGCTCCCAGACGTCCGCGCGACCGCCGCCGAAGCCGAAGGTGCGCAGGCCCATCGACTCCAGGGCGACGTTGCCGGCGAGGATCATGAGGTCGGCCCACGAGATGCTCTGGCCGTACTTCTTCTTCACCGGCCACAGCAGGCGGCGGGCCTTGTCGAGGTTGCCGTTGTCCGGCCAGCTGTTCAGCGGGGCGAAGCGCTGCTGGCCGGCCCCGGCGCCGCCGCGGCCGTCGCTGATGCGGTAGGTGCCCGCGCTGTGCCACGCCATGCGGATCATGAGGGGGCCGTAGTGGCCGAAGTCGGCGGGCCACCAGTCCTGCGAGGTCGTCAGGACCTCGGCTATGTCCTGTTTCACGGCCGGGAGGTCGAGGGCCTCGAACGCCGCGGCGTAGTCGAACTCCTCGCCGAGCGGGTTGGCCACGGCCGGGTTCTTGGCGAGGATCTTCAGGTTGAGCCGATCCGGCCACCACTGGCGGTTTCCGCCGCCTTGGGTCGGGTGCGGGGCGCGCTCGTGCGCGACGGGGCAGCCGCCCGAGGCCTCCGCCTTGGCGTCTACGACGATTGCATCATGGTTCTCAGACATGGGAATCCTTCCGGACCAGCTGGATCACGGTGCTCAGGAATTGCATACGGTCCCTTGGCTATCAACGAAACCGATCCTACGATGGACAGAATCCAAGTCAAGAAGAACACCAAGCCCATATTCAATCGGACCCCGGACGTCCACCGGTAAACTTCGGGGTATCCCGCCTGACCTGAATAAGGTGAGCCGATATGAGTGACCTGCTGGAGCGGCTGCGAGGGCGCGGCTGGCGGATGACATCCCAGCGGCGTGTCGTCGCGGAGGTTCTCGACGGCGACCACGTGCACCTCACGGCGGACGAGGTGCACGCCCGCGCGGTCCAGCGGCTGCCGGAGATCTCCCGGGCGACCGTCTACAACGCCCTGGGCGAACTGGTCTCCCTCGGTGAGGTCGTGGAGGTCTCCACCGACGGCCGCGCCAAGCGTTACGACCCCAACGCGCACCACCCGCACGCGCACCTCGTCTGCTCGAACTGCGGACTCATCCGCGACGTCCATCCGACCGGGAGCCCGCTGGCCGACCTCCCGGAGGGGGAGCGGTTCGGCTTCACGGTGTCCGAAGCCGAGGTCACCTACCGCGGGCTGTGCCCGGACTGCGGATAAGGAATCCCGAGCCGTTCTCCATACGGGTTCCGGCCAGTGGCCAATTTCGTGCAGCAGGCAGAACGGAAGGCGCCCGACGGACGAAAGCCCGGGTCAGGCGCCTTCTTTTGTGCCTCTATTTGTTTTCCCGAGAGGTCACCGCAGGCCGGAGAGCCTGAAGACCGTCCGGGCGGTCTCGCGGTCGATGCGCCGCGCCAGCCGGCGCATCGCGGTCGCGCCGCAGAGCAGGGTGCCGCGCTCGGCGGAGGCGAGGGCGTCCGTGTCGAGGCACCGCCACAGGGCCGGGTTGCGGACGAGGACGTTCGGGTCGATCTCCACGCGGCCCCCGTCCGTGTCCCGGAGGACCAGCCGCTGGGCCACCCCGTCGGACCGGCGGACCGAGACGAGGCGGTCGGTACGCACGCTGTGCTCCACCAGCAGTCCGCGGGCGGCCAGGAGGCCGGGCCGGGCGCGGACCCGGGGCGGCAGCAGGACCACGAGGAGGAGCGTGGCCGGGCCGGCCCGGAAGGAGCCCCGGACCACATCGAGCCTGCCCGCGCCCGCGTCGACCACGACCAGGGCGGTGAACAGCAGGGCGGCGGTGCCGGTCGCCGCCCGCCGCCGGTCGCGGACGGCCGCGTCCGGTGACGTGGTGGACGTATTCGCGCGTCAGCCGGAAGCCGGACGTCCAGGCCGGCAGCCTGCTCGCCCGGTCGTCGCACGAGCAGCACCATCTCGCGGTGCGTCCTCGGGCTCGCACATCGGCGGTCGGACCGGCGACGCAGCACAGGGCGAGGGGTTCGCGGCGGCGATCGGGGACCGTGACGACCGCGATGTCCCCGTAGGCGCTGCCGAGGAAGCAGGTGCAGGCCACGGAGCGGATCCGGCCCCCGGCGAAGGCGGCCCACGTGTGGCCGGAGGCGGCGAGCCCGGCCGGCGCGTACGGGGCGAGGTGCTGCACGACCGCTACCGCGTCCTGACCCTGGAGGGCTCCAGCATCCCCAACGCGCTGGCCGCGCTCCTGCTGCACGTACGGGACGAGACCGGGCAGCGGCCCCGGCCGGCCCCGGCCGGGGAGGTTGTCCACAGGTTCGGGCGGATGGAGCCGGGGTGTCGGCGGGTGCCGTTAGGCTTCGGGAATGGCTCTTCCGGACGCTTCCCCCGAGATCTCCGATGCTCTGACGGTGCTGCACCGCGTCTTCGGCTACAGCTCCTTCCGCGGTGAGCAGCAGGAGATCATCGAGCAGGTCGTCGGGGGCGGTGACGCCCTCGTACTGATGCCGACCGGCGGCGGCAAGTCGCTCTGCTACCAGATCCCGGCGCTGGTCAGAGAAGGCACGGGCGTCGTGATCTCGCCGCTCATCGCGCTGATGCAGGACCAGGTGAACGCGCTCACCGCCCTCGGCGTGCGGGCCGGATTCCTCAACTCCACGCAGGACCCGTACGAGCGGCAGGCCGTCGAGCAGGCCTTCCTCGCGGACGAGCTGGACCTGCTCTACCTGGCTCCCGAGCGGCTGCGCACCGAGAGCGCGCAGCGGCTCCTCGACCGGGGCAAGGTCTCGCTCTTCGCGATCGACGAGGCGCACTGCGTCGCCCAGTGGGGCCACGACTTCCGGCCGGACTACCTCGCGCTGTCCATGCTGCACGAGCGCTGGCCGAAGGTGCCGCGGATCGCGCTGACCGCGACGGCCACCGAGGCCACCCACGCCGAGATCGTCGAACGGCTCGGCCTGCAGGACGCCCGGCACTTCGTCGCCAGTTTCGACCGGCCGAACATCCAGTACCGCATCGCCCCGAAGAACAACCCGCTCAAGCAACTGCTGGAGCTGATCCGGACCGAGCACGACGGCGACGCGGGGGTCGTCTACTGCCTCTCGCGGGCATCGGTGGAGAAGACCGCGGCCTTCCTCGTGGAGCAGGGCATCGAGGCGGTGGCCTACCACGCCGGCATGGACTCCCGTACGCGGGCCGAGAACCAGGCGCGCTTCCTGCGGGAGGACGGGGTCGTGGTGGTGGCCACGATCGCCTTCGGCATGGGCATCGACAAGCCGGACGTGCGCTTCGTGGCACACCTGGACCTGCCGAAGTCGGTCGAGGGCTACTACCAGGAGACGGGCCGCGCCGGCCGCGACGGCGAGCCGGCCACGGCGTGGCTGGCCTACGGCCTGCAGGACGTGGTCCAGCAGCGCAAGCTCATCGACGGCTCCGAGGGCGACGACACGCACCGCCGGTCGCTCGGCATGCACCTGGACGCCATGCTCGCGCTGTGCGAGACGGTCGACTGCCGCCGGGTGCGGCTGCTGGAGTACTTCGGGCAGACCGGCGCCCCCTGCGGCAACTGCGACACGTGCCTGACGCCGGCCGAGTCCTGGGACGGGACGGTCGCCGCGCAGAAGCTGCTGTCCACGGTGTGGCGGCTCTCGAAGGAACGGCGCCAGAAGTTCGGCGCCGGCCAGATCATCGACATCCTTCAGGGCAAGAAGACGGCCAAGGTCATCCAGTTCGACCACGACGGGCTCTCGGTGTTCGGCGTCGGGTCGGACCTGAGCACCGCGGAGTGGCGCGGGGTCGTGCGCCAGCTGCTGGCGCTGCGGCTCCTGGCGGTGGAGGGCGAGTACGGGACGCTCGTGCTGACGGAGGAGAGCGGCGAGGTCCTCGGAGGGCGCCGCAGCGTCCCCATGCGGAAGGAGAAGGCGGTCTCCGGCCCGTCCCGCAAGGAGTCCGGGTCCCGCTCGGGGAAGGGTGCCCGCGTACCGGTCGACCTGCCGGCCGGGGCCGAGCCGGTCTTCCTGGCCCTTCGTGCCTGGCGGGCCGCGACGGCGCGGGACCAGGGCGTACCGGCGTACGTCGTCTTCCACGACGCGACGCTGCGGGAGATCGCGACCCGGCTCCCCGCCACGGTCGAGGAGCTGGCGACCATCGGCGGGGTCGGCGAGGCCAAGCTCACCAAGTACGCCGAGGGCGTCCTCGACACCCTGGCGGAGTGCAGCGCGGCCGATCCCGCCCCGCAGGCCCCTGCCGTGCCGGCTCCGGCAGCGCCCGCCCCGGCGGCGCGGCCCGCGGGGCCCGACCCCGAGGAGCCGCCCTTCGACCTGGACGAGGAGATGGACCCGCCCTGGGACGACTGGGAGTAGCCGGACCGGGGGCGTACTCCTGTGCGCCCCATGTGCTCCTTCGACGGCTCCGGCCGCCGCGCGTACGGTTCCGGGCCATGAGCGGATACGCGATGGAACCGGCCATGCCGACGGAAATCGGCGCCCAGGTCCTGCCTCCCACCGACCGGTGGTCCACGACCTCCGTGGTACCCGCGCCGGTCTGCCGTTTGGAGAACTTCCTCGGCGCGGAACGTGCCGGCGCACTGCTGGCGTACGCGATCTCCCGGCAGGGCGACTTCAACACGGGAACGGTCCTGGACCCCCTGTCGGGCCAGGTCTCCCGCAAGGGCCGCAGCTCGCTGGTCCTGCCCGTGACCAGCTCCGTGTTCAGCGGGCACCTCGCGGACTGCCTGCCGCTCGTCCAGGAGGTCCTCGGGCACCGGGCCACGCTCACGCAGACCCTGACGGTTCTGACGGCGCACGGCGAAGGAGGGCACTACGGCATCCACACCGACGCCTCACGGGTCCGCGACGTCAGCACGGCCCTGTCCGCGGTGTACTACCTGCACGGCAAGCCCCGCGGCTTCGCCGGCGGCCAACTCCGGCTGTACGACACCCTGCTCGACGAAGGCTCCGCCCGGCCGGCGGAGTCGTACCGCACCATCGAACCCGAGCACGACACCATCGTGTTCTTCCCGGCCGGCGCCTTCCACGAGGTCGTACCGTCCACCTGCCCCAGCGGGCGGTTCGCCGACCACCGGTTCACGCTCACGACGTGGATCAGCGGCTCCGGGTCCGCATCGCCGGTGACCGGCACCCCGTCCGGGATATGGGAGTGGATGGCCCGTGCGGCCGAACACACCCGCCCGCTCGCGGACGTCACGCGGGACCACGACGGCGCCAGTCCCGTCGACCTCCCGGCGCCGCGCCGCCGCCCGTAGTCAGGGCCGGCCGGTCAGATAGCCGCCCATGGAGGTGAAGTACTCCGTCGCGGGCAGCTCCCGCCCGTCCTCGGTCCGTACCCGGGTGATGGCCAGCCCGTGGTTGCGGCCGGTGCGGGCGTCGGCGCCCGCGACGATCACCACGCCGTCGCCCTCGCGGTAGAAGACGCGCCCGGGCGTGCCGCCGTACCGGCCCTGGGACACGCACGCGGCCAGCACTTCGAGCCGCCTTCCCTTGTGGAAGGTGAAGGCGCTGGGGTACGGCTCGGACTGGGCGCGGACCAGGCGGTCGAGGTCCTCCGCGGGCCAGGTCCAGTCAATGCGGCTGTCCTCGACGGAGCGCTTGTGGAAGAAGCTCGCCTGCGAGCGGTCCTGTTTGATGAACTCCGTGCGTCCGGAGGCGATGAGGTCGAGGGCGCCGACGGTGACCGGGGCGATGAGGTCGACGGTCCGGTGGAAGAGGTCGGTGGCGGTGTCCTTCGGCCCCACCGGTACGGCCTCCTGCCGCACGATGTCGCCGGCGTCGAGTTCGTCGTTCATCATGTGCGCGGTGACGCCCACTTCGGTCTCCCCGTTGATCAGCGCCCAGATCAGCGGGGAGAAGCCGGCGTACTTCGGCAGCAGTGCGTCGTGCACGTTCAGCGTGCCGTGGCGCGGGAGCCCGAAGACGCGCGGGGGGAGCCAGGTGCGCCAGTTGTTGGCCACGATGATGTCCGGGTCGGCCGCCTTGAGGCGCTCGAACAGCTCGTCGTCGTCGGGCCGGTTGCGGATCAGCACCGGGACGCCGTGCTCTTCGGCGAGGTCGGCGACGGAGTCGCTCCAGATCTTCTCGTAGGCGTGCTCGCTCTTGGGGTGCGTCACGACCAGTACCACGTCGTGCTCGGAGTCCAGGAGGGCTTGCAGGGTGCGGTGCCCCCAGGTCTGGTAGCCGAACATGACGACCCGCATGGGTTCCTCCTTGGAGCAGGGGGTTTGGCCAAAGTCGAGTAAAGCAAGCCTTACCTAACTCTGCAACGGGGCCCATGCGTAAGGGAGTTGATGATCGCCCGCAATCCGGCTGTCCGGTTTGTCTATCGACAGTTCCGCTTAACCAAGCTTAGCCTTGCCTAAGTTCGACCGACGGCTGCCTGCCTCCCCGGTGCGGTGGCTGCCCCCCGCACGATGGGAGTGACATGGCACAGGCTCGTCCTGGCGACGCCCCGTTGATTCACGACCTCATTGGCATCGGCTTCGGGCCGTCCAACGTGGCGATGGCGATCGCGGTCAGGGAGCACAACGCACGCGTCGGCCGGCCGGAAGCGATCACCGCCCACTTCTTCGAGCAGCAGCCGCGCTTCGGCTGGCACCGCGGCATGCTCATCGACGACGCGACGATGCAGGTGTGCTTCCTCAAGGACCTCGTGACGCTCCGGAACCCGGCCAGCGAGTTCAGCTTCCTGTGCTACCTGAAGAGCAAGGGGCGGCTGATCGACTTCATCAACCACAAGAACCTCTTCCCGCTGCGGGTGGAGTTCCACGACTACTTCGAGTGGGCCGCGGACAAGGTCGACGACACGGTCTCCTACGGCCACGAGGTCGTGGGCGTCACGCCCGTCGTCCGCGACGGAGTCGTGGAGCACCTGGACGTGACGGTCCGGTCGGGGGAGGGGCTCGCGCTGCACCGCGCCCGCAACCTCGTCATCGGTACCGGGCTGCGTCCCCTGATGCCCGACGGCATGGAACGCACCGACCGCGTCTGGCACAACTCCGACCTGCTGGCGAAGGTCGACGGCCTGGAGGGCGCGGACCCCTCCCGGTTCATCGTCGTCGGTGCCGGGCAGAGCGCCGCCGAGAACGTCGCCTACCTCCACCGCCGCTTCCCCGGGGCCGAGGTCTGCGCGGTCTTCTCGCGCTACGGGTACAGCCCCGCCGACGACAGCAGCTTCGCCAACCGGATCTTCGACCCGGACGCGGTGGGCGAGTTCTACCTCGCCCCCGAACAGGTCAAGCGCAGGCTGATGGACTATCACGGCAACACCAACTACTCCGTGGTGGACGTCGATCTGATCGACGACCTCTACCGGCAGATGTACCGGGAGAAGGTCCTGGGCACCGAGCGCCTGCGCTTCCTCAACGTCTCCCGGCTGACCGCCGTCAGGGAGACCTCGGGCAAGGTCCACGCCACCGTACGGTCCCTCGTCACCGGAGAGGAGACCCCCCTGGACGCGGACGTCGTGGTCTTCGCCACCGGCTACCGCCCCGCCGAACCGCTCGGCCTCCTCGGCGAGGTCGCCGACCGCTGCCTGCGCGACGAGGAGGACCGCGTCCGCGTCGAGCGCGACTACCGCATAGCGACCGACCCCGAACTGCGCTGCGGCATCTACGTGCAGGGCGGTACGGAGCACACGCACGGCATCACTTCCTCCCTGCTGTCCAACACCGCCATCAGGGTCGGCGAGATCCTGGACTCGCTCCTCGACCGGGGCCTCAAGTCCGGCTCCGACGAGGTCCGGACGATCGCCGACGGGACGGGCAGCACCGCTCGCTAGCCGGTCCGCAGGCGGGGTGCCCGCCGGTGGAGCGAAGGGATGACGTACAGCGACATGGGCACGATTGCAGTGGAGCGCCGCCCCGCGCCGCCGGGTGGGGCGCAGGCCCGTCGGCGACGGGTCGTGGGTCTGGCGGCGCTGGTACTGGTCCTCCTGGCCGCGGTGGTGGTGTCCTTGGCCGTCGGTGCGCGCGCCCTGAGTCCGGCCGAGGTGTGGCACGGGCTGTCGGGGTCGCCCGACCCCGACCGGCGGCTGACCGAGATCAGGCTCATCGTGCGGACCGTACGGGTGCCCCGGACGGTGCTCGCGGTCGTGGCGGGCGTGGCCCTGGGGGTCGGCGGGGCGCTGATCCAGGGGTACACGCGCAACCCGATCGCCGACGCGGGCCTGCTCGGGGTGAACTCGGGCGCCTCGTTCGCCGTGGTGACGGTGATCGCCGTGTTCGGGTTCGCCGACCCGTTCCAGTACGTCTGGTTCGCCTTCCTGGGGGCGGCCGTGGCGGGCGTCGTCGTGTTCGGGCTGGCGAGCATCGGCCGAGGGGCCGGCAACCCGCTGACGCTCGCACTGGCCGGGCAGGGGGTCACGGTGTTCCTCGCGGCGATGACCACGGCGGTCGCGCTCTCGGACCAGGCGTCGCTGAACGCGCTGCGGTTCTGGAACGCGGGCTCCGTGGCCGGTGTGGGATTCGGCGTCATCCGGCCGGTGGCCGTGTTCATCGCGGTCGGGCTGGTGCTGGCGCTGACCACGCTGCCCGCCGTCAACCTGCTCAACCTCGGCGACGACGTGGCGCGGGGGCTCGGCGTGAACATCGCGCTGAGCCGGGCCGTCGGCATCGTCGCCATCACCCTGCTGGCGGGGGCGGCGACGGCGGCGTGCGGACCCATCGCCTTCCTCGGCCTGATGGTGGCCCACGTGGCCCGGTACCTGACCGGGCCGGACTACCGCTGGCTGGTGCCGTACGCGGGGCTGCTCGGCGCCGTCGTCCTGCTGGTCTGCGACATCGCGGGACGCCTGCTGGTGCGGCCGGGCGAGCTGGACGCGGGTGTCGTCGTGGCCCTGCTGGGCGCGCCGTTCTTCGCGGTGCTGGTGTGGCGCGGAAAGTTCAAGAGCGCATGAACGGGGCCGATGTGAAGCCGGTGGTGGCGCCGGGTGTCCGGCTCGGCGGGGTGTCGTTCGTCTGGCGGCCGTGGATGGTGTGCGTCACGCTGCTGCTGGCGGCGGCGACCTTCCTCGTGTTCTGCCTGTCCATCGGAGTCGGGGACTTCCCCATCGGCCTGCCCCAGGTGGTCGCCACGATCCTGGGGCGGGGCGAGCAGGTCGACGAGTTCGTGATCATGGATCTGCGGATGCCGCGCGCCCTGGCCGGGTGCGTCGTGGGCGTCGCGCTGGGGGTGTCCGGGGCGATCACCCAGTCCGTCGCGCGCAATCCGCTGGCCAGCCCGGACATCCTGGGCATCACCGGGGGCGCCGGCGCGGTCGCGGTGTTCCTGGTGACGGTGTCGGGCGGGACCGCCGCGGCGGTCGTCGACGCCGTGGGCCTGTCCGGGGCGGCGCTCGCGGGCGGCCTCGGCACGGGCCTCCTCGTGTACTTCCTGGCGTGGCGGCGCGGGATCGACGGCTTCCGGCTCATCCTCATCGGCATCTCGGTGAGCGCCGTGATGGAGGCCGTCACGACCTGGCTGCTGGTCCAGGCCGACATCAGGGACGTGGCCCGGGCCCAGGCGTGGCTGATCGGCTCGCTGGACAACCGGTCGTGGGACGAGGTCGGCGTCGCGCTCTGGTGCACGCTCGCCCTGATGGCCGTCGTGGCGGGTGCGGCGTTCCAGTTCAAGCCGCTGCACCTCGGCGACGAGGTGGCCGCGGGCCTGGGCGTGCGGTACTCGGCCGTCCGGGCGGTCCTGCTCCTGTGCGCGGTCCTGCTGGCGGGGGTGGCGGTCAGCGCGGCGGGCCCGGTCCCCTTCGTCGCGCTGGTGGCGCCGCAGGTGGCGATGCGACTGGCCAGGTGCCCGACGCCGCCGATGGTGGCCTCGGGGGTGGTGGGGGCGCTGCTGCTGATCGGCTCGGACCTGGTCGCGCGTACGGCGCTGCCGATCGCCCTCCCGGTCGGCGTGGTGACGGCCGCGTTCGGCGGCCCCTTCCTCGTATATCTGCTGGTGCGGGCGAACCTCCGCTAGCGGACACGTATTCAGGCACGTTCGGAACAGGGGGACTCGTGGCCGCAACGCACATCACCGGGACCGGGACCGGGGGTGACGACGCCCCACGGCTGGCCGCCAGGGGCGTCACGGTCGGGTACGGCGGCCGGATCGTCATCGACGATCTCCATGTGGCCGTCCCGTCAGGGGTGATCACCACGATCATCGGCTCCAACGGGTGCGGGAAGTCGACCCTGCTGCGGGCCCTGTCGCGGTTGCTGAAGCCGGTCAGGGGGACGGTCGTACTGGACGGCGAGGACATCGCCAGGCTCAGGACCAGGGACGTGGCGAAGAAGCTGGGCCTGCTGCCGCAGGCACCGGTCGCGCCGGAAGGGCTCACGGTGGCCGATCTCGTCGCAAGGGGCCGCCATCCGCACCAGAGCTGGCTGCGGCAGTGGTCGTCGGACGACGCCGCCGTCGTGGAGCGGGCGCTGGCCATGACCGGTGTGTCCGACCTGGCCGACCGCCCGGTCGACGCGCTGTCCGGCGGCCAGCGCCAGCGCGTCTGGATCTCGATGACGCTGGCCCAGGGCACCGACCTGCTGCTGCTGGACGAGCCGACCACCTACCTGGACCTGGCGCACGCGATCGACGTACTGGACCTGGTGGACGACCTGCACGAGTCGGGATGCACCGTGGTGATGGTGCTGCACGACCTCAATCTGGCGACGCGCTACAGCGACAACCTGATCGTGATGAGGGCGGGGGCGATCCTGGCGCAAGGGCATCCACGGGACGTGATCACCGCCGAGTTGCTGCACGAGGCGTTCGGGCTGCGGGCCCGGGTGATCGACGATCCGGTGGGGGACCGGCCCCTCATCGTGCCGATCGGCCGCACTCACGTCCGGTCGGCAAGGTAGGACAAAGATACGGAGCAAGTAAGGCTAGGCTAGCCTCACTTGGCGCGATACGGTTTGCCTGCCCTCGGGCGGGGCGGTAGTGGATGGCACGAAAGCAAGGGATTGCGGATGCTTCTCCATCGAACGGTACGTACGAACTCCTGGCGGCGGCCGGCGGCGATCCTGTCCGCCGCGACCCTGTGCACCGGCCTCCTCGCCGGGTGCGGTTCCGACTCGGCGGACCGGGCGGACAAGAAGAGCGACAACGCCCCGGCCGCTGCCGAGGGCGCGTTCCCGGTCACCGTGGACCACGCGTTCGGATCCACGAAGGTCACGAAGACCCCCCAGCGGGTCGTCTCCGTCGGCTACACCGACGACCAGGCCGTCCTGGCGCTCGGCATCAAGCCCGTCGGCATGGTCGACCAGTACCCGAACCCGCCGGGCACCACCCCCGACATCAACACGCAGTGGCCGTGGACGAAGGACAAGTGGGGCGACACCCGCCCCGAGGTCGTCATGAGCAACGGCGACAGCGGCCCGAACTACGAGAAGATCGCAGCCCTGCGGCCGGACCTGATCATCGCGGTCTACTCCGAGATCGACCAGGCCGCCTACGAGAAGCTCTCCAAGATCGCCCCGACGGTGGGGCGCACCAAGGCCGAGAAGGAGCCCTTCAGCGCCCCCTGGCAGGACAACGCCGTACACATCGCCAAGGCCCTGGGCCAGGAGTCCAAGGGCACCGCGCTGGTGAAGGGCATCCAGGACAAGCTCGACGCGGCCAAGAAGGCGCACCCCGAGTTCGCCGGCCAGACCGCCGTCGCGCTGTCCTGGTACAAGGACTCGGCGGCGCCGTTCACCACCACCGACGTGCGCGGACGGCTGGTGACGGGCATCGGGTTCAAAGGCCAGACCGAGATCGACAAGATCGCGGACGGCAAGTTCTACACCGTGCTCTCCCCCGAGCGCATGGACCTGATCGACGTCGACCGCATCTTCGTCATCAACGACAAGGCGGACCAGGAAGCGCTGAAGAAGTTCCAGCTGTTCACCAACCTGTCCGCGGTCAAGAACGGCAAGGTGTCGTACCTGCTGGACAGCGAGGGCCCGGCGATCGGCGCGGCCATGTCCCAGGGCACGCTGCTGTCCCTGCCGTACGCGATCGACGAGCTCGTGAAGTCGGTCGGCTGAGTGTGACCACCACCGATGCGCCCCCCGCCCCGTCGACCCTGCGCACGACGACGGGGCGCGAGGCCGCCCGCTGGGTCGCGGCGCACTGCCGCGAGGTGCCGTGGCTGACGGCGGCCACCGTGTTCACCACGGTGGCCGGCGCGGCGCTCCAGGTGCTCCCGCTGCTGCTGCTCGGCCGCGTGGTCGACGGGGTGGCCGAGGGCGGAGCGCGCTCGATCCTGGTCACGACAGGGGCGCTGATGGTGGCCGCCGCGCTGCTCGGCGCGGCGGCCACCGCCCTGTCGGCCTACCTGGTCGGGCGACTGGGCGCGGACCTGCTCGCACGACTGCGGGAAGGGGCCGTCCGGGCGGTGCTGGGGATGCCCAGCGCACGGATCGAGCAGGTCGGCCGGGGCGACGTGCTGTCCCGGGTCGGTGACGACGTGGCCGTGCTGTCCAGGGGCATCCGCACGGCCGTCCCCACGGTGTTCTCGGCCGGAGTGCTCGTGGTCATCGCCACGGTCGGCATGTTCGGCCTGGACTGGCGGCTCGGTCTGGCGGGTGCCGGGGCGCTGCCCGCGTACGCGCTGGCCCTGCGCTGGTACCTCCCGCGGTCCGCCCCGCTCTACCGCAGGCAGCGGGCGGTCCAGGCCGACCGCGCACAGGCGCTGATCAGCGGATTGAACGGGATCGACACGGTCCGGGCGTACCGCCTGGAGGGAGCCGTCCGCGAGAAGGTCACCAGCGAGTCCTGGCGGGTGCGCGAACTGGGCATCGAGGTGTTCCGGCTCTTCGGCCGGTTCGTGGGCAGGGAGAACCGCGCCGAGTTCATCGGACTGGTCCTGATCCTCGTGGTCGGGTACGCCCTGCTGGAGGCCGGGGCCGCGAGCCTCGGCGAGGTGTCGGCGGCCCCGCTGCTGTTCCACCGGCTGTTCACCCCGCTGGGCTCCATCATGTTCACCTTCGACGAGGCCCAGAAGTCGGGCGCGAGCCTGACCCGGCTGGTCGGAGTGCTGGGGGAGGAGGCGCAGGAGCGGCTGGTGGGCGCCCTGGCCGTCGCCCCGGCGGGAGAGGCGCCGGCGGCCGGCATCCACCACGCGGTGACGGTGGAGGGGCTGACGTTCAGCTATCCCGACACCGAGGAGCCGGTCCTGTACGACGTCGACCTGACGATCCCCGGCGGCGGTTCGCTCGCACTGGTGGGGGCGACGGGCGCCGGCAAGTCCACCCTGGCCGCGCTCATCGCGGGCATCGGGACCCCGCAGGCCGGATCCGTACGCATCGGGCCGACCGACCTCGCCGGTCTGGACGAGGCGGCGGCGCGTGCCCTCGTGAGCATCCTGACGCAGGAGACGCACGTGTTCTCCGGCCCGCTCGCCGACGACCTGCGGCTGGCCGCGCCGGAGGCGACCGATGCCGAGCTGATGACGGCCCTGCGCACGGTCGGCGCCGACGGGTGGGTGGACGAGCTGCCCGAGGGGCTGAAGACCCTGGTCGGCGAGGGCGGGGAGCGCCTGGACGTGACCAAGGTCGCCCAGATCGCCCTGGCCCGGCTGGTGCTGGGCCGGTCACCGGTGGTGGTGCTCGACGAGTCGACGGCCGAGGCGGGCAGCGAGGGCGCGGCCGGGCTGGAGCGGGCCGTGTCGGCCGCGTGCGCGGGCCGGACCACGCTGTTCGTGGCGCACCGGCTGACGCAGGCGATGGCGGCGGACCGGATCGCCGTACTGGACGCGGGACGCGTCGTGGAGCACGGCACGCACGAGGAACTGGTGGCGCTGGGCGGCCGGTACGCACGGCTGTGGCGGGCCTGGCGCGAGGGAAGCTAGCCGACCCGGACCCGGGTGGGCCGACGTACAGACACTGAAGGGGCGTTGAGTCTTCGATGACGGAACCGACCGCTCGTCTCGTGCGACTGTCTCCCGCGCGCCTGGCCGGCGTGCGCCGACGGACCGGGGACCACTCCGACCGGGCCATCGCCGCATCGTGCGCCATCGCGCTGTCGTTCTGGGCGACGGGCCGGAGCCCCGACGGCCTGGAGCTCAGCGCGGGCACCCTGTTCGCCGACGTCCTCGGATGGGTCGACAACGGCGGAGCAGGGGCGCCTGACTGGCCGGTGATCGCGGACGGAGCGGATGGAGCGGACGGAGCGGACGGAGCGGACGGCCGGGCCATCGCCGTCCCCGAAGGCGTCGTACGGGCCGACGCGCAGCTCGCGCTGGACGACCTGGCCGACTTCCCGGACCGGACCATCGGCACCATCGGTCCGTCCGGCGTGGCGGCGAGGATCGCGACCCTGGCCGAGTGGAACGACACCCGTGCGGACCGGGTCCGCCCGACCGTCGTGGAGATGTTCCGCGAGCAGGCGCGCGCCAGGCCGGACGCCGTCGCCATCGTCGACGAGCACCGGTCGCTGACGTACGGCCAGGCGGCAGCACTCTCCGGTCAGTTGGCCCACCACCTCATCGAGCGCGGAATCACCGCAGAACAGGTCGTCGGCATCTCGCTGGACCGCTCCGCCGAGATGGTGGTCGGACTCCTGGCCGTGCTCCAGGCCGGGGCCGCCTTCGTGCCGCTCGACCCGCACTGGCCGGCCGCGCGCCGGGCCGTCGTCATCGACGACGCCCGCGTCGTCCTGCAACTCGGCGGCCCGGCGGCCGAGCCCGACCGGGAGGACGAACCCGTACCCGAACCCGAAGCCGTGGCCGTCGACCTCGGCGACTGGCGGTTCGGCTCGTACCCCGGCGAGGGCACCGGCATCACCGCCCCCGGCGCATCCCTCGCCTATGTGATCTTCACGTCCGGATCCACGGGCCGGCCCAAGGGCGCGATGATCCGCCACGAAGCGATCAGCGAGCGCCTGCTGTGGCAGGTCGACGAGATCCTGGGCTTCGGCCACGACGACGCGTCACTGTTCAAGGCCCCGCTGTCGTTCGACATCTCCATCAACGAGATCTTCCTGCCCCTGGTGTGCGGCGGCCGACTGGTCGTCCTGCGTCCCGGCGGCGAACGCGACCCGCACCACCTGCTGAGCGTGATCGCCGAGCAGCGCGTCACCTTCACGTACCTGGTGTCGTCCATGCTGGACGTACTGCTGGAGATCGCGGGCGACTCCGGGCGGCTGAACAGCCTTCGGCACGTCTGGTGCGGCGGCGAGGTCCTGACCCCGGAGCTGTACGAGCGGTTCCGCACCCGGCTCGACATACCGATGTACCACGGCTACGGCCCGGCCGAGACGACGATCGGCGTCTCGCACGTCGTCTACCGGGGCGCGGCGGAACGCCTGTCGACCTCGATCGGCAAACCCAACCCCAACACCCGGCTGTACGTCCTGGACGACGAACTGCGCCCGGTCCCGGTCGGCGTCGGCGGCGAGCTGTACGTCGGTGGCTTCCTCCTCGGCCGCGGCTACGCGGGCGCACCCGGCCTGACGGCCTCCCGGTTCGTCGCGGACCCCTTCGCCGGGGACGGGTCCCGGCTGTACCGCACCGGCGACCTCGCCCGCTTCGCCCCGGACGGCTCGCTGGACTTCCTCGGCCGGGCCGACAACCAGATCAAGATCCGAGGCATGCGGCTGGAGCTGGAGGACGTGGAAGCCGCCCTCGCGGAGCACCCCGCGGTACGGCACACCTGCGTCGTCGCGAGGAAGAACGCGGCCGGCGGCACCTACCTGGTGGGGTACGTGATCCCGGCCGCCGGAGCCGCGGACCTGCGGGCGCAGGAGGTCCGGGAATGGGCCGCCGGGCACATGGTGGAGTACATGGTGCCCGCCCACATCGTGGTGATGGAGGAGTTCCCGCTCACCGCGAACGGCAAGCTCGACCGCGGCGCGCTGCCGGAACCCGAGATCGGAACGGGACCCCACGTCCCGCCCGCCACCGAGAACGAGCGCCTGGTGTGCGCGGCCGTCGTGGCGCTGCTGCGACTGGACGAGGTCGGCGCCGACCAGGACTTCTTCCTGCTCGGCGGAGACAGCATCCTGGCGATCTCGCTGCTGAGCGCGTTACGCGCCGCGGGTCTCCACGTCACGGCGCGGCAGATCTTCACCAACAGCGTCCTCGGGGCTCTCGCGGCGGTGGCCGGCCGTGCGGGCGCCGCCACCGAGGACCACGAGGACATCGCGACGGGCCCGGTCGCGGGATCGCCCATCGTGCGGTGGCTCGGCGAGACCACGGACGCGATCGACGGCTTCGTGCAGTCCGTGGTGCTGAACACCCCCGTGGACCTGACCGCCGACGCCCTCGGCGCGATCCTCACCGCCCTGGTCGCACGGCACGACATGCTGCGCGCCAAGCTCGTACGCGGCGACCGCTGGAGCTTCGACGTCCCGGCGGCGGACCGGACCGTAGCGGACCGGACCGTAGCGGCCTGGCAGGAGAGCGACCGGCCGCTCGACGAGTGCGTCGCACTCGCCGCCGACGGGCTGGACCCGGACGAGGGCGTGATGCTGCGTGCCGTCTGGCGCCGCGGGGCACGGCAACTGGTCGTGGCCGTCCACCACGTGGTGGTCGACGGCGTGTCCTGGCGGATCCTCATGGAGGACTTCGCCACGGCGTGGCGGCACTTCTCCTCGGGTGCGCCGATCGAACTGCCGCCGGTGGGCACGTCGTTCCGGCGCTGGACCCAGCTGCTGGAGCGCGCCGCGTTCGACGCCGACCGGGCCCACTTCGGGCGCCACCTGCCGGGGGCGGACGCCCCGGTGGGCCGGCGCGGGCTGTCCGAGGCCGACACCGTCGAGCGGGAGCGGGCGACGACCGTGTCGGTCGGCGCCGATGTCACGGCCGCGCTGCTGGGCGAGGTCCCCGCGAGGTTCCACGCGGGCGTCAACGACGTGCTGATGACCGCCCTCGCCGTCACCCTCGTCCGGTGGCGCCGCGACCTCGGGCAGGACCAGACGTTCGCGCACGTCGAACTTGAGGGCCACGGCCGCGAAGGGCACCTCCTCGCGGACGCCGCCGGCTTCGAGCCGGAACTGTCGCGGACCGTGGGCTGGTTCACCACCCTGTTCCCCGTGACCGTGGACCCCGGCGAGGCGGCCGACCTCACCGCTCCCGCGTACCTGGCCGCCGCCCTCAAGGCCGTCAAGGAGGACCTCGCCCGGGTGCCGGGCAACGGCCTGCCCTACGGCGCCCTGCGCCACCTGGGCGGCTCCGGGTTCGACGCGCCCGCACCTCAGGTGCTGTTCAACTACCTGGGCCGCTTCGATGCCGGAACGTCCGGCGACTGGGAACTCACGGGCACCACCGGCCAGTTGGGGGAGCGGCGCGACCCGAGGATGCGCCTGCCGCGCGCCCTGGAGTTCAACGCCATGGCCGAGCCCGCCCGGGGCGGCGCGTACGAGCTGGTCACCACCATCTCCTGGCCGGACGGGCTGCTCACCGACGAGGACGCCGCGACCATCGGCGGGTACTTCCGCGAAGCCCTGACCGGACTGGCCGCACTCGACCGCGGCGGCCACTCGCCCAGCGACTTCGGCCTGGTGGCGCTCACCCAGGCCGACGTCGACGACCTGGACGGCCCGGCGCTGCGCGACGTCCTGCCGCTCACTGCGCTGCAGGAGGGCCTGTACTTCCACTCGGTCTTCGACGACGACTCCGCGGGCAGCTACGTCGAGCAGCAGCTCCTGACGCTGGACGGAGAGGTGGACCCCGACCGGCTCGCGGCGGCCGCCACCAGGCTGCTGGCACTGTTCCCCAACCTGGCCGCGCGGTTCACGGCACTCGCCGACGGCCGCGTGGTCTGCGTACTGGAGAACGGCGTACAGGCCCCGTTCACCGTCCTGGACCGCCCCGGCATCACCGGCGAAGAGATCCGCGACCTCGCCGAGCGGGACCGCCGCGCGGGGTTCGACCTCGCCACCGGCCCGCTGATGCGGTACACGCTCATCCGCGCGGGCGCCGGCCGCAGCGTCCTGGTGCAGACCGTCCACCACATCATCGCCGACGGCTGGTCGGTGCCGCCGATGCTCCGCGCGCTGCTGGCCGAGTACCACGCCCCGGGGACCGGGTACCCGCTCGGCGGCTTCACCGACTACGTGCGCTGGCTGGCCGGACGCGACGCGGCCGAGAGCGGCCGTGTGTGGCGCGAACAGCTCGCCGAGCTCCCCGGCCCCTCGCTCGTCGCCGAGGGCCACACCCCGTCCGACCGCTTCGCCGACACCGCCGTGGAGCCGGAGGAGGGCATCGAGGATGCCGCCCGGTCGGCGGGCGTGCCGCTGAGCGTGGCCGTGCACAGCGCCTGGGCGGTGACACTGGGCGGCCTCCTGCACGGCAGGGACGTCGTGTTCGGCTCGACGGTGTCCGGGCGCGACGCGGACGTGCCCGGCATCGAGGACATGGTGGGCCTGTTCATCAACACGGTCCCCGTACGCGCCCGGTGGGCCCCGAAGACCACGGCCCGGGAACTGCTCGCCTCGGTGCGCGAACACCAGAGCGCGGTACAGGCGCACCAGCACGTCTCGCTGGCGGCCGTCAGCCGACAGGCCGGCGCCGGCCCGCTGTTCGACACCCTGGTCGTCTTCGACGTCGCGACCGACGTGGCGGGCCTGCGGCGGCCGGACGACACCCTCGCCATCACGGGCATCGTGAACGAGGGCGCCCCGCACTACCCGTTGACCCTCGTGGTGGAGCGCACCCCCGACGGCCGTCCGCGCTTCAACCTGATCTACGACGGCGCCCTGCTGCGGGAGCCGGGCGCACGGGCGGTCCTGGACACCTTCACCCGCACCCTCACCGCCCTGCTCACCCGCCCGGACGCCCCGGTCGACGCCCTGGCCCCCGAGGACGCCCGGCCTCCCGCGCGGATCGCCCCGACGACCCTGGGCGCGCTCTTCGACGCCGCCGCGCGCCGCGACCCGGCGGCCACCGCCGTCACCCAGTGCGCCCTCGACGGCAGCACCCGATCGGTCGGCTACGGCGAACTGGCCCGCATGAAAGACGAGCTGGCGGCCATGCTGCGCGCGGCCGGAGTCGGGCCGGGCGGGCGCGTGGCCATCGCCGTTCCGCGCTCCGTCGAGCAGGTCGTCGCCGTGGTCGCCGTCGTGACCGCGGGCGGTGCGTACGTACCACTGGACCTGGACTACCCGGACGAGCGGCTGGAGTTCATCCTCGCGGACGCCGCCCCGCAGGTCGTGCTCGTGGGCCCCGGGCAGCGCGACCGCTTCACCCGCCTGCTCGCGCGGGCGGGCGTACCGGCCCGCGTGCTCGTGCAAGGAGAGGAGCCGCCGCGGGACACCGCGGTGCCGCCCCCGGCGAGCGGCGGGGCGGGCCGGCACGATCCCGCCTACGTGATCTACACGTCCGGCTCGACCGGGAGGCCCAAGGGCGTCGTCGTCCCGCACTCCGCCGTGGTGACGCTGCTCGAAAACACCCGGCCCGACATGGACTTCGGCCCGCGGGACGTGTGGGTCCAGTTCCACTCCTACTCCTTCGACTTCGCGGTCTGGGAGCTGTGGGGGGCGCTGGCGCACGGCGGTCGACTGCTCGTGCCGGAATACGGGCTGACGCGCTCCCCGGTCGACTTCCACCGGCTGGTGCGCGAACACGGAGTGACCGTGCTCAACCAGACCCCGTCGGCCTTCCACCGGTTCATCGAGGCCGACCGGCAGGCGGGCGAGCCGCTCCCGGCGCTGCGCCGGATCGTCTTCGGCGGCGAAGCGCTGGACCTCGGGCGGCTGCGCGGCTGGGTCGAGCGGCACGGCACCGCTTCGCCGGAACTGGTCAACATGTACGGCATCACCGAGACGACCGTCCACGTCACCCACCGGGTGCTGACCGAAAGGGACTTCGGCCCCGACGGCCCCGACGGCAGCGCCGGCGGCCCGATCGGAACCGCGATTCCCGGCCTGGTCACCCACCTGCTCGACGACCGGCTCCGTCCGGTGCCGCCGGGCCGGGTGGGCGCCGTCTACGTCGCCGGTGACCAGGTGGCCCTCGGCTACCTGGGCCGGCCGGCGCTCACCGCCGGCAGGTTCGTGGCGGACCCGTTCGCGGGCGACGGCTCCCGCATGTACCACACCGGCGACCTGGCCCGCCGTACGCTCGACGGCGAGCTGGAGTTCGCCGGGCGCGCCGACGACCAGGTGCAGCTCAAGGGCTTCCGCATCGAACTCGGCGAGGTGGAGTCCGCGATCAGGGAACTCGACGGCGTCCTCGACGCGGCCGTCACCGTGGCCGACAGCGGCGACCACCTGGTCGCGCACGTCGTCCGCCGGGTCCCGGGCGAGGACACCGACCTCACCGGCCCCCTCTCCGCGAAACTGCCCGCGCACATGGTGCCCGGCCGGGTGCTCCCCGTCGAGGCCCTGCCGCTGACGGTCAACGGCAAACTGGACCGCAGGGCCCTGGCCGAGCGGGCCGCACGGCACGACACCCCGGCGGCCCCGGCGCCTGCCGCCACCGGCTCCGCGCTCACCGCACTGGCCGGCATCTTCACCGCGACGCTGCCCGGCATCGCCGTGGACGGCGACACCGACTTCTTCCGGGCCGGGGGCGACAGCATCCTCGCCATCACCGTGGTCAACCGGGCCAGGGCGCTCGGCCTCGCGATCACTCCACGGGACGTGTTCCTGCTCAAGACCCCCCGCGCCCTCGCCGAGCACCTCGATGCGGGCGCCCCGCGGGCCGCGGAGCCGCCGCCCGTACCCGCCGTCCACGAGGACGGTCCGCTGACACCGACGCCGATCATCCTGCGCCAGCGCGAACTGGGCGGTTCCCTCGCCCGGTTCGCCCAGGCCAGGACGCTGGTGGCGGCCGAGGGCACCAGCTTCGCCGAAGCCCGGCGCGCCGCCGGCGCCGTCGTGGCCGCACACCCGGTCCTGCGGCTGCGGCTGCGCGTCCAGCACGGGGTGTGGGCACTGAGCACCGACCCCGCCCGCGAGGTCACCGTCGTACGGACGGACGCGCCCGACGCGACGGCCGCGGCCGAGGAAGCCGCGGGACGGCTCGACCCCGAAGCCGGGGAGGTCATCGCGTTCTCGTGGCTGGAGGCCTGCCGGACCCTGGTGGTCACCGTGCACCACCTCGCCGTCGACTCGGTGTCCTGGCTGGTCCTGCTGGACGACCTGGCCGCCGCCATGCGCGGTACGCCCCCGGCCCCGCCGACCACCCCGTACGCCGAGTACGCGCAGGCGCTGGCGTACCGGTCCGCCCACGCGACCGAAGACCTCGGGCACTGGGTCACCACGCTCCAGGCGCCCCCGCTGCTGCCCGCCGTCGGGCGGCTGCGCCAGACCACGGTGGTGCTCCCGGCCGCGGTGAGCGACCTCGTGACCCGTACCGCGCCCGCCGCACTCGGCATCGGTCCCACCGAGCTGCTGTGCGGCGCGCTGCGCACGGCGCTGACACGCGTCCAGCCCGCGCCCACCGACCTCGCGGTCGAGCTGGAGCGGCACGGCCGGGTCCCGGTGGAGGAACACCACGACTACACCCGTACCGTCGGCTGGTTCACCTCCATCGCACCCGTGCGGCTCACGGCGCACACCGACCCCGTCGCGGCGGCCCGCGAGGTCGCCGCACGCCTGCCGGACGAGCGCGCGCACCTCGCCTACGGCGGGCTCAGGTACCTCAACCCGCAGACGGCCCCGCTGCTGGAGGCCCGACCGCAGGTCCTGTTCAACTACCTCGGCCGGAGCGGCGAGTCACAGGCCCCGCACATCACCGGCAGCGATCAGGCAAGCCCGTATGCCGTCGAGGTCAACGCCTGGACCGACGCGGCCACCGGAAGCCTGCACGCGGCCTTCACCCTCGCCGAGGGCGTCCCCGACGAGATCACCGGGCACTGGCTGCGCGCACTGGAACGCATCGCGGACGCCGCCGCGACGGCCGAGCGCACCGCGCCGGTCACCCCGCTCCAGCGCGGCCTGTACTTCCAGGCCCAACTGGCGGGACCGGCCGGACACTACGTCGCCCAGAGCTGGTTCACCTTCGACCGGCGCCTGGACACCGACGCGCTGGCCGAGGCGATGGCCTGGGTGATCGCGCGCCACCCGGTGGCGGGCGCCGGCTTCACCACCGACGACGACGGGAACGCCGTGCAGGTCCTCGCGGCCGGCCGGCGGGTGGACGTCCGCACGCTCACGCTGTCCACGGACGCCGAGGTCGACGCCCTGCTCGCCCGGGACCGGGACACCGGGTTCGACCCCGGTGAGCCGCCGCTGATCAGGCTGACCGTGGTGCGCCTGCCCGGCGGCCGCGACGGCCTGCTGCTGAGCTACCACCTGCTGCTCTGGGACGGCTGGTCCCGCGAGATCGTGCTGCGGGACCTGTTCGAAGCCTACGAAGCTGCGGTGGCGGGCGGGTTGACGGCCCCGACCCCGGCCGTACCGGGCTTCGAGGAGTACGCCCGGGCCCTCGACGCCAAGGACCCCGCCGTATCGGAACGGTTCTGGGCCCGGCACCTGAGCGGCCTCGCGGGTCCGACGCTGCTCGCCGGACCGGCGCCGGCCCTGGCCGACGGCCTCCCGGGCACCCTCCTGCACACGCTCACCGCCGAACAGTCGGACCTGCTGCGGGAATCGGCCAGGGCGCACGGCGTGACGCTGAACTCGGTACTGACCGGTGCCTTCGGCCTCCTGCTGGGCGCACGCACCGGCCGCGGTGACGCCGTGTTCGGAGTGACCGTCTCCGGCCGCGAGGGCGAGGGCCTGTCCGGCATCGTCGGCGTCCTGCTCAACACCGTGCCCATGTGGACGCGGGCCCGCCCGGGCGACACGGTCGGGGAGTACCTGTCGGCCGTACAGGCTGCCAGGGTCGAGGCCATGGAGCACGAGCACCTCGGACTCGGCGAGATCCAGCGGGCCGGTGGACACGACACCCTGTTCGACAACCTGTTCGTGCTCCAGAACTTCCTGGACATGGACGCGTTCGCCGAGATGAACGCCCGGCACGGCATCACCGGAGTGCGGGCCGACGACTCCACGCACTACCCCTTCACCTGGGTCGTCACGCCCGGCGAGCGGCTCACCGTCAAGCTGGAGTACCGGGACGACGACCCGGAGGGCGCCCGGCGGCTCCTGGACGACTACGTGCGCGTACTCGCCGAACTCGCCCGGGCGAGCGGCCCGCTGGGCGCGCTGCGCGGCCTGGCACCGACGCCCGGGACCACCGGGCGTACGGACGTCGGCACGGACACCGTGGTCGACCGGTTCGACCGGGCGGCGGACCGCTCCCCGCAGCGGGTCGCGCTCGTCGCCCACGGCTCGACCATGACCTTCGCCCGGCTGCGGGACCGCAGCCGCGCGGTGGCGGGCGTCCTCGTCCGGCGCGGAATCGGCCCCGGGACGACGGTGGGGCTCGCGATCCCGCGCTCCATCGACTCGATCGTGGCGCTGTTCGCGGTACTGCGCACGGGCGCCGCGTACGTGCCGCTTGAGCTGGACCACCCGGACGAGCGGATCGCCGCGATCGTCGCGGACGCCCGCCCCGACCTCGTCCTCACCGTGAGCGCGGTGTCGCCCCGCCTCACCGGCGACCTGATCGAGCTGGACCGGCCCCTCCCCGGGGCCGAGCCGTTCGTGACGTTCGCGCCGGACGACCCGGACCGCCTGCGGCACCCCGCGTACACGATCTACACCTCCGGATCGACCGGGCGGCCCAAGGGCGTGGTGACCGAGCACGCCGGACTCACCAACATGCTGATCAACCACCAGCGCCGGATCTTCGAGCCGGTGCTGGCGGACCACGGCCACCGGGTCTTCCGGATCGCCCACACCGTGTCGTTCGCCTTCGACATGTCCTGGGAGGAACTGCTGTGGCTCGCCGACGGCCACGAGGTGCACATCTGCGACGAGGAACTGCGCCGTGACGCCCCCCGCCTCGTCGAGTACTGCCTGGAGCACGGGATCGACGTCATCAACGTGACCCCCACCTACGCGCAGCAACTGGTGGCCGAGGGCCTGCTCGACGACCCGGACCGGCGGCCCGCGCTGGTACTGCTGGGCGGCGAGGCCGTCACCCCGACGCTGTGGCAGCGCCTCGCCGAGACGAAGGGGACGGCCGGCTACAACCTCTACGGCCCCACCGAGTACACGATCAACACCCTCGGCGTCGGCACTTTCGAATGCCAGGACCCGGTGGTGGGCGTGGCGATCGACAACACCGACGTGTACGTGCTGGACCCGTGGCTGCGCCCGCTGCCCGACGGGGTCCCCGGTGAGCTGTACGTATCGGGCATCGGCATCGCCCGCGGCTACCTCGGGCAGCCCGCCCGGACGGCCCACCGGTTCGTCGCCTGCCCGTTCGGCGCACCCGGCGAGCGCATGTACCGCACCGGGGACCTGGTGGCGCGCAGGCCCGACGGGAACCTGATGTACCTCGGCCGCACCGACCAACAGGTCAAGATCCGGGGACACCGGGTCGAACCGGGAGAGGTCGAGGCCGCGTTCGCCGCGCACCCGGCGGTGCGCTTCGCCGCCGCGGTCGCCCAGCCCGACCCGCAGGTCGACGGCACGTACCGGCTGGCCGCCTACCTCGTACTGGACGGCGCCGACCTGGCGGCGGTCGCCGCCGAAGTGGGCGCCGCGCTGCCGGACTTCCTGCGTCCGACGCACTACGCACAGGTCGACGCCATCCCGCTGACGGTCAACGGGAAGGCGGACACCCAGGCGTTGCCGGAGGCCAGGCCGCTCGGCGCGCTGACCACGGCGCGGGAGCGCGGCCCGCGGACCGGGACCGAGACCGTGGTCTGCGAGTTCTTCGCGGAGGCACTGGACCTGGACGACGAAGAGGTGAGCGCGGTGGGCGACTTCGTGTCCCTCGGGGGGCACTCCATGCTGGCGGTGCGGCTGATCGGGCTGCTCCGCCGGGAGTACGGTCCTGTGATCACCATCCGTGATCTGTTCACCCTGCGGACCCCGGAAGCGATTGCCCGCCACCTCGATGAAGACTCCTGACACGCAGCGGCCCCGCCCGGGGTCCGACATCCTGCGCACCGCGCTGCGCCGCAACGTCGGCGCCATGGTCTGGGGCACCGTCCTCATGGGCCTGTACCAGGCCGGTGAGACCGCCTTCCCCATCGCGCTCGGCCTGATCGTCGAGCACACGATGCAGGACCGCAGCCCCGGCGCACTCGCCCTGTCGATCGCCGCGCTGGCCGTGATCATCACGACCGTGTCGCTGTCGTGGCGGTTCGGGATGCGCATCCTGCAGAAGGCCAACACGACCGAGGCACACCGCTGGCGGGTACGGGTCGCCGACTGCGGACTCCAGCCGGTGGCCAGGGACGTCGACCTCAAGTCCGGCGAGGTGCTGACCATCGCCACCGAGGACGCCGACCAGACGGCCGACATCATCGAGGTGGTGCCTCTGCTGATCAGCTCACTGGTCGCGGTGCTGGTCGCGGCCGTCGCGCTGGGGCTGGCCGACATCCGCCTCGGCCTGCTGGTGATCGCCGGGACCGTCGCGATCCTCTCGGTCCTGAGCGTGATGTCCCGGCGGATCGGCTCCAGCACCCGCGAACAGCAGGCCCGGGTGGCCCGGGCGGGCGCGAAGGTGGCCGACCTGATCACGGGCCTGCGCCCGCTGCACGGCTTCGGCGGCAACCACGCGGCGTTCCGCTCCTACCGGAAGGTCAGCACGGAGGCCAAGCACCAGGCGATCACCGTGGCCGTGGTCAACGGCGCGTACGCGGGCACCGCGATGCTCCTCAATGCCGCCCTCGCCGCAGCCGTGACCCTGACGGCTGGCTGGCTGGCGTTCAACGGCCGGATCACCGTCGGTGAACTCGTCATGGCCGTCGGGCTGGGGCAGTTCATCATGGAGCCGCTCAAGATGTTCTCGGACATGCCCAAGTACGTGATGATGGCGCGCGCGTCCGCCGAGCGGATGGCGCTGGTGCTGGCCGCGCCACCGGTGACGACCCCGGGGACGGAGCGCCCTGCCGAGGGCGGGGACCTCGAAATCGACTGCGTCCGGTACGGGGCGCTGCGCGCGCTGAAGTTCCAGGTGTCCTCGGGCGAGTTCGTCGCGGTCGCCGCCTACCAGCCGCGCGCGGCGGCCGACCTCGCCGCGGTCCTGGCCGTGAGGGTCCCGCCCGAGGCGTACGAGGGCGAGGTGCGGGTCGGCGGACAGGGCCTCGCCGACCTGTCGGTCGAGGCGGTCCGCGAGCACATGCTGGTGAACCCGTACGAGGGGGAGATCTTCGCCGGCACCCTCCGTACGAACATCGACCCGTCGGGCACCAGCCGGACGGTGCCCGAGGCAGTCGAGGCGTCCATGCTGACCGATGTGGTCGCCCTGCACCCCGAAGGGCTCGACCACGGCGTCCGCGACCGCGGCGCGAACCTCTCCGGAGGGCAGCGCCAACGGCTCTCGCTGGCCCGCGCCCTCGCCGCCGACCCCGGCATCCTCGTCCTGCACGACCCGACGACCGCCGTCGACGCGGTCACCGAGCAGCTCATCGCGCGCAACGTCGCGCGGCTGCGCCGGGGACGCACCACCGTCGTGATCACCAGCAGTCCGGCCCTGCTGGACGCGGCCGACCGTGTCCTCGTCCTGGACGAGGGCGTCATCACCGCCGAGGACACCCACCGCAACCTCCTGGCCACCGACGGGGACTACTGCCTGGCGGTGGCCCGCTGACCCGAAGGCACCGGCACTAGCACTGGCCGAGGGCCCAGGCGACGTCCCTGAGCAGGGCGTGCCGCCAGCCCGCCCGGTCGTGGTGCGACGGCGACCGCGAGACGCGTACGGTCGCACCGGCCCGGCGGGCCAGGGCCTCGGTCAGCTCGCAGTGGGGCAGCATGCGGGTCTCGTGCTCCCCGACGTCGAAGGCGACCCGGAGGCCTGAGAGGTCGGGGCGGTCCCGCAGGCGTGCGGCGATGGCGCCGCCGACCGGGCCGGCCATGGGGTCCGCCAGGTCCGGGGCGCCGGGCGTCCACCAGAACGACCCCGACTGGCAGGCGACCCGGGACACCAGCTCCGGGAACTCCAGCGCCGCGTACATCGCGCTCAGCCCGCCGAGGCTCTGCCCGGCGACGACCAGGCGGTCCCGGTCCGCGGGCAGGCCGGTGGCCGCCACCAGCGGCAGCAGCTCGTCCCGCACCGCCTCCCACAGCTCGGGCCGGCACCCGAACTCCGCCTCCCGGTCCCGCGTCGGCAGGAAGACGAGCGTCACGGGGGGCATCTCGCCACTGGCGACGGCCGAGTCGAACGCGGCCGTGGCCGGGTGCAGGTAGAGCCAGTCGTCCCCGTCGAGCAGCAGCACCACCGGTCCGCCGCCGCCCGCCGGGTGGACCCGGACCGTGCGCCGCCCGCCGAGCCGCTCGCTGCTCCAGCGGACGCGGGTGCGGGGGACGGGCAGTACGTAGTCGGTGACGTCGGCGCCGGCGCCGATGACGGGCCAGTGCGGCTGGGGCGGGGCGTCGGGGGTCGAGGCGATGGACCGGTCGCCGCCCGCGCCGGCCGGGTTGAACGGGTCGGCGTGCGCCGCGGCTCCCGCGAGGAACCGGTAGGTCACGCGCAGCCGCTGCGGCATGCGGACCTCGGCGTACCAGCAGTCGGTGTCGCCCCATCGGCGCAGGGGCACCGGCTCCGACCAGCTCTCGAAACCGATGCGCGCGGGCGAGCCGCGCCACAGGAACAACGTCACCCAGCCGTCGCCGTTCTCGGCCTCGGAGGCGGGCAGTGACACGGGTGCTCCCGCGGCCGCCCAGAACGCATCGGTACCGGGTTCGCCGGGCAGTCCGTACGCGGCGAAGTCGTGCTGCGTGCCGGCCCCGTGGCCGGAGACGGGATCGGTCGGGCGCATGCGGGTCTCCTTGTGAGCGGCAAGGGGAGAGACTAAGCTCGGCGCAATTAGGTGAGCCTAACCTAATCGAGACGTTCTCGGGGAGGCACCCACGTGAGCACCAACCCGTTCGACGATGTCGAAGGCCGATTCCTGGTCCTGGTGAACGACGAGGGCCAGCACTCGCTGTGGCCGTCCTTCGCGGAGGTGCCCGGCGGGTGGACGGTCGTCCTCGCCGAGAACACCAGAGAGGCCTGCCTGGACTACGTCGAGACCAACTGGACCGACATGCGCCCCTGTTCGCTCGCGCGGACGATGGACGCCTGACGATGCTCTGCACCAGGCTGACGAACGCCCGCTTCCTCACCATGGACCCGGACCGTCCCGTCGCCCGCGAACTGGGCATCTGGCGGGGCCGGATCGTCGGCCTGGACGAGGCCGTGGCCTCCCTGCCCGCACGCGAGGTGATCGACCTCCAGGGGGCCACGGTGCTCCCCGGATTCATCGACTCCCACGTCCACCTGGCCTGGACGGGCATCAAGCAGAACACCCCGAGCATCGTGGGCCGCACACGGATCGAGGACGTGCTCGCGGTGGTGGAGGAGGCCGTCCTGCGGCAGGGCTCACCCGGTGACTGGGTGAGCATCGCCGGCTACGACCAGCGGGTCCTGGGACGCCACCTGACCGCCGCCGAACTGGACAGGGTCAGCCACGGCCGCAAGCTGTACGTGATGCACGACTCCGGGCACGGCTGCGTCGTCAACACCGCCGTCCTGGACCTGCTCTTCGCGGACGTCCCGCACGAGAACGGCTTCCTCACCGAAGGCGCGATGGGCGCCGCCCGGGCGCTGCGGCTGCCCTACTCGCAGCAGGAGCTGGCCGGGGCGATCGGGCGCGCCGCCCGGACCTGCCTGGCCGAGGGGATCACCGCCTGCGCCGAGGCGGGCATCGGCGGCACCCTCTTCGGCCACAGTCCGGTCGAGCTGGGCGCCTACCAACTGGCCCGGGAGCGGGGCCTGCTGCCGCTGCGCGTACAGCTCATGGTCTCCGCGGACCGGCTGCGTCCGGTCGCCGCGCACGAAGCCGACGGCATCCCCAGGGCCCTGGACCTCGGACTGCGCACCGGCTTCGGCGACGACCGGCTCTCCGTGGGCGCGCTCAAGATCTACACCGACGGCGGCATGATGGCCCGTACCGCGGCCCTCACCGCCCCGTACGAAGGGCTGGACCACGCGGGCCAGTTGCAGGACGACCCCGAGGTGCTGGCCCGGTCGATCGTCGACGGCCACCTCGCCGGCTGGCAGCTCGCCGTGCACGCCATCGGCGACCGCGCGGCCGACGTGGCCCTCGACGCGCTGGAACGGGCCCAGCGCCTGCGCCCCCGCCCCGGCGCCCGGCACCGCATCGAGCACGCCGGCCTGATCCGCCCCGACCAGCTCCCGCGCTTCGCGAGGCTCGGCGTCAGCGCGGTCGTCCAGCCCAACTTCCTGCGCAGCTTCGGCGACGACTACGCCGCGATCATGGGCGAGGCACGGGCGTCCTGGCTCTACCGGGGCAGGGGATTCCTCGACCACGGCATCACCCTGGTCGGCAGCTCCGACCGGCCGGTGGCGGACGGATCCCCGCTGCGGGCCGTCCAGTTCATGGTCGAGCGCGCCTCCGCGTCCGGCCGGACGATCGGCCCGGACGAGGGAATCAGCGTCGACGAGGCCCTGTACGCCTACACCGTCGCCGGCGCCCACGCCTGCCACTGGGAGGACAGCGCGGGCAGCCTCACCCCGGGCAAACGGGCCGACCTGGTCGTGCTCGGCGACGACCCGCGGAGCGTCGAGGTCCCGCGCATCGGCGGCATCGAGGTGGTGGCGACGTACGTGGACGGCCGCGAGGCCGCGGAGTGACCGGCCGCACCGGCGGCGGCGTCCCCGGGCACGGCGGGCCGCGGCGGCTCCTCGGGCGACGCTTCGCACTGATCGGCATGATCCACCTGCTACCGCTCCCCGGTTCGCCGAGGTACACCCCGGAGCAAGGGATGGCCGCGGTGATCCGGCGGGCGACGGACGAGGCCCGGATTCTCGTCGAGAGCGGCTTCGACGCCCTGATCATCGAGAACCACGGCGATATCCCCTTCCTCAAGCCCGATGACATCGGCCCCGAGACCCCGGCGGCGATGGCCGTCGCCGCCGCCGAAGTGGCCCGCGCCGTGGAGGTTCCGCTGGGAGTCAACTGCCTGGCGAACGCCGTCGACAGGTCGTTCGCCGTCGCCGCCGCCGCGGGGGCCCGGTTCGTACGGTCCAACCAGTGGGTCAACGCCTACGTGGCCAACGAGGGGCTCGTCGAAGGGCGCGCGGGCCTGATGCTGCGCTACCGGCGGGCGATCGGCGCCGACCACGTCGCGGTATGGGCCGACGTACAGGTCAAGCTCGGCGCGCACGCCATCACGGCCGACCGCTCGCTGGCCGAACAGGCCAGGGACGCCGCCTGGTTCGACGCCGACGCCCTCATCGTCACCGGCGCCCGGCTCGGTGACGCACCCAAGGCCGCCGACCTCCGGGCCATCCGCGCGGCCACGGACCTGCCCCTGGTCGCCGGATCGGGCGTACGGGTCGACAACCTCGCCGACATCGTCCCGTACGCCGACGGCGCCGTCGTCGGCAGCTCGATCAAGGCCGGCGGTGTCTGGCACGGGCCCATCGACCGGGACGCGTGCGAACGGCTGTGCGCCGCGCGGGACGCCCTGGAGTGACAGCGTCACGACCGCAACCAGCCAACAACCGACGCGCCGTTGCGGGAATAGTTGAGGGCCTCATATATTTGACGGCGTCGTCGTGAAAGCGCGGGCCTGCACCCGCATTCGACGACCGTTGACGGGGGGACCGTGCGAGCCAATTCCGCGGCCGGGCACAACAAGCCGAAGATGACTCGATCTTCAGCTCCGAACCCAAGGAAGCTGCTCCCCCTGTGGGCCAAAGAGCCGCTGACGGGGGCGGGGCGAGTCGGTTCGCCGAGCCTGCCCTCATGAATTGAGGAGCAGATCATGAAGTCATTACCGTTAGTTCCGGCGGCAGTCGCGGGCGCCGCCTCCCTCACCTTCGCCGTGAAGGTGGCCCGCACGGTTCTCGACCGCAGGTACTACGAGAAGCAGGGCGTCGCCTTCGGCAGGACTTACCCGTTCATCGGTTCCGAGACGGACGTGTCCGGGCTCATCGGCCGGAACAAGACGCGGGACTATCTCTACCTGGACCGGCCGGCCACGGATTTCGTCGGCAGTATTCGCGGGTTCGACATCCAGCTGTACGCGGTGAACAGGCCGACGACAGACATCCTGGTCAACCCGGCGGTCACCGGAAAGTACATCGACCGGGACACACCCGCCCTGTACTCGTTCGGACAGCTCTCGCCGTCGGCGATGACCTTCCAGAAGATCACCACGGAGCATTTCGGCGACCGCAAGCGCAACCTCGGCAAGGGATTCGAGCAGACCCGGATCTCCGCGATCTCCAACCGGCGGGCGGCCGAGTTGTGCGGCGGGTTCACCGACGACGCGCCGCTCGACATGAAGCGCATCGCGGGCGACTACACCCGTGAGGTCATGGGGGAGTTCGTCTGGGGACAGGACGCGATGACGCTGACCGTGTCCTACAAGGACCACGACGGCAGCACGTCGCAGGTGCCCTTCATGTTCGCCCTGAACGAGACGTTCACCGGCCTGAGGTTCTACTCCAACCGCTTCTGGAACCGGGTCCACTTCCCGATGGCGACCTGGCCGGTCACCCGGGAGGCGCGACGACTCCAGTACAACATCAAACAGTTGCAGGAGCACCTGGCCGAGGTCCTGCAGGGAACCCCCGGGGCCGGAACGGTGTGGGAGCAGGTCGCCACCGGCAACGGGAAGCTCGGCATCCCGCTGGAGATCACGCGGGACGACCTCCTGACGGCCTCCATCGCCGGTCTGGACACGGTCCAGAACACCATCCTCGCCACCTTGTGGTACGTCCTCCTCCCGGAGAACGCGAAGTGGCGCGAGCAGATCACCTCCAGCAGCGGCGACCGCAAGGCGGAGCTGGTCGAGGCGTGCGTCAGCGAGACGCTGCGCCTCAGCCCCCCGGGCTCGGTCATCAACAACAAGGTCATCGACGACTTCGACCTGGAGGTCGAGGGGCGCAGGTACCGGCTGAAGACGGGTACCCGCGTGATGCCCAACATCCACGCACTGCACGCCATGTACGGAGCCGCCTTCCAGCCCGAGCGGTTCCTGCAGGAGGAGAAGGGGGCCGAGCCGTACGTGATGCCGTTCGGCAAGGGGCGCCGCAGTTGCCCCGGCCGCAACCTCGGCATGGTGATGGCGACGAACTTCGTCAGGCAGTTCCTCACCGACCACCCGGACGCCTGGATCGCCAACACCGCGGACAAGGACGTCCACTTCAACAACCTCTCGCACTCCCAGCTCATGGTCGTGACCACGGGCTCCTGCCCGGTCGGGCACTCCTAGGCATGGCGTGGGAGAACGGACACCCCTGGCTGCCCTCGGTCGCGGTGTCCCGGAGCGGGGGCGGGGAGTACGAGCCGCCCGCGCTGATGGCGAACGACGCCGGGAGCCTCGTCGAATTCAGTGCGGACGGGATCCAGTTCGGGTTCTCGGTCTTCGAGGGGATGCGCGCCTACGTCGCGGATCCGGCCCTCCTCGTCTTCAGAGCGCTCGACCACCACGCGAGGCTGCGGGCCTCGTGCACGGCGCTCGGGCTGCCCTGCCCGGCGTACGAGGTGTTCATC
Organism: Streptomyces sp. NPDC051183; assembly: GCF_040682455.1. Lineage (NCBI taxonomy): Bacteria > Bacillati > Actinomycetota > Actinomycetes > Kitasatosporales > Streptomycetaceae > Streptomyces > Streptomyces sp. NPDC051183. The sequence continues at coordinate 44,222 of NZ_JBFBBA010000027.1, forward strand.
GAGGCCGTCGAACGGGCGGTGCGGGCCAATTGGGACGGGGGCGCGACGCGTCTGTACATCAGGCCCGTCGTCTTCGCGGCGGGCGGCGACGTCATGCCGCAGCGGAGCCGCAAGTACGTCTTCGTGGTCCTCGTGAAGAGGTTCGACCCCGTCCCGGAAGGCATGAGCGTCCTCGTCGAGGAGACCGTGCCGCGGACGCATCCGATGTTCGCCGGAGTCAAGACCGCCGGCAACTACACCAGCGCCGCACTGGCGATGCGCGGAGCGCACGAGGCGGGATGCGACACGATCCTGTGGCTCGACGGCGACGGCCGCCTTCAGGAATGCACCACCATGAACGTCTTCCTGTGCCTGGACGGCCGGATCGTCACTCCGAGGCTCGGCTCGATCCTGCCCGGCGTCACGCGCAGGACCGTCCTGGACCTGCTGGCCGAGACGGGGGAGCGCGTGGTGGAGCGGGACATCTGCATCTCGGAGGTCTCCGACGCGCTCACGCGGGGGCAGGAGCTGAGCATGTTCACGACCTCCACAGCACTGGGCATCCGCAGGGTGGAGCGCCTGCGGCTGGGCCCCGGCGACCACGTGCTCGACGGGAAGGTGCCGAGCGCCTGGAGCCGTATGGAGGAGCAGTACTCCGTGGTGACGCAGCGGTTCACGGAAGCGGACGACTCGTATTCGGCGATCACGTCGCGTTCTCATCGCGGCGATCTCTCGCGACGGATTGGATCGAAGTGATTGTCCTCCTGGCGCAGGGCCCGTTGCACACGCGGTTCGGCGATTTCACCGAGTACCTCTTCTACGACGGCCAGAGCGAATCGATCGCGATCGTCAAGGGCGGGATCCAGGGCGGGGAAGACGTGCTCTGCCGGGTCCATTCGCACTGCACGACCGCGCACGTGTTCAACGGCATCGAATGCGACTGCCGGGAACAGATGGCCATGGCGCAGGAAAAGATCGAGCAGGACGGCGCCGGCCTCGTCATCTGGATGGACCAGGACGGCAAGGGAAACGGCCGCATGGCCGAACTCCTCACCGCCCGGCTCAGGGGCGAGGGCGTCGCGCAGACCGAGGCCTACGCGCAACTGGGATTCAAACGGGACGCGCGGTCATTCGACCGGGCGGCAGAGATCCTCAAGTTCTTCAAGGTGGGCTCGGTCAGGCTGATGTCCAACAACCCCGAGAAGGCCGGCGGTCTGCGCGAATGCGGAATCGTGGTCTCCGGCACGGTGAATCTGACGGTCGTTCCGGACAACCCGCTTCTGCACAAGACGTACCGCGACAAGGTCCAGTACCAGAACCACTCGATCGAGCTCTGAGGAGAGGAAATGGCCGCCGAGCCGATCAAAGTGTGTGACCTGTCCGACCTGTCCACGGAGAAGGGCCACCGGGTCACATCCGTGTCACCGCCCCTCGCGGTCTTCCTCACGGAGGACGGCGCGGTGCACGTGCTCGACGACAGTTGCACCCATCAGGACGCGGCGCTGTCGGACGGCTGGGTCGACGACTGCGTGGTGGAGTGCCCGCTGCACATGTCCCGGTTCGATCTGCGCACCGGAGCGGTGGACGCCTCGCCCGCGGAGCTGCCCGTGCGGGTGCACGCGGCCGAGGTCGTCGGCGGGGAGGTCTGGGTGACGCTGTCGCGGGAGGCCCCGAACCTGCCTCCGGGCGTCAGGTCCCGTTCGTAGCGGGGTCAGGTGGGGCAGCTCGGCGGCCGGGCCGGTTCGTCCTCGGCGGGCGCCGCTCCGGAGCCCCACGGCGTCGCCGTGAACGCCAGCCGGATCAGGAGTCCGGCGGCCAACGCCCAGAAGGCCGAGCTGACCCCCGCCAGAGTCGTGCCGGAGGCGGCGACCACGAAGGTGACGGTCGCCGCCGTCCGGTCCGCCGGCGGGAGGGAGCCTCCGGACCCGGCGATCGCGGCGGTCAGCGCATGACCGAGCGTCCCGAGCAGCCCGAGACCGGCCACGGTGCCGACCACCTCCGGCGGGGCCGCGGCGAGGAAACTGGTGAGCGCCGTGGTCCCCGCGGCGATTCCCAGATAGGTGACGCCGAAGGCCTGGGACGAGATCCACCGCCGTGCCGGGTCCGGGTGCGCCTCCGGCGAGGCGGGCAGGGCCGCACTGATCGCGGCGAGGTTGACGGCGTGCCCGCCGAACGGCGCGGCGAGGACACTGCCGAGTCCGGTCGTTCCCATGGCCGCGCGCCACGGCACCCGGTAGCCGAAGGAACTCATGATCGCGACCCCGGGCACGTTCTGCGCGGCCATCGTCACGACGTACAGCGGGAGGGCGATGCCGGCTACCGCGGACCAGGTCGGCTGCGGCGCCGTCAGGGCGAGTTCCGGCAGCCACGGCCCGTGCAGGCCGTCGCCACGGGCCGCGAGCAGGCCGACGACCAGCACCGTCGCCCCGAAAGCGGCCGGGATCGCCCACCGCGGAGCGGTCACGACCGCGACGAGCCAGGTGACGAGGATCGGCGCGACCTCCCAGGGGTGGGAGCCGAGAGCCTTGACGGGGACCAGGCAGATCTCCAGGAGGACGCCGGCGAGCATCGCCTGGGCGATCGGCGCCGGGATCGCCGCCACCAGGGCGCCGAGGCGTGGCCACAGGCCGGTGAGGACCACCAGGCCGCCCGCGATCAGGAACCCGCCCACCGCCGCCGGCCAGCCCCCGGCCAACTGGCCCGCGCTCGCCAGCACGGCGGCACCCGGCGTCGACCAGGCCAGGGTGACCGGCATGTGAGAGCGCCGGCTCAGCCACAGCGTGCCGAGTCCGAGCGAGACGCAGAGTGCGACCAGGCCCGAGGTCGCCTGGGCCGGGGTGGCACCCACCGCGCGCAGGCCCGTCAGGACTGCCGCAAAGGTGCTCGTGTAGCCGATGAAGGCGATCGCGACCCCGGTGACGACAGGCTGTCCTCGTTCCACCCGCGGAACACTACCCAGGTTGGGCGCTCTCCGGGCGATCGGTCCGCAAGCGCGCTTCGAGGGTCTCGACGAGACCGTCGATCACGCCGTCGGGCGACGGGCTGTAGTGCGGCACGGCCCATCGGGTGATCCTGGCGTCGATGACCGTGGGACGGCCGGAGGCCAGTGCCGCGGCGAACGCCTCCTCGAACTCGTCGAGCGTCTCCACCTGGTAGCCGTCCGCGCCGCATGCGCGCGCGTACGCGGCGAAGTCCGGGTTCTGGAACTCGACGAGGGCGGACTCGGCGTAGGTGACGAGCTGGAACAGTTTGATCAGCTTGAACTGCCCGTCGTTGAAGATCACCCAGATGACGGGGATCTCGTGCTCCACGGCGGTCATCAGCTCGAACCCGGACAGCGAGTAGCAACCGTCGCCGCAGCCGACGACGACGGTCCGGTCCGGGTGGGCGACCTTGACGCCGATGGCCCCGTTCACGTGCCCGGCCATGGGCCCGAACGAGCCCGCCTTGCGGAAGTTCTGCCCCTGTTCGAGCTCCACGTAGTACCCGAGCCACGCCAGATGGGCGCCCGCGTCCGCGAGCAGGATGCCCCGGGGCGGCAGCATGCGCCCGATCGACTGCGCGAGTTCCCCGGGGTGGATCTTTCCCGTCAGGTGGACGATCTTCCGGGCCTCGTAGTCCCGGCCGTCGACCTCGACCGCCGGCACTTCGCCGACCGTCCGCTCCAGCGCCTCGGTCAGGGCGGCCACCGCGGGACGCGCGTCGGACAGGAGGGCGTGGTCGGGCCGGTACGCCTTGCGGAACTCGCCCTCGGAGATGTTCACGTGGATCAGCAGCTTGTTCTCGAACAGGTCCTCGCGGTAGTTGAACGTCGCGTGCTGATTGAGGGAGTTGCCGATGCACAGGACGACGTCGGCCTCGCGGAAGGCCTTCCAGGCACTGGAGTGGCCGCTGTCGGCGAACACCCCGACCGCGAGCGGATGGCCCTCGGACACGATGCCCTTGCCGTCCAGGGTGGTGAGCAGCGGGATCTGGAACCGCTCGATCAGCCGCTCGATCTCCGGGCCCGCCCCGCTGCGCACCGCACCGAAGCCGACGAGCGCCACGATCCGCTTCCCCCGGGCCATGGCGTCCGCCAGCACGGCCGCGATCTCCGCCACCCGCGCCGGGTCCGGCAGGACCGGCTTCACGTCGAGCTTCAGCGGCCGGAAGTTCGTGACCTCGACCCCGCGGTGGGTCAGGTCCTCGGGCACGTGGATGTGCACGGGCCCGGGCCTCCCCTCGAAGGCGGTGTTGACCGCCTCCTCCAGGACGTCGCAGGTATCGGCGATGTCGGTGAGCAGGAAGGACTTCTTGGTCGTCGCCGCGAACATGGCCTGGGAGTCGGGCGTGCGGTTCAACCCCGAGGTCTCGTTGAGCGAGCCCCACCCGCGCCATTCCCTGCTCGCGTACCCCGACACGGCCAGCACCGGATACGAGTCGGACATGGCCACGGCCAGCCCCGAGAACAGATTGAACGCACCCGGACCGGCCGTCGCGAAGCAGAAGCCCAGCCGGTTGGTGTACATGGCGTAGCCGCACGCCATGAAGGACGCCGCCTGCTCGTGCCGTGTGATGATCGGCCGGATCTTCTGCGAATGCTTCAGCGCCAGCATCAGCCCCGCCGCGTTCTCCCCGGCACCGCCGAAGGCCGCCCGTACCCCGACGCCTTCCAGCCCCTTGACGATGGCCTCGTAGACTCTCATGGGTCTCCCTCATCCCTCCCAGCGCGACGCGTGCCGACGGTGGGCTTCGGTCAGGCCGCTCTGGAAGAACCGGTCGTAGTACTCGGTTTCGACGTGGTGCGCCTGAAGCCAGACGCCGGGCACGTGGATGGCATCGGTGTGCGCCGGGAACCGCCCGTGCGTCTCGTGGATGTACACGCAGATGTCCCGCGCGCAGTCGATCACCTGCCGGTCGTACTCACTGGCCTCGGCGAGGTAGCGGGCCGCGTAGTCGTCCTTGTAGATGCGGGTGAACAGGTCCTTGTCCGCATAGATGCCGCCCTCCCCGAACTTGGCGCGGATGACCGAGTCGACGGCGTCGCCCATCGACGGGTAGTTGGGCGGGCAGGCGCTCTTGATGAGGTGTTCACCGCCGGCCCGCAGCCCCACCGGGTGCGCGCGCAGTTGTGCGTACTTCGGCAGCGGCACCTGCCAGCGCAGGACGTCGGCGGGGCGGAACTTCGGCGTGACGAAGTCGAAGCCCAGCATGCGGCCGTAGGCGCGGGAGAACTTCGGGTCGCCCAGCATGATCTGGGGGCTGATCGTCGCGTGGATCCAGGCACCGAGCCCCATGGCGTCCGCGACCAGCATCATGTTCTGGAGCAGCAGGTCGGCCTCGACCTGGGTGCGCATCGGCCCCAGCGCTCCGAGCGGCAGCTTGATGTCGGGGTTGAGGAAGCCGTTCTTCACCCACTTCCGCACCCCGGCCGGGCGGTAGAAGCTGCGGTCGTCGACGACCGTGGGCCGGGCCCCCTCGGGCTGGGTCAGCAGGTACATCAGCGCGTTGATGTACTGGTGGGAGAGGTCGACCACCGGCAGGAAGAGCGTGGTGCCCGGGAGGTTGGACAGGAAGCGGTTGGAGTCGAGGTACGCGGGGAAGTCGCGCATCCCCTCGGCGACGTCCAGACGGTGCTCCAGCACCCGAACCTTCGACTGGCGCGCACGCTCGATCAGCGTGTCGGGACCGAAGGAGTGGTCCTTCGAAGGGGGCAGCTTGCGCAGGTAGTACGTGCCGCTGTCGTTGATCATGAAGAAGTGGGTGGCCTGCGCGTTGTCGGGACTGCCCGCGGTCCGCCCCGTCATGTTCAGGTTCGGCTTGGCCATGATGGGCTTGTGGTCGCGCGGGTCGTCGAAGGGCCGGTCGGGCATGGTGAGTCCCGATGAGCCCGTGAGGGCGATGAGCACCGCCTCTTCGAGCTCGCTCAGCGGCTCCGGCCGGTTCTCGGACCGGTGGCTCATCGACCCGGCGGGCACCGAGGCGCCCTTGCTGACGCGGTGGGTGCGCCGTCTGAAGACCGTCTCCCACAGCGGACGGGAAAGGAGGTCCTCCAGGCCGGGGTGGACTGCGTCGTCGGATGCGGACATGGCCTTCCCCCGTTCAGCCGCGGCCGGCGCCGTTGTTGTTCCGGACGGGCTGGACCGCGCGCCAGGGCGCGAACGCGCTCGCCCCGCGCGGCAGGATGCCCGCCAGCTCGGGACAGTGCCGCAGGATGACGCTCGTCATGCCGTTGCGTTCGATCCAGTCCATGCCCAGGGGCGTGTAGACCTCCGGCCGGAAGTCGACCGTCAGGAAGCGGTCGCTCTGCAACCGCCGGCTCGCCATCAGGATGAAGACGCGGAAGGCGGTGTCGCTGAAGCCGAACCCCGAGGGCGGGTTCTCGGCGAACAGCCCCACCACGGTGTCGATGTCGTCCACCGAGCGGTACACGTCCCGCAGCCGCGCGACCGTGTCGGGATCGGAGGAGAGGTCCTCGAAGCGCCGGATCCGCGGCTTGTGCAGGCCGGCGCGGAAGTCGTTGTAGCGCGGGACGCCGCGGCGCCGGGTGCGCACCAGGTCGACCACGGATAGGTCGATCACCTCGCCGTCCCGTTCGAAGGCCTGGAGCGCACGCGGGAAGTTGTGCAGGGTGATCGCGCCCGGGTGGGCGATGCCCAGCGAGTACAGGGTGTTCACCAGTCCGGTCTTGCGGATGAACGGCTCCGCGGCGGCGCCCTGGACGTCCTTGAAGCCCACGGTGTCGAGCCGGCGGCCGAAGCGGTGGTCGACGAGCTCGTAGTCGTCGGGGATCAGGGGGTGCATCCGGTAGACGGTGACGAACTCCTCGGTGAGGGAGTACGGGGCGCCGTGGTGGTCGGGCAGGGTCTTGGGGATGCCCTCCCGGCCGTTCGCCTCCAGCAGCCAGATGCCCAGCTGGTCCAGCCAGTTCTTCGGCGGCCCCTGCCAGTTGGTCTTCATGCCGATGTCGAGCGTCTTGGTGGCGAGGATCGCGGGCGTCCACTCGACCGTGTGGATCTTCGCGATCAGGGCGGAGACGACCAGCCGGGCCGTGTGGTAGACCCGGTCCTCGTCCATGTGCGGGTACTCGCGGCGCAGGGCCTCGCACACGGCGTTGTGCTCGCGGGCGAACAGGGTGTGCATGGCGCTGAGGCCGAACCACCAGCTGTCGGTGAACCCGGTACGGGGGACTCCGTCCGCGCCGGCCGGCAGGTGCCCGTCCTCCAGCCGGAGCCCGGCGCCGCCATTGGCCTCGCGGAGCGACATCGCGACGGAGATGTCGCCGCCGTACACCTCCGAACCGTCCCACCAGTGCGAGACGTTGCTGGCGAACAGGATCGGCGACCCCTCGCCGCCGGGCGGAACCACCGCCTCGTCCGCGCCGAAGCGCATCACCTTCTCCTGCGGTCCGCCCGGGGTGTTCTGCCAGGTCTCACCGGGCGGCAGCGGCACCTCGACGCTCTTGACGGTGACCGGGAACCTCTTGTGCTGCACCCAGTCGTGCACCTGGAACTGGATCCACGCGGCGGCGATGATGTTCAGCGAGGTCGCGGGGATGAACGCGTCACGCCGGAGCAGTTCCCTGCTGACGGTGACCGGGTTGGGCGTGTCGAACCGGTCCGGGCGGTACACGGGCGCCATGGTGCGCCCGAACGTCGCGCCGACGGCGCCCATCAGCGGCGCCGACAGGTCGTTGTGGGTCCCGTTGTAACTGCGCCTGACCAGCAGGTCCTCGTCGAGCGGGGCGCCCACCGGCTCGGCCTTGGGCGGAGCCTCGTGGAGGTCGGTGTCGATGAGGTTGTGCCGGCGCAGGGTCTGCCGGAAGGCCATCAGGTTGAGCAGACCGAGGGGGGTGGGCAGCCGGTGCCACGGGACGACGCGGTTCACGGTGCGGAAGGAGGCCCGCAGCGGCGCCCCGAGCAGGACGTTGCGCCGCGGCTCGACGGTCAGGAAGCGGTGGCCCAGGCGGTGGGCGCTGCTCGCCTCGTAGGCGAGCTTGCGGGCCCGGTTGAGGTTGCCCAGGGGGCGGAAGTCATCCGTGGTGTGCCAGGGGTTGAACGCCAGCAGGTCGACCCGTGCCGCGCAGGCGCGCGCCTCGGCGGTGTGGATGTCCTGGGCCGGGACGGTCAACGTGGCCACCGGCACGACGGGTGCGTCCTCCTCCCGCCACTCGGCCGCGCCGTCCTCGACGGAGGTGCGCCGGTCGTCCACGTAGCGCTGTACGCAGAGTTCGAAGACGACGTCCGCCTCGCGCAGCCGCTGCGAGAGCTCGCGCCGCAGCCGATCGGGATCGGTGGGCGCAACCGCCTGGGCGGGGGCGGCGTCCGCGGCGGGCCGCAGCTGATAGCGCACCGGTCCGGCGTCGCCCCACAGGATCGCGCCGCGGCTCCAGTACGTCTCCAGCGCCAGGCTGGACACCGCGCGGTCGGTTCCTGCGACGACGTTGCGCCGCATGCGGGTGGCGGTGGGCCAGCCGACCGCCAGGGGCAGCTTGACGAACAGGGCGAACCCCTTGCCGAGCCGCGAGTCGGCACCCGCCATGGCCTTGGCGAAGGCGACGAACTCACTCGCGTCGCGGGCGTGCGAGACCGGAAAGCTGGTCATCAGCAGGTCGTGGGTCTCGTTGTTGCCGACATCCACCCGCAGCGCCGCCCCGCGCAGATCGGGCGCGGAGTCGGGTTGGCGCGCACCGCTCGCGTTGGACAGCCGGACCGTGACCGGGTACGCGGCTCCGGGCTGGGCGAAACCCGCCCGCAGGGCCTCGGGCAGGTCGTCGTGGAACTTCAGACGGGCGTTCTCGACGCCGAGGACCGCCTTGGCATGGAAGGTCCGCCCGAGGGCGGGGGCGCCGCTGCGCTTCTTCACCTTGAGCTGTACCCGCAGGAGGTCCCTTGCGAGTCGCTCGAAGAGCAGCCGTTCCGCCTCCGGGCTGCCGCCGACGTATCGCTCGTACCGCTCGATCTCGTCCATGCGAGCCTCTTCGCGAAGGTGGGGGTTTGCGTGCACTCCGTACGAGGCTGCCCCACGGCCGGGGCGGTGTCGTGCGGAGCGGGGCAGACGGGCGAACGCCCCCACCGTGCGGCTGGGGGGTGTCTGGGCGGCCAGGCACCCCCTAGTGCTGTGGCCGGTGCGCCGCCGCCGCGGCCGCGAGGCGCTCGCGCTTCACCTCGTCGTAGTCGGCCAGGGCCCGCGCGTCGCCCCGGTGGTATTCGCTCCAGAACCCGGGGCGCTGCCAGCGGGCGTCCGTGAGCCGGGTGTGGCCGTCGGCGATGACCATCGTCCAGCCCGGCGGTACGCCGGTGTCCACGGTCTCGAAGTCGGCGGGATCCCAGAGCAGCCCGGGGTCGGGCGCGTCCGGGCCGAGCACGCGGATCTGGCAGTCGATGTCGTGGGCGACCATCTCCACGACCGCGTACACACCGCCCACCCGGATCCCGTCGAACTCCGCGACGGGGACGTCGGCGTCAGGGTGGATGATCTTCAGGCACCGGACCAGCATGGGAGAAGTATCTCCGGAGAAAGATCGCCCCCGTGCTGGCGCGCTATTTCGTCTTCGCGATGTCCGTGTCGATCTGCCCGGCGGTCTTGCGCAGGCCCGCCTGGAGGTCGGCCACGTCGCCCTTCTCGTGCGCGTACCCGAAGTCCTGGAGCGTGAGCTGGTACTGGCCGCCGTCCGGCTGCGCCTCGACCGTGCCGGACTTCGGGTGGCGGGAGATGTCCAGGAACGTGCGGAACGCGGGGTCGGGGTCCAGTGCGGGCGAGTTCTGCGCCTCGAAGGTCGACGGCACGTTGTGCAGGGCGTTGGCGAGCGACACCACGGCCTCGGTGTCCGTGGTCATGTACCGCACCAGCTCCCACGCGGCCTGCTGGTGCCGGCTGCCGGCCGAAAGCCCGATGACGGTGCCGCTCACGTAGCCCTTGCCGTGCTCGTCGATGCGGTCGTCGGGGACCGGCAGCGGCGCGGTGCCGATCTCGAACCGCGCGCCGGCGTCCCTGGCCATCGCCAGCCGCCACTCGCCGTCCAGCTGCATCGCCACCTGCCCCTTGTGGAAGGGGTGGTCGGGTCCCCATTCGTCACCGAAGGAGGACCGGTACTTCTCCAGGCGCTGGAAGCCGCCCAGGCGGTCGACGAGCTGCTTCTGGAAGGTGTACATCTGCGCGAAGGCCGGCTCCTGGGCGATGGCCGACTTCCCCGCGCCGTCGAAGTACTTAACCGGCCCCCACTGCGCGGCGTAGTGCATCGGGGTCGTCTCGTACCCGTGGAAGGTGGGCATGAAGCCCAGCCGCTCGTAGCCGTCGCCCTTCACCGCGGTCAGCCTCTCCGCGACCTCTGCGAACTGGCTCCAGGTCTTCGGCGGCTCGCTGATGCCGGCCGCCTTGAAGGCGTCCTTGTTGTAGTAGAGGCCGTACGCGTCGGTCAGCAGCGGCAGCGTGCACTGGTCGCCCTGGTACTGGGTGTACCGCAGCAGGTTCTGCGGAATCGTCTTTTCCTTGTCCACGCCCGCCTTCTCGAAGAAGGGATCGAGGTCGGCGAGGACCCCCGACGCGCAGAACCTGCCCACGTTGTCGGTGGAGAAGGAGGACACGACGTCGGGTGCCTTGGCGCCGCCGGCGCGCAGCGCCTGGTTCAGCTTGTCGTCCGACATGTTGCCGGTGACCTTGACCTTGATGTCCGGGTGGTTCTTCTCGAACCGGGCGATGGTCTCCCGGATCGCCTTGAGCTCGTGCGGCGCGTTCCAGCCGTGCCAGAACTCGATGGTGGTCGCCCCGGCGCGGGCGTCCTGGCCGGGAGTACCGCCCTGACCGGTACAAGCACTGGTCAGTGCGAGCGCGGCGACGGCCGCCGTTGCGGTGAGGACGTGACCGAACGGCCGGTTTCCACGCATGGGGGAGGTTCTCCTGCAGGCTGTGAGACGTACTGATCCCGCGAGGGGGGAAGCACCCCGGCCCCCGTCAGGGAACGCAACACTACCGGCCTCGGTTCCAGGAGGTCCCGGCGCCGCTCAGGGGGATGGACGGCACCGGGACCCGCTCCGCGCCGACTCCCACGGGGGGGGCAGGAGGCGGCGCGGAACCCTGCGGCCCGCGCAGCTCAGGGGAATGGACAGCGCGGGCCTTCCGGAAGCGCCGCCCTCCCCGACACACGGTCCGACGGCACCTCCAGTCACACCAGGGGGAACGCGCCGTGCCCGTCGGCCGGTTCAGCGTCCGGAAAAATTCCGGGAAACCGCTGTTCGGACCGGGCCGGCGGACTCCGCCCGGGCCCGGGGGCCGTAGGCCGCGGACAGCACGCGAGGCCCCCAGGACAACCTGGCGGGGCCGATGTGGAGACGGTCCAGTTCGAAGGTGCCGCAGCGGGCGAGCAGCTCGCTGAAGACGATGCGCACCTCCAGGCGGGCCAGCGCCGCGCCCGTGCAGAGCGTGGCACCCTCCCCGAAGCCCACGTTGGTGGCGCTGTTCGGGCGTCGCAGATCGAACCGGTCCGGGGCGTCGAACTGCCGGTGGTCCCGGTTCGCGGCCCCCCGCAGCAGGGCCACCCGCGAGCCGGCCGGGATCCGGACCCCGTGCAGCACGATGTCCTGCGCCGCCTCGCGCAGGCTGTACTGGGTGGTGCTGTAGTAGCGCAGGGTCTCGTCGGCGAGGTTGTCCAGCAGCCCGGGCTCGTCCCGCAACTCCTCCTGCTGGCCGGGGTTCTCGCACAGCGCCCGCATGGCGTTGGAGATCAGATCGGTGACGTTCTCGAATCCGGCCACCAGCAAGGTGAAGGCCAGGGAGAGCAGCTCGTCCTCGGTGAGCCGCGCGCCGTCCTCCTCGGCGACCCGCACGAGGTCGCTGATCAGCCCGGGCGGCAGCGGCCGGCCACGCCTCAGCAGGCCGCGGCGCTCACCGATCAGCGCGGTGAAGTAGCCCTCGAACGCCCCGCTCCCGTCGACCGCGAGCATCTTCTCCGCGTCGGTGGGGACGGGTCCGCCGAGCGGCAGCACCTTGTGGGTCCATGCGAGGAACGGGGAGCGGTCCTCCGGCGGGATGCCGAGGAACTCGCAGACGACGAGGAACGGCAGAGGACGGCCCAGGGCGGGGACGAGGTCGAGCACGCCGCCCGCCGGGTCCAGCTCCGCCCGGTCCAGCAGTTCCGCGCAGAGCTCCTCGATACGGGGGACCATCTGCTCGACGCGCCCGCGGGTGAAGGTGCGCAGGACCAGGCGCTTGAGCCGGCCGTGGTCGGGGTCGTCCACGACGAGCAGGCTGGACCCGAGGATCCGGTACAGCGCGGTGCCCTCGAACTGCTCGAACGCGTCCGACAGCGCCCTGCCCCGGATCAGCTTCGTCCGGTCCCGCCCCAGGGTGGCGATGTCCTCGTACCGGGACAGGAAGAACAGCCCGGTCTGCGGGCTGAAGTGGACGGGGCTGTCCTCGCGGAGTTCCCGGTAGGAGGGATACGGGTCTTCCGCGACGCCCGGGGCGTACGGGTCGAACCCGTCCGGGTGCAGGTTCCTCATGACAGGAGGAACGGGCCCCGTACCGCCCGGGTTCACGCAGGCCCCTCAGAGCGGGTCCTGCGCACCCTCCTCCAGCCGGCCGCGCAGACGCTGTGCGGCCTGCCGCTTCTCCTCGGCCTCCGCCCTCAGGCCGAGCCGCTCCAGCACCTCCGCCAGGTGCCCCAGCACCTTCATCTCACCGGCGACGAACTTCTCCGCACGGGCCGCGGCGAGCCCCTCCTCCAGCAGTTGCAGGGCCGCCCACGGGTCCCCGGTCCGGCACAGCGACACCCCCTGCACATCGCACAGCAGCACCTCCATCAGACCGCGCGTACCGGGCATCAGCCGGGCCCGCTCGGCGTGGATCAGGGCCCGGTCGGGCAGACCCTCGTCCAGGTACAGCCGCGCCATGTGGTGCAGGGCGAGCGCCGCCGTGCCGTAGTCCCGGATGTGCTCGGAGACCTTCGCGGCCTCCTCGTACACCGCCACCGCGTCCTCGAAGGTCCCGCACGCGGCGTGGGCCAGGCCCAGGTTGATCAGCGCCTGTGCCAGATCGCAGTCGTCGCCCGTCCCCACGGCCAGCTCCCGCGAGCGCTCCAGGAGCGGGATCGCGTCCTCGGCCCGGCCCGCCTCGACGGTGGCCCAGCCCAGCAGGTTCGCCACCCGGGTCTCCGCCCTCGGATCACGGGCCGCCCGGGCGGCGCGCAGGCCGTGGGTCACCACCGGAATCCAGTTGCGGTGGCTCTGCCACGTCAGCAGCGGCCACACCAGCACGGTCAGGCGCCAGGCCCGGTCCGCCTCACCCGCACGGGTGGCGGCCTCGATGGCCGCGCACAGGTTGGCCGCTTCGGCCGCGTACCAGTCGAGCACCGCGCGGCGGTCACCGAGCCGGGGCAGGGCCTGCGGCTGCTCGCACCAGTCGGGCAGATCGCAGCAGGGCCGCCCGGAGGGGTCGTACACGCGGGAGGCCGCGTACGCCGTGTGCACGTAGAAGTCGAGCAGGCCGCGCAGCCGGTCGCCGCGCCCCTCGGCCGCGTACTCGCGGGAGAACAGCTGGACGAGGTCGTGGCAGGAGTACCGGCCGATCGAACGTTCTTCGATCAGGTGGGCGCTGGCCAGTACGCCCAGTGCCCGGCGGGACGTGGCGAGCGGTATCCGGCACGCGGCCGCGATGGCATGGGCGGTGAAGTCGCCGCCGGGCACCACGCCGAGCGCCGTGAAGACCGCCTGCGCCTCGCTGTCGAGAGCGCGGACGCTCAGGGCCAGGGCCGCGGTGATGTCGGCGTCCTCGATCGAGAGCGCGGCGAGGCGCTGCTGCTCGTCGCCGAGTTCGTCGGCGACCGACCTCAGCGACCAGCGGGGATGCGCCACCAGCCGGGCTGAGGTGATCCGCAGCGCGAGCGGCAGGCCGCTGCACAGCCGGACCAGTTCCGCGGCGGCCTCGGCCTCCCGCTCGATGCGGTCGTCGCCGAGCGCGGCCCGCAGCAGGGCCAGGCCGTCGTCCTCGCCGAGCAGGCCGACCGGCACCGGGGCCGCACCGTCGAGGGCGAGCAGCCCGTCCAGGCGGAGCCGGCTGGTGACGATGGTCGCCGACCCGCCGCCCGCCGTCAGCAACGGGCGGACCTGCGCGGACTCGCGGGCATCGTCCAGCAGGATCAGCAGCCGGCGCTGCGCCAGCATCGAGCGGTACAGGGCCTGCGCGGCGGCCGGGTCGTCGGGAATGGAGTGCTCCGGCAGACCCAGGGCCGAGAGGAACCCGCTGATCACCACGGACGGTTCCACCGGCGTCGAGCCGTCGAACCCGTGGAGGTCGGCGAACAGCTGCCCGTCCGGGTAGTCGTCGGCGTGCGCGTGGGCCCAGCGCAGGGCGAGGGAGGTCTTGCCCACCCCCGCCTGACCGACGACCAGGGCGAGTCCCGAGGAGTCCGGGGCCAGCGCGCGCTCCAGGCAACGGAACTCGTCCTGCCGCCCGACGAAACCGGCCGGGGTACGGGGGAGCTGCGCGGGGTGGACCCGCAGGGGGGCGGGTGCCGGCCGGGGCGCGGCCTCGGACGGGGACGACGCCGATCCGGTGGGCTGCCGGGGTACGACCGCCGGCGACCGCTTGTCGGGAGCGGGGGGCATCCTGCTGAGCAGGTCGGTGAAGACCCTCTGGAGCTGCGGACCGGGTACGACGCCGAGGTCCGCCTTCAGCAGCTCGCGCGTCGCGTGGTAGAGGTGCAGCGCCTCCGACTGCCTGCCCTCCTGCTGGTGGCAGAGCATGAGCAGCCGCACCAGGGATTCGCGCAGCGGGTTCTCCTCCACCGCCTCGGCCAGCCGGGCCAGGGCCAGCTCCCCCCGCCCGGTCCGCAGCAGCCGCTCGCCCAGCAACTCCACGGCGTGCAGCCGCGTCTGCTCCAGCCGGGTCCCCGCACCCCCGCGCAGCGCCTGCGACTCGCAGTCCTCCAGGGCCGGCCCGCGCCACAGTCCCAGGGCCGCGTCCAGCAGGCGGATGCCCTCGTCGTCCGAGGCCTCCTGGGACGCCGTCACCAGGTCCTGCATGTGGTGCACGTCCACCCGGGCCCGGTCCGCCATCAGCGCGTAGCCGGGGGCCTTGGTCACGAGCGTGATCGTGTCGTCGAAACGGCTGCGCAGGCAGGCGACATGCCCCTGGAGCGCCGCCTTGGCGCTCGGCGGCGGCGCCTCGTCCCAGACCAGGTCGAGCAGTCGCTCCACCGGCACCACCCGGTTGAGGTTCAGGGCGAGGGCGGCCAGCACGGCTCTGCGCCTGGCGCCGCCGAGGGGTATGGACTCGCCGTCGTCGGAGCGCAGCTCCGACGGCCCCAGGAGCAGCAGTCTCATGTTCCCCACCCTTACCAACCGATGCACGAAGCACGTGGAACCGGCCCGGGCGTACGGCACTTGCAGGTGCCCGGGCGTCTCGGGGTGGTGCCGGCGGCAGCGCTTGGTCACGGCGCCGGTTCGGCAGGAGTTCAGGCCAGTGGCCGGATAACCGCTGATTCTGAGCCAAACCGCCCCGAGGTGAGTCGAGGCTAGCCCATTTCGGACGCATGTCCCGCAGCGCCCTCCGGTTCGACCGACTCCAGCGGCGCCAGGTGAACTCAGGGCGAATTCGCGGTGTCGGCAAATGCTTCTACAGGTGAACCTCCGTGGTGTCGCACCAGGTCGGATCCGCAGGACGGGAATCACCAGGGGCTGCTGCCCGTGGTCGGCCCGTGGGAAGTGCCGCGGGCGGGCGAAGCCGCGGGGGGCGCGGTGAAGGAGGGGCCCGCCGACGAGGACGAGGTGCGCGACCGGGTCGGGCCGGCGGAGGGGCGGTGGGCGAGGCCGCCGGACGAGGACTCGGTGGCCGACCGGGCCGGGGCGTCGAGATCACGACCGGCGACGTGACGCTCCGTCGGCTCCTCGGCCCACTCCAGGCGCAGCACCAGGTTGCGCTCGTGCTGGTTCCGGGCCCAGTCCACGTCCTTGCTGTGGATGGTCTGCGTACGGATCCCGTCCGAGGTCTCCCAACGGCTCTTGACCGCACGGATGTTGGGCCGCCAGGTGCCCTCGTACTGGTGCTCCAGCTCCAGGTGCCAGCTCCGGGCCTCGATGTAGCGGGCCGCGCCCACCGTGCCCGGGATCACGATCCGGGCGCCGCCCGCGCCGGAGACGGCGACCACGGCGCGCTGGGGCCAGGCGGCGTCGACGCCGATGACGGTGATCCGGCAGGGGCCCTCGTACCAGGCCATTGATTTCCTCCAGTTGGGTGGGGGTCTCGGGGGAGCGGTCAGGCGGTGCGGGCGGTGGTCACCGGTCGAACTCCTGCGCCACCACGGCCGCCAGTTCGTAGTAGGCGGCCCTGGTCCGGCCGCGCATCCGGTCCGGGTCGACTTCGCCGCCGACGGCGAGGTGGCCGTCGTAGGGAACCGTCACCACGGCCCGGCAGCGCCGGCGGAAGTGGGAGACGACGTCATCGACCCGGATCATCCTGCTGGAGGAGGACCGCACGCCGGAGACGACGGTCACCGCGCGCCGCGCCTCTTCGTGGAAGCCGTGGGCGTCCAGCCAGTCGAAGGTGATGCCGGCGCTGTTGGCGCCGTCGACGCTCGGGGTGGCGAGAACCACCAACTGGTCGGAGAGTTCCAGGACGCCGCGCATGGTGCTGTGCAGCAGGCCGGTGCCGGAGTCGGTGAGGACGATCGGGTACTGGCCGCTGAGCAGCTCGACGACCTGCCGGTAGTCCTGCTCGTCGAACGTCCGGGAGACCGCCGGGTCGGAGTCGTTGGCGAGGACCTCCAGACCGCTGGGCGCCAGCGAGGTGAACGCCCGGATGTCCATGTAGGTGTGCAGGTCGGGCATGGCCGCCACCAGGTCGCGGATGGTGGCGCCGGACTGCCGCTGCACCCGGCGGCCCAGCGTTCCGGAGTCCGGGTTCGCGTCGATGGCGATGACCCGGTCGGACCGTTCGCGCGCCAGGACCGTGCCGAGGGCCATCGTGGTGGTGGTCTTGCTGACCCCGCCCTTGAGGCTGATCACCGCGATGCGCCGACTGCGCCCGAGCGGGGTGCGGATGGCGTCGGTGAGCCCGTCCGGTACGCGGTGGCGGACGGTGCGGAAGATCCGGCGGGGCGTACGGCGTACCAGGCGCTCGGCGGAGAGCTCGGAATCCGCCGCCCAGCCCAGCCGGGCGGGCGCCGCGACGACGGCCGAGGGCGCGGGCGGTACGGGTGCGGGCGGCGCGGGCGCGGGCGGTGTGGCCGGCGCGGCCGCCGTGGCCTCGGGATCCGGCGCGGGGTCCTGCGCGGCATCCGGCGCGGGGTCCTGCGCCCGAGGCGCGGCGACCGGGCCGGGCGCCGACTGCGAGGGCCGGCCGGGCCCGGCGGGGTCGACGGCCGCAGCGGCGGCCTCCACGGGCGCGGCCTCCGGCTCGGGCGGGCCCGGCTCGCCGGCGTCCGGCCACGCGGCCGGACCGTAGTCGGGGGCCTGCGCCCAGTGCCCGGGCTCGGTCATGCTGTTTCTGTCTACGACGGTGGTCACCTCGGTGGTCCCTCCCAGTGTCCCGGCCGTGGTCATCCAGGGGAACGCGACCGGGTCCGGGGCCGGTTCACCTGCCGGGAGCGCGGAGCGTGCGGCCCGGGGATCACGCGGGGGCGAAGCCGTTCCGCTCCAGCAGCGGGCGGCAGGCGCGCACGGCGTAGAAATTGCGGGACTTGACCGTGCCCGGCGGGACGCCGAGCACCGCCGCCGCATCCACGGTCGAGCGGTCGTTCAGGTGCAGCTCCACGAGCACCTCCCGGTGGTGCGGGGACAGCTTGGCGAGGACGCCGCGGATGTCGTGGGCGACCACGACCTCCTCGTACGGATCGTGCGCGCCCGCACGCTCCTCCGGGTTCTCGTCGCCGAGCTCCTTGGCGCGGGCGGCCTGCATGCGGAAGTGGTCGATGGCGATCCGGCGGGCGACGGTGTAGAGCCAGGGCCGGCCGTGCTCCGGTCCGCGGGTCAGCGCCTGCGGGTGCCGCCAGGCGCGCAGAAACGTTTCCTGAACCATGTCCTCGGCCTTGCCCCGGTCGCCGCTGGTCAGCCGCAGCAGCGCGCGGAGCAGGTACGGGGCGTGCAGCCGGTAGAGCTCCGCCAGCGTGTCGGGGTCCAGGGTCGGGCGCTCGCCGCCGTGGACCGCACCCTCCCGCACGGCCGCGCCCGCCGTCGTGTCCCCGTCCGGACCGTGCCGCTCGATGCCCATCACGGCTGTACCTCCCGCATTGCGCCGCCGGCCGCTTCCCGTGGCCCGCGACAGCACCAACCGGCCGCCCCTGAGCAGGGCGTGCCGGGCTTGACAGAGGGAGAGTCGCAGCCGTCCCCAACGCCCCGCCAAAGAACCACCAACGATCGGCCAGTGCTGCGGCCGGGGAGGTTTGCCGTGCCGGGCGCCGTGACACGGCGAACCTTCCCGGTCACAGCACTACAGGAGCTCAGAACCGCGGTTCCCGTCCCCCGCCGGGGCCCGGTACCGGCCCGGCCGCCAGCCCCGCCGCCGCCCTCCGGGCACCACCACGGCGGCGCCTGCCATGCCCACCCCCACCGCGAAGGCCGCCGCGGTCACCAGCCAGGCCGGACCCGCCGCCGACGGCCCGGGCGCCGGGGGCATCACCACGCCGGGCGCCGACGCCCGGGCGTCGCCGGGCAGGCCCGATGCCGCGCCCTGCAACTCCTCCGGGAGCACCGCCGTGACGGCGGCCACCGGGTCCACGGGCCCGTACCCCTGGAGCGGGTCCGCAGGCCGGGCGTCCGACCCGGAAGCGGTCGCCCGCAACCGGTGCGCGAGCGCCTCGCCGGAGAGCTCCGGCCGGTAGCCGAGCACCAGCGCCGCGGTCGCGGCCACCAGCGCGGCCGCGTAACTCGGCCCGGACGCGGTGAAATGCCCCTTGCCGCCCGGCCCCGGGCCCAGCACCGCCTCGCCCGGCGCCGTCAGGTCCACCCGGCCCCCGGCCGCCTGCTTGGCCGGAGTCCCGCCGGGGCCCGTCGCCGCGACCGACAGCACCTGCGGATGGGCCGCCGGGAAGGCGGGCCCGCCACCCTCCCCGTCGGGCACTGCCGGGGCGACCACGACGGCGCCCTTGGACACGGCGTACCGGACGGCGTCCCCCAGAGCCTGGCTGTCCGAGCCCGCCACCGCCATCACCGCGATCACCCGTGCCCCGCCGTCGGCGGCCACCCGGATGCCCGCACCCAGCAGATCGGGAGTGGTGCCCCCGCGCCGGTCGGTCACCGGCACGTCCAGGATCCGGGCGCCGGGGGCCAGACCCGCGAACCCCGACCCCGGGGTCCGCGCCGCCGCAATCAGCCCCGCCGTGAACGTGCCGTGCCCGGCGCAGTCCACTGCCGGGCCGCCGTCGAACTGGCGCGGCGCCCGGCCCAGTCGGCCGCCCAGCAGGCCGGCGGAGTCGTCCACGCCCGAGCCGACCACCGCCACGGTCACCCCGGCGCCCTCGGTCAGCGGCCAGACGGTGTCCGGACGCAGGTACGCCTGTGGCCACGGCATCCGGGTGACGGTACGGTCCGACGCCTTGCGGCACTCGTCGCCGGTGAGCCGCTGCGTGAGGCCGGGCAGCGAGGACGGCTCCGCATTCGCCCCGGCCGGGGCCGAAGCGGTGGGTGTCCCCGCACCCGCGGCGGCCGGCGCCGAGGGCGCGGCCACCGCGGGCACCGTGGCCGAGGGGCCGGCCAGCAGCGCCCCGCAGACCAGCGCGGCCGCCACCGCGGCGCCGGCCCGGCCGGTACCCGAGGTCGCGCGGCCGCCGGTCACGCGACACCCCCCGGCACCCGGTCCCACGGGATGTCCTGGGGCAGCAGCAGGCTGAGCTCGGCCAGGTCCTCGATGTCCAGCCTGCTGAGCCGCCCGGCCTGCCGGGTGATCATCGACTCCAGCGTCTGCCGCGCGAAACGGCCGTTGCCGAAGCTCCGGTCACGCGGTACAGCGGCGAACAGCTCCCCGAGCGCCGCCAGCGACTCGGGCGGGCACACGTACCCGGCCTTCTCCGCCTGCACCTGAACGATCTGCACCAGCTCGGCGTCCGTGTAGTGCTCGAAGGAGACCGACCGCGAGAACCGGGAGGCGAGACCGGGGTTGGAGTCCAGGAAGCCCTGCATCTCGTCGGAGTACCCCGCGACGATGACCACCACCTCGTCGCGGTGGTCCTCCATCAGCTTCATCAGCGTGTCGACGGCCTCCTGGCCGAAGTCGTTGCCGCTGCCGCCGCGCGGGGTCAGCGTGTACGCCTCGTCGATGAACAGCACACCGCCGCGCGCCTTGTCGAACGCCTCCTTCGTCAGCTGCGCGGTATGACCCACGAACCGGCCCACCAGATCGGCCCTGGCGGTCTCGATCAGCTGGCCGCCCGGCAGCACGCCCAACTCGGCGAGCAACTGCCCGTAGAGACGGGCCACCGTCGTCTTGCCCGTACCCGGCGGACCCGAGAACACCAGGTGATGGCTGATCGTGGCGGTCGGAAGCCCCGCCTCCTTCCGCCGGTTCACCTGCTTGATCAGGTTGACCAGGTCCTCGACCTGCTCCTTCGCCGCAGGCAGGCCGATCATGCCGCGCAACTCGTCCAGCAGCTCGGTCTTCCGCTCGGCAGGCACCCCGGCGGCGGCCGCGGCGACCGCGGCGGCGGCATCCGCCCCGACGTCCTCGGGCTTCAGCAGCGCCAGGTCCGCGTTGCCGATCTCCGACAGCACGGCCAGCCGGGACGCCTGCCGGTCCACCATCTCCTCGAACACCTTCCGCGCCGCCCGGCCGTTGCCGAAGTCGGCGCCCTTGGCCACGCTCCCGAAGTGCGCCTCCAGCGCTTCGCAGGTGCCGTCGGCCAGCTCGTAGCCGTGCGAGGCCGCGGCCATCGCGACGATCGTCGTCAGCTCGGCGTCCGAGTAGTTCTCGAACTCCACCGTCCGGCTGAAGCGGGACGCGAGCCCGGGGTTGGAGTCGAGGAAACCCTGCATCTGCTCCGAGTACCCGGCCACGATCACCACGATCTCGTCGCGGTGGTCCTCCATCAGCTTGACCAGCGTGTCGATGGCCTCCCGGCCGAAGTCCGGTCCGCTGCCGCCGGTGCCCTGCGACAGCGTGTACGCCTCGTCGATGAAGAGCACACCGCCGAGGGCCTCCTTGAACACCTCCGTCGTCTTGATCGCCGTACCGCCGATGATCGCCGCCACCAGGTCCGCGCGCGCCACCTCGACCAGATGGCCCGACGGGAGCACGTCCAGCTCGGCGAGGATCGAACCGTAGAGCCGGGCCACCGTCGTCTTACCGGTACCGGGCGGCCCCGCGAAGATCAGGTGCCGGCTCATCGGAAGCGCCGGCATGCCCGCCAGCTCCCGGCGCCGCGCCAGCTTGTTGAGGTTGACCAGGGTGGCGACCTGCTCCTTCACCCCGTCCAGGCCGACCAGGGAGTCCAGGGCGTCCAGCGGCCCCTTCCGTGCGGGCGGGCCCGCCGGGGGCTGCCGCACCCCGTCGGCTCCGAACTCCCCGTCGGACCCTTCCGCCCCTTGCGCCCCGTCCGCCCCGTCCGGACCGGCCGCGCCCACGATTCCACCGGTGCGGGACCCGCCGCCCGCGGCCCCCGCACCGGCCTCGCCGTGCGCGTCCGGCATGCCGTTCTCCACACTGGTCAGGTTCTCCACCGCCAGCCGGTTCGAGGGCTTCGACTGGCGCAGTCCCGACCCGCGGTTCCCGGACACCGTGCAGTCGTGCACCCGTACCGCCTCGGCGGAGTCGATCCGGATGCCGTCCCCGGTGTTGTCCACCGCTTCGCACCGGCCGAGCACGGCACGGGCGCCCGCCGCGACCTGGAAGCCGTGCCGCCGGCACGAACGCGCCCGGGTGCGGGTGGCGTTCAGCTCCCCGCCGTCCTCGACGCGCACCCCCTCCTGCGAGGACTCGGCCACGTCGCAGTCCCGCAGCGTGGCCGCTCCGCCGTCACCGACCGAGACGGCGGCCGTGCCGGTGTCCCGCACCGCCGTGTTGCCGACGTACGCGTTGCCTCCGTCGGCGATCCGGATCCCGGCCTGACCGGTGCCGGAGATCTCCGAACCCTCCAGGCGGCCCCGCCCGTTGTGGGTCACCTCCACGCCGGGTCCGCGGACGTCCGACACGGTCACGCGCCGCAGCATCGGGTTCGCCCCTTCCAGGACGCGCACCCCCGCCCCGGCGCTGTCCCGGACCTCCAGCCGGTCGAAGTCCGGCGAGCTGTCCCCGGTCAGCCGGACCCCCGCGTCCTTGGCGTCCCGTACCGAGCAACGGCTGAACGAGGGCCCCGAGGACTCCTCCACCCAGATGCCGCTGCCCTCGGCCGCACTGGCCTCGCAGTCCTCGAAGGTGCCCCTGGAACGGCCGGTGACATGGATCCCGTTGCCCTTGGTACGGGAGGTCCGGCAGCGGCGCAGCACCGGATCGGTGCCCCCCGCCAGCGCGATGCCGTGCACCTTCGTGCCGGTCACCGAGCAGTCCTCCAGCACCACCCGGTCCGTCGAGCTGATGTACACGCCCAGCAGGCAGTCCCGTACCGACGTCCGCAGGACCCGGGTGGCGCTGTTCTGCTCCAGCGCGATGGCGGGCTTGTCGGTGGCCGAGATCTCGCAGTCCTCGACCAGCCCCCGCCCCTCGCCGTTGGCGCACACGCCGTTGCCGCGGGCGTCGCGCAGCACGCAGTTGCGGATCGTCGGATTGGCCCGCTCACCGATGACCACCGCCGAGGTGCCCAGGTGCTCCACGACGCAGTCCTCGATCACGCTGGTGCCGGTGGAGGTCTCCACGATCCCCGCACCGCCCGGGTTGGTCACCCGGCAGCCGCGCATCGCCAGCGAGCCCTGCTGGCGGGTGAGCACGGCCGTCCAGGCGTTGCCCACCACCTCGCAGTCCTGGAGCGCCGCCTGACCGCGCGGCACGTCCACCGCCGGCAGCTCCTCGTCCAGCCCCTGGAGCACCAGACCGGTCAGCTGCACGGCCTCGGCGACCACCTGGACCACCGTGCCCTTCCGGGGGATGACCCGTACGGTGCCCTGGGCGTCCTCGGCGGTGATCGTCACCATCTTGGTGATGACCAGGTTCTCCTCGTACCGGCCCGGTCGGACCGAGATCACCGCGCCGCTGCGTGCCGCCTCCAGTGCCTCTCCGATGGTGCGGAACGGGCCGCTGGACCCGCCGGAGCCGTACGAGCCGCCGCTCTGCGCTTGTGCGCACACGGTCAGCACATGGCGCGACATGCCTGATCGTTCCCTTCGTCGTGGGCCGGTGGCCGGAGTTGGCCGGGTTGGTTCAGGAGGAGGTGCACTGGACGCGGACCGCGTCGCCCGCGAGGTGGTCGTAGGTCTTCGTCGACCCCGACCAGTCCTGGCCCCGGTCGTGCAGCTTCACCGCCAGCTGGCCGCCGGTGATCCGGAAGCTGCCGGCGCCGACCCAGCGGCCCAGCTGGGACGGCTGGTCGACGTTGAAGGACCCGAGCGTGGGACCGCTCGCCGAGGCGGCGCCGTGCACGGTGTAGTAGGCCGGCTTCCCGCCGACCGCCTTGACGTCGCCGTTGTTCGGTACGTGCACGGAGACCTGGCAGGTGCCGGTGGTGACGGCGCCGGTCCGGAAGGTCCACAGCATGTGGTTGCCCGCGTCCTTTCCGCTGTGGCCGGACATCGGCATGGCGAGGAAGTCGCCGTTGCAGCCGCTGCTGCCGTAGCCGCCGGTGCCGTACGACTTCCAGCCCTCCTTCCCGTCCGTGTACCAGCCGTTGCGGCTGAAGGCGGCGCCCTCGCCCGCGCAGCCGGGGCCGGCGACCGCGGCGTACTCCTTCTTGGCCGGGGCCGGCGGGGGCGCCTGCTGGTCGGGGCGGGACTGCTGCGGGTCCTGGCGGGCTCCGGTGTCGGGGGACCCGCCGGAGCCGGGGTCGCCCTGGTTGCCGGAGGTACCGCCGGAGCCGGCCGCCGGGCCACCGGCCGGGCCGCCGCCGGGGCTGCCCTGACCCTCACCGCCTCCGGCGCCGGTGTTGGTCACGGGAGCGTTGGCGGCGCCCTGGCCCGGCGCGTCCGCGGCCGTTCCCGGGACGACGGCGCCGGGCAGCACGGAGCCCTTGTCCGCGTCGGTTCCCGGTACGAAGCCCTCCGGGCCGCCGTCGGGCTGGTTGTAGCCGGCGGGGCGGGGCGGGACCCTGCCGGGGCCGGCGTCGCCGCCGAGCTGGGAGAACAGCAGGGGCACGCCCATGAGCACCACGCCCGAGGTGGCGGCGGCCGCGAGCATCGGCTTCGGGATCCGCCGCGCCGGGCGCAGGCCCGTCGGCGCGGCCGGAGCCGCGACGGGAGCCGTGAGGGAGGCCGCGGCCAGGGCGTCCGGGGCGTCCGGGGCGGCCTCCTGCGACGACTCCTCGGCCGCCTGCGGCCGCTCCTCGGTCCCCTCGGCCTCCGGGACCTCCTCGCCCGCGGCGGCGGGGACCTCCGGGACGGCGCCGCCGGCCGGGGCGGCTCCGGGCTCCGGTTCCGTGACGGGCTCGGGCTCGGGCTCGGATTGCAGCACGGGAAGGGTCAGGGACGGGCGCGGCGCGACGGGGGCCGCCGCCGGCTCCTCACCGGCCGCGTGCCAGGCGACCGCCGGCAGGCTGATGGCACCCGGACCCCGTCCGGCGGTCCCGTGCCGCTGTTCGTTGTTGTCCACCGTGTTTCCCCTCGGTCGTCGCGGAACACCCGCATCACGTTCGAACGGACCGCCACCGCTTCGGGGTTCACCGGCACCGGTCAGCTCAGTACGTGGGCCGCTGCGGCTTCCGGCGCCGGGGTGAGCACGAAGGCCGCGGCCCGCTCGACCACCGCCGGGTCGAGGGGCGCCGGGAACGCGTAGTCCGGGCTTCCCAGGTGCGCGAGCAGGCCCGGCTCCGGGGCGAGGGCGTACTGCTCCAGGTAGTAGGTGACCGTGTCGGTCCACACCCACCGCCCGTCCGTACGGAAGTTCAGCGGCACCTCCGAACGCCGCTCGGGATCCAGTACGTCGTCCATCAGCACCGGCGTCATGAGTACGGGTGCGCCGGCGTTCAGCCGCTCGACCAGCAGGGCGAGCAGTGCGGGGTCCTCGACCGCAGGGTGGTCCGCGGCGAAGCCGGGCCCGGCCACCGGGTCCACGTGGTCGAAGACGGCGGCGAGCTGGAACTCCGGGTCGGTCATGACGGGGTCCTGTCCTTGGGGTCGGGGCGGCCCGGCGGCCGTACGCTCCCGGGAGAACGTACGCGGCGCCGGGCACGGTTCACGCCGACCAGTCCACGGTCGGCAGCGCGAGCGGGGTCCCCGGGCTCAGATGCAGGTACCAGTCCTCGTCCGGGGTGCCGTACTCGGATCCCGCGGAGGCGGCCAGCGCGCGCACGGCCGCCGCGAGGGCCGTAGCCTGCGCCGCCTCCAGCCGGGCGCGCTCCGCCGTCCGACCGGGATCCAGGAGGCCGAGCTCCTCGCGCGTCCGGCGGAGGTCCGCCATGGCCCGGGCGAGCGCCGTGCGCCCGTCCGCCCGGTCGGGGTCGGCCTGCTCCAACTCCCGTGCGATGTCGTGCATTCGATCTCCGTAGTGCTTGAGATTGGTCTCCACCGCCTCGCGCATGTCCTCCTCCAGGCGGTCGGGCCGGGAGGCGCTGCGCAGCGTGAGGTGCGGGCCCTGGGCGTCGCCCGCCAGGACGACCGGTGCGGAGCTGTCGGAGCCGCCGCCCTCCACGGTGACGCGGAGCAGGGTGTGCTCCGCGCCGTCCCCGCGGAAGCGGACGTACGAGGTGTCGTCCACCGTCAGCCGCAGCGTGCTGCCGGCCGCGGCGAGGCGGTCCCGTGCCTGCTCCACGGCCTGCGGGGCGGCGTAGAACTCCCTGGGCCGGCCCTCGTGACGGGGCAGCGCGTACCGGTGGTCACCGGACACCGTGAAGGCGGGGCGGTCCACCGTGTGGAGCGGACGGACCGGCCGGTAGGCCGGGAAGGACGCGGCGTCCCTGGCCGGGCCGTTCAGCGCGAGCTCGTACGGGTCAGCGCCGTCCGCCGCCGCCTCGATGCGCGCGTCCTCCGCCCGGCGGGTGGTGAGCGGGGCCGTGCCTCCCGTCTCGTACTCGGTCAGCTCGTAGGGGGCGAGCGGCGGTACCGGGTCATCGTCGTCCGAGTCGGCCGGATCGTCCGGGTCGTCGAGGTCCTGCGGGGACGCGGACTCGTCCCCGAAGATGTCCCCGGGGAAGTAACTGCTCGTGTCGCTCAGGGGAGTGGACGGGGACCCGGCGGCGTTCGACGCCACGCCGATGCCGGTCAGGTCCGCCCCGTCGAAGTCGAAACCGAGGTCGAAGTCGAGGCCGAAGTCGCCATCGCCGTCGACGTCGCCGTCGATGCCATCGTGAGACTGCTGGTCCGTCGTGACGGCTGCGGTCTCGACCTCGGCTTCGGCCTTCCCCTTGCCGTCCTGCGGGTCGCCGAGCATGCGCGAGAGGAACTTCACCCGGCCTTCGCCGATGCGCTGGAAGTGGGCGCGGACGGCCTCCGGAGTTGCGAACATCGCGGCGAGTTCCCCGTACATCCGCTCGTACTGGGGGGAGAAGGCGAAGCGGAGCGGTCGTACGGGCACACCCGATTCGTCCACGGCCAGGAGCGGGCCGCCGCGGAGCGGGTAGGCGGTGTTGGGGGATTCCTGGTCGTCGGAGGGGAAGAAGATGCTGTTGAAGGAGGACTTGCCCCGGCGGGCCAGGTCCTCGGTCGTCTGGTCGCCCCGTCGGCGCTCCCCGAGGCTGGTGGCGCGGGACTCCTGTGATTCCAGGGAGTCCTGGGAGACGTGGGAGTCCTCGGACCTGACCGACGCGGCGTCGTCCTCCAGGTGCTTCGCCGCGACGTCCGCCGCGCGCTGCGCCGCGCGCTGCCCCAGGGTCTCCTCGGCGCTCGGTGGAACGTACCCGAGCGGGTTCCAGATCAGGTCGTCGTGGCGGACGTACCGGCTGTAGGTGGTGTAGGAGGAGAAGTCGGCCTGGTAGTACTGGTGGAACTCGTGGAAGAGCCGGGAGATGGCCAGGGCGTCGGCGTCCGTCAGATCCGCGAGCCGGCGCCCGGCGCCGTCGTTGACGAGCACGGGCTTGCCGTCGAGCTTCAGGGCGGCCTCGGCGAGCCACTGGAAGGCGGTGTCGCGGTTGACGTTCGCCTTCTTGGAGTGCTTGTTGCGGTAGTAGAAGCCCAGCGGGTCGGAGTCGACCATCATGACGGCGGCCTTGAAGGAGCGGGTGTCCGCCTCCGAGTCGCCCCACAAGTACCGGTACTTGCCCATGAGTTCGACGGCGCCGCGGTGTTCGGGCTCCTGGTCGTGAGCCCCCTTCTCCTCCCCGTACATCGCCTTCGAGTTCACCTTCTCGATGTCGTGGAACAGGATCGCCTTGACGATGGCGTCGACGGGCACCGTCCGGTGCGGGTCGCCGGCATCGAGGGCGGCGAGCTTCAGGTACTGGCCCACGACCATCTGAGCGTGCTCGAAGAACGTGTACCCCTCGCTCGCGCAGATCTGGGCGTAGTTGTACGCCAGTTCGGGATAGTCCCGCGTCAGGCGGTCGACCATCCGGTACGTCGGGTTCCCGTTCTGCCAGAGCGCGGTGATCTTCTCCCCGGCCCGGAGCTGAAGCTGGATGTCCTCGCCCCGGTGCTGGCCCATCTCGCTGAAGTCGTGCATGAGCGGGGCGTCCGTCAGGTTCCGGTCGGCGAGGACCTCGTCGGCCTGGCGGGAGAGGATGTGGGCGATCTCCGCGTGGGAGGCCCAGGACAGGACGGTCTCCGTCAAGAAGCGTTCGACCGATGCCGTGTCGTGGTCCGGGTCCTCGATCGCGTGGTCGAGGATCCTGAGGTCGGGGTCGAGGTCCGGGTTCTGTGCGAAGGCCTCGCTGTGTTCCCGCAGGAACACCTTCAGTTCTCCGAGACGGCGGTCGTAGCTGGCTGCCGAGGTCTCGTCCAGCAGGGGGTGCGGCATGCGCTCGGCAGGAGGCTGCCGGAACTGCTGCCAGGTCACGTAGTGCGTGCGCAGCTGGTTGGAGATACGCCTGAGCTGGCCGGTCTGGTTGCGGTGCTTCTTGCCGTCCATCCACGGGTTGTACTGGTTGAGGAGCTGGCGGCTCTCGATGTCCGGGATGTCGAGCCGGCGGCGCAGCTCGTTCACGTGGACCACGCGGCCGTGCTTGGAGAACTGCGCGTCCGGATGGTCCGGGCTGAAACCGTCCGCGTCCTCGTAGTACGTGATCAGCGAGTTCGGCAGGATGTTCTCGCGCAGCAGCGCGAGGTGTTCGCCGCGGATACCGAACTGGTTGCGGTCGCCGGGCAGGTCCGTGTTGATCGTGCGGTCGGTGTTGGGCGCAAGGCCGTCGGGCAGCTGAACGGGTGCGGAACCCGGGCTCTGCGCGGCGTACTTCCGGGGGTAGTGGTCCTTGTCCCGCGCGATGGCGGGTTCGGGCACCCCGAGGCGCGATTCGTCACCGCGGAAGACGTCACCGGGCACGTTGACGTCCTTCTCGGAGATGGAGGTCGTCGTGATCCTGCGGTAGACGTCCATCGGGATCAGGTAGGACCGGATGAGCGGCTTGTTGAGTGCGGGGTCGTCGGCCTTGTACTTCATGGACCAGGCGATGGCCCGTCCGGGAGTGCCGACACCCGTCCAGATGGTGGCGTCGCCCGTTCCGCCGGTGCTCAGCACGACCCGCCCGGTGGCGGGGTCCTGCTGGATGTCCTTGTACTTGGCGGACGTGGCCCGCCCCGGGGTGTTCGGGTCGACCGTGAGCGCCACCTCGCTGACCACCGTGGTGTAGAAGCGCACGAACGGCTTCCCGTCGACCAGCTCGACCTCCACCTCCCCGCGGTGGATGGCGTGCGCCTCCCGGAACACGTACTGCTTCTTGCCCGCGTTGTACACCAGGGTGGAGTCCAGCGGGCGGCTCGGACCCGGGTAGCTCACGCCGGGGATGCCGATGACGGGATTCTTCGGCTGCGGCGGCCGGGAGGGTCCCTGGCCGGATCCGACGAGGGCCCGCGGGTTCACCTCGCGGAGGGTCACCTTGGTCCGGCCGGACTCGACGCGCTCCAGCGAAACGACCTCGAAGCGGGCGTCGGGCGCGAACACCACGCGGCCCTCGCCGAGGATCTGCCCGGCGTCGCGGGCGGTCAGGGGGAGCACCTCGAAGACCACGTTGTGGTCCGGCGCGGGCCGGTGCCGGGGGCCGGCCCTCCAGTCGGCGTCCGGCCCCAGCAACTGGTCGAGCGGCAGCGCGGTGTGGTCGGTGCCGCGGTTCTCGGCCTGCTGCCGGAGCGCCTTCACCTCGGCGAGGTTGAGCATGGTGCTGTGCCGTACGGGCTGCTGGTGGCGGGGCAGGGCCTGCTGGCCGTTCCGGACGGCCGCCGCGGTGGGATGGCCCGGCTGCCCGGCTTCGTCCCGCAGGGTCGCGTTGCCCTTGGCGTGGCCGATGGCCAGCGCCAGGTCCAGCACCTGGACCCGGCTGCCGCCGAGTTGTCCGAGGAGCTTCGCCGCGTCGGTGACGTACGGATCGTACTCGTCCCGGACCTCGGGGATCCGGAGCTGGGTGATGATCGTGCTCCGGCGGCGCACATCGGCCTTGGGTCCGTCGGAGGCCGCGTGGTCCCCGTCGATCGCGCGGCCCCGCGAGGTGACGACGAAGTCGGCCATCTCGGCCGCCCCGGGGAGGTTCTCCGCGTCCGCGGCCGACCGGATGCTCGACCTGAGTGCCTGGACGATGGAGTTGGCGCGCTCGGTGCCGGTCCTCTCCGCGGCCGGGGCGAACCAGTGGTTGCCGCCGGCGTTGACCTGGATCCGGAGCTTGCCCTCCTGCTGGAGATGACGGCGCCCCAGCTCGGGAAGCAGCTCTTGCACGAACTTGTGGAGCTGGGGCCCGTCGGCCGGATCGAGCGTCTTGCTGCCCTTCTTGAACGACACGGTCAGCTCATGGGACTTGGACGGCTCGCCGGACATGCTCACGGAGATGGAGACGGAGTCGGCGTCGTCCCGGGCGCCGGGCGGGGTGGCGGCCCCTTCTGCGTCTTCTGCCCCCTCAGCCCGTTGTGCCGTATCGGAATCGGTGCCGAACTTGACGGCGGAGGGGTGTTGGTCGCCGGGGTGTGTGGTGGGGGTCAGGTCGTCGTCGGTGTGGGTGGCGGTGTGGACCGGGGTGTGGTCGGGGCGGCCGGCGTCGGTGTACTCGTGCCAGGCGGCGTCGTTGGTGAGGACGGAGGGTTTGCCGTCGGAGGTGATGCCGATGTGCTGTGCGGTGACGAGGTGTCCGGTGGGGGTGTACCAGACGGGGGCGTTGGCGGCGAGGGCGGTGAGCGTGTCGGGGCCGGGTGCGGGCCGGCCGCTGGCCCGGTGTTGCCACAGACCGCTCATGACGGTCTTGAGGGTGGTTTCGTTGAGGGGCGTGGCGAGGTCGCAGGCAGTGAACTGGATCCGGTCGATGCCGTCGAGCTTGCCGGTGTCGTGGGCGGTGATGAGGGCCTTGAGGGTGGTCCGGGCGTCGGGCGGGCCGTTGGGGCCGGTGTGCATGCCGACGACGAACACGCCGGGTCGGGGCGGCAGTTGCCGGAGCGCGTCGATCTGGGCGGGGCTGAGTTCCCCGACGGTGATCCCGGCAGGGATGTCACGTACGGGCGCCAGGCGGGCGAACGCCTCCGTGCCCGAGGCCAGATCGTCCGCGATCTGATCCGTGGACCGCTGCCAGAACGGCAGGGTGTGGCCCTCGGCGCCCAGCAGGGCCGGGGTGAATCCCTGGTCGAGCAGGAAGCGCTGGGCCAGGATCCGAACGTCGGCGGTGATCCCGGTGCCGGGCTGCGATGGCTCCAGCCCCTCGAACCGCTGGAGCTGCTGCACGACGTCGGCGATGGCCACCAGCCGTTCCCGGTCCCCGGAGGCCCGGGCGACGGCCGTGTAGTAGTCATCGAAGATCTTGTCGAGATCCCGCTGTACGACGTCCACCTCCGGTGCGTCCTCGTCCTCGTCGCGCATCCAGGGCGAGGGCCCCTCGGGCTCCGACGGCGGCTCGCCCCCCTCGATCCTCCGGCGCAGTTCCAGATAGGAGTCGGCGTGGATCCGCCGCCAGTCGCGGCTGCGGCTCGGCTGCCGGTCCAGCACCTCACGGATCAACTGGGGTACTCCGTCGGGGGAGTCGGCGCCGTTCAGCAGCACCGGCCAGGACTCCTCGGGCAGCACCTCCGAGAGGCGGCGCCCCGCGCTCTGCGGGTCCGGTCCCTGCCACAGGAGATCGACGGGGCCCGACAACCTCTCGCGGGGTTCGAGCCCGAACGCGACCTCGTCCGGGAACCTTCCGCCCGGCATGGCCGTGCGGAGTTCACCCTCGGTCAGGGGCGCCAAGGAGCGGAACCTGCTCCAGTTGTCGGAGTAGTCCATCACGTCGTTGCCGAGCACGGCCCGCCCGAACTCGTCGGCCGCCCTCATGATCTCGTGGAGGGAGTGGTGGTGGACAGGGAGCATGTCCGCCAGCAGGGCGAGCCGTACCAGCTGGTAGTCGACCTGAAGGCTCCACTGCCGGCTCATCCTGTGGACCGCTTCGAGCACGAAGTACGTCGTGTTGGAGGTACCGGCGCTCAGCAGTCCGCCGGACTCCTGAGCGGTCGCCTGCCCCCAGCTCACCATCTGGATCGCACGGTGGTTCTCGCCCGGGAGCCATGCGAGCCGGCCGTCCTCCAGCGCGTGGCGGCGCTCGCGTTCGCTCAGCGGCGGCACCACCTCGTCCGCACGAAGGTCGGTCCGGACCAACTGCTTCATTGCGGCTTCGTAGGCATCGCGGTCCGGACCCGGCTCCATCGCGTCGAGCCGCTTCTGCATCGCGTCGCGGCGCTGGGCCACGTCGGGCGACACCTGCCGGTCCCACTCCTGCTTGAGGATCGGCGGGACGGTCTTCTTGAAGCCCACCAGCTTCTTGAGCACATCGCCGTGCACAGCGATCCCGAGCAGGTGCATCTGCTCTCGGAGGTTGCCCTCCCTGACGACCCGCTCCAGCTCGGCGAGGTCCGTGCCGACGGACCCGCTCCCGGTTGCGGCATCGGTACCCAGCGCACGGCGCAGGTCGTCGGTTCCGGCCTTGTCCCAGAGGGCCTGGACCAGCTGCCGCACCTGCCGCTGCACCGGCTCCAGCCCGGCGATGTACTCGCCCAGCGGGCGCTCGGCCTGCCGGGAGGCCTCCGCGTAGTTGATCCGCAACGCCAGCCGCGCCATCGGGCTGTCCACATCCACACCGGGGTTGGCGTGCAACGCCTGCTCCAGCCGCGTCAGCATCGCCAGCGGCAGACCGACCAGATCGGCCTCCGTCCGGGCCTGCCACGGCTGGAGCGTGCCGCCTTCGGCGAACACGCCCGTGACGCTCACGCGCTTCAGGTCGTCCTTGCCGACCAGGAGCCGGCCGTCACCCGCGTCGACGGCGCGACCGGTGGGAACGGTCACCTCCAGCAGGGTCTGCCCCCCGAGCAAGGGGCGCTGCGTCGTCAGCGTGGCCCACGGCTTGCCGCCGGTACGCAGGAACGCGTCGGACCGGCCCGTCACCTGGTCCACGGAGTGCGGGAGCACCAGATAGGCCGTGGTCACCTCGGCGGTAGGGCGACCGAGGGCGGCCAGCTCCGCCCGCCAGTCGGCGGGGTCCTCGGACTCGGCGACGTCGGAGTCGGCATCGGCGTTCCCGGGGGTGCGCTCGCCGTCGGCGGCGTCTGCGGGGGACGGAACACCGGCGTCGGCCTCGGGGTCCGTGGCCGGTGGGGTCACGGTGGCCGCGCTCCCGGGCGCGTCACCGCTCACCGTGGCGACGTCGGGGGCCTGTCCGGCCGCCAGGGACCGGGAGCGGGCGAACGAGGCCATGCCCATGGCCAGGTCCTCGGCGATCCGCTTCTCCATCCGCCGCCAGAACTTCGGGGTATCGGCGCCGGCCGGCAGCAGCGACGGGGCGTAGCCCAGGTCCAGCAGCAGGCGCTGGGCCAGGAACCGGCCGTCCGCCGTCATCCGGGTCTGCGGCGACGGCCCGAACTCCCCGACCTTCTGGAGCTGCTTGAGCGCCTTGGCGACGGCCGTCAGCCGAGCCCTGTCCCCGGAGGCGTCGGCCACGCTCCGGTGGTAGCCGTCGAAGACCGCGTCGAGCTCCGCCCGTACGCCGGGCGCGGGCTCCACGGGCGGCCCGTCGCCCTCGATCCGGGCGAGGAGCTTGAGGTAGGAGTCGGTGTTCAGCGTCCGCCAGTCGCCGTTCCGGCCGTCCAGGACATCCCCGAGCAGGGTGGTCGTCCGCGCGTCCGGGTTCGTCAGCAGCGTCGGCCAGGACGCCTCGGGCAGCACGCGGGACAGCGGACCGCCCGCCGCCTCCGGCCCGTGCGGCGGCCCGGACGTGAGCCGGGCGAACGCCGCCATGCCCATGGCCAGGTCGGAGGTGATCTGGTCCGGGGTGCTGTCCTGCCAGTAGTCCGGGGTGTGGGCGGCGTCGGGCAGCAGCGAGGGGGAGTAGCCGTGGTCCAGCAGGAGGCGCTGGGCCAGGAACCGGACGTCGGCCGTGATCGAGGGATTCAGATCATCGGTCGTCTGGAGCAACTGGACCGTCTCGGCGATGGCCGTCAGCCGCGCCACGTCGTCCTTAGCGGAGGCGATGGAGTCGTTGTAGTGATCGAAGGCGGTGTTGATGCCTTCCACGGCGTCGGCGTCGAGCGGCGAGGCCGGATCGGTGCCCTCGATCCGGGCGCGCAGCTTCAGGTAGGAGTCCGCGTCCAGCGTCCGCCAGGTGCCGTTCTGCCCGTCCAGCACCTCCCCGAGCAGGGTGGTCATCCGGTCGTCGGGGCTGTCCGGGCTGTCCAGCAGCGTCGGCCAGGACTCCTTGGGCAGCACCCGCGACAGGGGACCCGGCTCTGCCGTGTCCCTGTCGGTGCCGAATTTGACGGCGGCGGGGTGCTGGTCGCCCCGAACGGTCCAGGAGCCCGGGCCGTTGTTGTCGTGGAGGACGGAGCCGGATTCGGTGACGTTCTCGATGGCTTCGAGGTACTGCCGGGGGAAGGTGCCGTCGGGGAGGGCGGATTCGGCCATGACGCCGGACGCATCGGCCCGCTCGGGGGTGTGCCGGAACAACGACCGGGCGTCGTGGTAGCGGTCGGGCAGACCGGCGTAGTGGAGCAGCTCGTGCAGCAGCATGGCGTCGTCGCGCGTCGCCACGGCCGGGTCCGCGTCGTCGCCGTGCAGGCGGAAGTGCAGCTGGTCGGAGTTCCGGCCGGGTCCGGCGTCCCGGCTCACCGTGATCCAGTCGCGCCCCAGGGCGCCGTCCTGCGGTACGGGCACGGGGACGAGCCGGACCTCCATGTGCAGCTGGTCCTTGGTACGGGGCAGCTCGAAGCCGAGGTTCACATGGGCGTCGAGGAGGCCCTGCATCCGGTCCCGCAGGGCGGCGACCTCCGCCGCGGTGTACGAACCGTCCGTGGCCACGGGCAGGGTGACCTGGACCAGCCGTACCGACCCGCCCGGCCCGCCGTCCCGCGCGGGGACGTTGAAGCGCTGTACCTCGGCGTTGATGAGGGTGGCCCTGCCGTCCAGCAGGCCGCCGCCGCGGCGGCGGTCCGCGGTGCCGGAGTACGGCCCGGGGTCGTCCGGATCGGCCGCCGGGTCGAAGCGTTCGGTACGGATGCGGGCGGGCGGGGGCACGTCAGCGCGGCCGGGGGTCCACTTCCAGTCGGACCACTGCTCGGGGGTGACCGGCCGGTCCGTCGGGGGCACCAGTTCGGGCTGCTTGAGTCCCGGCTGCGAGTGCGGGGAGTCCTCGGGCACGGCGGGACTGCTGCCCTGGCGCTCGCGCTTGGGGTCCAGCATCTCGGTGTCGTCGTCGCTGTCGTCGCCGCGGCGGCGCTTGGGGACCGGGTTGGCCTCGGTCATCTCGACGTCGGGGCTGGTGAGGGACGCGCGGTACTCGGCTGCCCGCTCGTCGGGGAACTTGCCGTCGACGGCCACACGGGTGCGCAGCTCCGCCTCGGTCAGCGGCCCGATGGCGCGGTAGTGCCCCCAGTCGGGGGCGTTCCGGGAGTCGGGGGCGGGCATCCGTAGTTCCTCGACATCGGCCAAGTGGCCGTAGACGGCTGATCCCGCCATGACCTCGGGCACGGAGTGGTGTCCCTGGCCGACGAAGGTGGCGAGCAGGGCCATCCGCAGCGCCTGGTGGTTCACGGCCATCGACCACTGATCGGCCATCAGCTGGGCGTACTGGTGGAAGTAGAACGCGGACCCGGACGTGCCGGTCATGACCAGACGGCCGTGCTGCTCACTGGTGAGCTGGAGCGGCGTGTTCATCTTGAGTTCCAGCTTGGCCGCGCCCGGTATCCACCTCAGGGAGCCCTGGCGATCCAGGGCCTTCACCCGCTCCGTACCGCTCAGCCCCGGCGTGATCCCTTCGGGCCTGAGGTCCGTGCGCAGGGTCTTGGCCAGCGCGGACCACGCCTGATAGGTGTCCCGGTACTCCTGGGTATCCGTTCGTTTGTCCTTGCTCAGCCCCGTGACCTTGGCGTCGAGCCTGCGGAACTCGCTGTACTCGGGCCGCTCCTGCCGGGTGGGGCGCTCGTCCCTGATCGCCTTCGGGTAGCTGGCCGGGTGGTTGAGCGCGGTCGGCAGCACCTGGGTGGAGATGGCGTGGAAGACCAGGGTCATCCGCTCGCGCAGATTGCCCTCGTGGACGACGCGGCGCAGCTCCGGCTCCTTGTTGCCCACGATTCCGGGCATGGACGGCTCATTGCTGCCGAGCTTCCCCCGCTTGTCCCGCGGGAGGCGCTGCCAGACCGTCTCTGCCAGGGTTTTCGCGACCTGCTTGACGTCGTCCCGGCCGGCCAGGTAGTCCGCGAGCCGCCGCTCGTACGTCTGTGATTCCTCCAGGTAGCGAATCCGTACCCGATCCTCGATCGAGGCGTCGGGCGCGTTGACGGGGCCGGATTCGCCCGGCTCCGTGCCGAACTTCACCGCGTCGGGGTGCTGATCGGCGGTCGCGGGAGTGCGGACGCGCGCGTGGACGGCGCCGTCGGGGATGTCGCTGGTACGGGTGGCGGTGTGGTCGGGGGCGTGGTCGGGGCCGCCGGTGTCGGAGTACTCGTGCCAGGCGGCGCCCTCGGTGAGGACGGTCGGCCTGCCGTCGGGCGTGATGCCGATGTGATGGGCGGTGACGAGCGCGCTGTCGGCGCCGGTCGTGGGGACGACCCAGACGGGGCCGTCGGCGGCGATGGCCTTGAGGGTGTCGGGGGTGGAACTGGTCTCGCCGACGGCGCGGTGCTTCCACAGGCCGCTCATGACGGTCTTGACGGTGGCCTCGTTGACGGGGGCGGCCAGGTTGCAGGCGGTGAACTGGATCTGGGTGATCCCGTCGAGGTCGCCGGCGTCGTGGGCGGTGATGAGCGCCTTGAGGGTGATGGCGGCGTCGGGCGCACCCTGGGGACCGGTGTGCATGCCGACGACGAACACGCCGGGCCGTGCGGGCAGTTGCTGGAGGGCCTTGAGCTGGGCGGCGCTCAGGTCCCCGACCGCGATACCGGCGGGTATGACGACGGAGACGACGGGCGGGACGGCGGGGGCCGGCACGTCCGGCCCCGGGGGCGTGTCGTCGCTGCCGTCACCGTCACCGTCGCCGTCACGGCCCGGCGGAGGGGTGTCCGGCCGCTCGGGGGTGGTGGAGGCGGTGGTGGCGCTGTCGTCGGCGCCGGCGGTGTGGAGGGAGGCGTCGTCGGTGTCGGTGGTCCCGGAGTCCGTGGACGCCGACTCGACGCCGACGGCGGTCAGCGGCGTGTGGACGGTCGCCGGGGTGACGACGTCGACGGTGCGTTCGGGTCCCTCGCGCAGGACCGGCCCGCCGGGCGCCGTGGCGGTCCGCTCCTCGCCCGCGGGCCGCTGCCGGGTGTCCTCGGAGGCGAAGGGGTTGTCGCCGCCTTCGGTCCGCAGGGAGGACGGGTGCGTGAGGTCCTCGTCCGCGAGGGAATCGTCGTCGTCCACGATGAGCATGTCGAACTCGGGAGCGTGGGAGACGGTGTCCGGCGGAGCGGTGGTGGTCCCGTTCTCGGAATCGG
Organism: Streptomyces sp. NPDC051183; assembly: GCF_040682455.1. Lineage (NCBI taxonomy): Bacteria > Bacillati > Actinomycetota > Actinomycetes > Kitasatosporales > Streptomycetaceae > Streptomyces > Streptomyces sp. NPDC051183. Next base: position 81,232 of record NZ_JBFBBA010000027.1, read on the forward strand.
CCCCGAACAGCGGGTGGTCGGCGAACTCCTCGCCGAAGGGCCGGTCGGGAGTGACGGTGGGCAGGTCGAACCCGCTGCCGGTGTCGCTCTCGGTGGCGACGTCGGGTACGTCGTGCAGCGACCCGGTGGCCGGGGCGTCCGCGGCGTGCGGCGAGTCGGAGAAGAACGGGGTACCGGTGAACGGGTTGGAGAAGACCCACTTGACCATGGCCTTCATCTCGGCGGTGACGCTGGGGTCCGGCGTCTGGGAGGTGGGGCGGGGCACCGGCCAGGGCGCGGGGTTGCCGGTCATGTTCGCGACGAAGGAGGCGATGTTGATCGGGTGGAGCAGGCCGAAGTACCGGTTGTCGTTGGGGTTCTCGGCGTACTGGTGCTTGAGGACGAATTCCTGGTACTTGATCATGACGGGCTCGAACATCCGGTGCAGACCGCTGCCGAGCAGGCTCATCGACACGCCGGCGGCGAACGGCCCGCCGCTGACCTCGAACGTCCCGTCCCCGAAGACCACGTTGTAGAAGCCCTCGCTGAGCATCTCGTGGGTGCCCTCTTGCAGGGTCGACGCGATGGCACCGCCCAGCTGGTACAGCGGGTTGCCCTGGAGCGGGTTCTCCTGGAACAGGACCCGCTGGAAGAAGCCCTTGTGCTCGGAACGGTTGAAGAGGTTCGGCATCGCCTCCGCGAGGTTCCGCAGCGGCTGCACGCTCGCCAGGTCGCCGAGGGCCTTGGTCAGGGACTCGGAGAGATCGCTGTGGTCGGCGCCGAGACGGACCCACTTGCGGGCCAGCATGTCGCCGAACTCCCGGCCGGCGGCCTTCATCTCCGCCTTCAGCGCCGCGTCGGCACCCTCCAGCGCCAGGTGCTTGGCGAAAATGTCGCCCATCTTGTCGGCGAACGCATCCGCGATGGTGCCGTCGCCGAACCGCAGGAAGCCGGTCTGCAGCTGACGGTTGACACTGCCGAGGAGGTCGCCGACTTCGTTGGAGAAGTCCTGCCGCGCCTGCTTGGTGGCCAGCAGGGATTCCAGCCGCGGCGGCACCTCGACGTCGGCCTGGCGGCCGGCGCTCCCGGCCGCCCCGGAGCTCTTCGAGGCCGACCCCGCCGGCGGGGTGGCGGCGTTGTCCGCCGCGCCGGCGCCGCCCGGCTTGGCCGTGACGGGGGCGTCCGGCCGGCCGGCCGAACCCGCCGAACCGGGGGTCCCGGCCGAACCGGGCGTGCCGGGCGCCGTGCCCGCCGCCGTGCCGGGGGCTTCCGGCCGGGCGGCGGGGGGCGTGGTGACGGCGTCGCCCGCGGTCTCCGTACGTACCGGGGGCGCCGGGGCGTCGTCCGGGACCTTGTTCACCGGCGTCTTCGCCGGCAGCTCCGGCTTGTCGATCGGCTTGGGGACGTCCGGCTTGGACCCCGCGCCGGCCGCGCCGCCCGGCACGTCCTTCCCGGCGTTCGAGGCGCCGTTGCCGGGGGTCTTGTCGAGCGTCTTGTTGATCTTGTCGTCGGCCTTGCCCTTGAGCGCGTCGTCCACCCGGCGGCTGAGGATCGAGGCCGGGCTGCGGCCTCCCAGGAGCCGGCCGAGCAACTTGCCGCCGTAGTGGAAGACGATCTCCAGCGGGCCGCCGACCAGACCGGTCAGCGCACCCTGCTTGATGGAGTCGATCATCGACTCCATGTTCCACTCCTTGGTGTGGCCCGCGCCGAGCTGGTACAGCTGGATGACCAGGTCGCGGAAGATGCCACCCGTGATGCCGATGAAGGTCTGGCTGACGATCGTGCTGAGCAGCCACATGAAGAGGCCCTTGAGGCCCTCACGGGTCATCGCGAACATCACCGACACGGGTCCCCACACCGAGCCGAAGGAGAAGACGGAGAAGATCGTGGCGAACAGGATCTGCGCCAGCAGTTCCACCAGCTGCAGGATCGCCATGATCTTCGTGTACTCGACCTGGTTGGCGACCTTCAGGGCCACGTCGGAGAGCTGCTGAGCGAGCTCCGCCGTCTGCTCCAGCTGGTTGGCACCCGCCGTCTGGCCCGTCAGGTCGTTCATCGACACGACGAACGAGGAGGCCGCCTCGCCCTTGAAGTCGCCCTTGACGATCGGAATGAGCTCCAGGACGTAGCCGGAGAGCGTCGTGAGGTCCTTCGCGATGTCGGCGTAGTGCTCCGACACCCGCCGCATGAGGTCCTCGTCGGCCTGGGGCCACTCCATGCCCGTCACGAATCCGAGGAAGTCGGCGATTTCCTTGGGCGGATTGATGGACATGGCGTGGTGGTCCTCCGGTCGGGCGGGTGGCTGTGCCCGGTGGAACGGAGACGGCCACCCGCACGGTTCAGAAGGTCTCCACGTGCTGCCCGGCCTCGTCGTCCGCGTTGTTCATCGTGTCGGCGGTGTCGTTGCCGGCGCTCACCACGGTGCCCAGCTTCTTCCTGATGTACGCGACGGTCTCGGTCAGGTTCTCGGTGGGCTTGTCGACCTGCTGGTGGTAGACCTGGCCGATCTCGTCCTGGCCGGCCGACTCCTTGTTGATCCGGTTGATCTCGACGATCTTCAGGTTGAGGTCGGTCAGGCACCGCTGATAGTCGTCGTAGTAGGCGAACTTGTCCTTGAGATCGCTCAGTACCTTGAGGTCCCCGTCCTCAGCCATTGAAGACCTCCTGCTTCCCGGTGGGGATCCGGCTCTCCGACTCGGCCGCGAACTCCTCCTGCTTCTTGTGGTGTTCCGACCTCGCGCGCGCGGCCTCCTCCTCGGCTGCGAACTCCTCCTGCTTGGCGGCCCTCGCCTCCTCGCTCGCCTCTTCCAGGCCGAACGAGGAGCCCATCGCGCGCAGCGGCTTCATCAGCTCGTCCAGGTCGTCGGGCATCCCGGTCAGGCCGGTGACCATGCGCAGGTGCTCGCCGAAGTTGTCGAAGCCCTTGATCCGCTCGATCACCTCGGCGCCCATCGTGGCCCGGGCGTCGTTGAGCACGGTGACCAGCGCGGCGGACAGTTCGGCCGGTGCCATCGCCTGGTACGCCTTGGTGTGGAAGGCCATCGAGACGACCTGGCCCTGGGGGCCGACGGTGACCGACACCATGCGGTCCTTGGACGTGGCGGAGGCCGTCGCCGAGTCGAGGTCGCGTTTGGCCGCGAGCATCCTGTCCCGATGCTCGTGCAGCGCCGACATCGCGTCCTTGATCTTGCCCTCGAAGTCGATGCTCATCGGTCGCCTTTCGGATGGCTGGTGGAGTGGCTGGTGGAGTGGTTGGCGGATCGGTGCGGTGGTGTCCGGGACGGCCGGGGGCGGATCAGCGGCCGATGACTCCGCTGACCGAGCCGGTGTCCGTGCCCCAGACCTCTTCGTCCTCGGTCAGCCAGGTGGTGCGCTGCCGGTCCTTGCCCTGGTTCGGCTGCCCCCCGGCGGCGCCCGCGCCGGGGCTCATCGGCGGCATCATCGGAGACTGCGGCGGCGACTGGCCCTGAAGGGCGTCCCGCTGCTGCTGGGCGGCGGCATTGGCCGCGGCCGCGGCCGGATTGCCCGCCACGGAAGCGCCCCTCTGGGTCCCCCACTCACCGATCCCGGTCATACCGCCGACGGTCGCCGCGGTGCCCTTGGGCTGTGGGCCGCCGACGAGGCCGCCGGCGCCACCACCGGACCCGAGACCGGAGCCGAGACCGTCCAGGCCCGGGAGCCTGCCGCTGCCGCTCCCCGAGGTGCCGCCGCTCTTGAACTCGAAGGAGGGGAGGCCGCCGGACTGGGTGTTGGGCTTGGGGATCGGACGCGAGTTGAGGGCGTGTTCGGCGTTCGTCAGCAGCTGGTGCGTACGGCTGATCGGCTTGCCGTCGGCACCCACGACGATGCCGTCCTTGAGGGTGGCCCCCTCGGGCAGTGTGTAGGGGTTGCCGTTGGAGTCGAGCAGCGGCTTGCCGTTGGCGTCGACGACGGTGCCGTTCTCCAGGATCTTCGCCCCTTCGGGGAGCCGGATCTGGTCGTACGGGCTGCTGCCCGGCGTCAGCGGGCCCTGGGGCGGCCCGCCCGGAGGCGCCTGGCCCACCTTGGCGCCGGGCGGTGCGATGACGGGCTTGCCGCCCGGGCCCAGGACCGGATTGCCCTTCGGGTCGTAGACCTTGCCGTCCTTGCCGATGCGGGACCCCGGCGGCACCAGCACCGGCTTGCCGTCGGGTCCGAGGACCGGCTTGCCGTTCTTGTCGAGCAACGGCACGCCCGCGCCCGTCCCGGAACCGCTGCCGGGCTTGAGGCTGCCGGGAGGGCCGCCCGGAGGCTTGTTGCCCGGGCCGGGGCCCCCGCCCGGCTTGAGCTCGGGGGGCTTCTTCGGCCCGCCGGGGCCGCCGGCCCCGCCCTTCCCGTCGGGGGGGTTCTTGCCGCCCTGGTTGAGCGGGTTGTTCTGGGGGTTGGGGGGCGGGGTCGGACCCGTGCCGCCTCCGGGCATGCTGATGTTGGGCTGGTAGACGCCCTCCTTGAGCGCGCCCGCGAGCTTGGAGTACGCCGCGTCCAGCGGGCCGAGGTGGTTCTTCGCGGCCGTGTCCAGCTTCTCCAGGTTCGCGAGCCAGAGCGTCTTCGCGGCGCTCTCGACCCCGTCGAGCCAGTAGGCATGGCTGATGTCCGACTTGTCGTTGTCGACGATCTTGAAGGTGTCCGGTTCGTAGCCGTACGTGTCGCCGTACGAGTAGGGCTTCCAGGTGACCTGGAGCTCCGCTTTGGACATGACTTTCCAGAACGCGTCGTGCAGCACGTTCAGCCCGTTGGCGTTCCGCGTCACGTACCACTCGCCGAGGGCCGTGTTCATGCCCGTGACGGATGCCTTGAGCTGGTCCTTGGCCGTCGTGATCAACGCCGCGTAGTCGCTCGGGGCCGTGATGTCGAGCCTGACCTTGCTCATCTCCACGTGGATCACGTTCAGGAACTTCTTGAACGCGCCGGCCGCGCTGCCCTTCCACTCGTCGCCGCCGGAGTCGACGGCGTCGCCCCACTTCTTGATGGTCGGCAGCCACTCGTCGAACCAGCCGACGATGCTCGTGACCTGGGCCGCCGCGTGCTCGAACGAGAGGGGGTTGGTGACTTCGTTCTTGAAGGGCGAACCCACCAGGGGCGCCAGGATCTTCTTCGGGTCGCTGAACCACAGGTTCCACTTGGAAGTGGGGCTGTCGAACACGTTCTTCTTGTCGATGTTGAAACCCGCCACGAAGTGGACGGGGCTGACGACGTTCTGGCCGTTCGCGTCCTGCAGCGTCGCGACACCTGTCCAGAACACGTCGAACGTCTTGGACCAGTCCTGGTTCGGATTGATGTCCTTGAGGATGCGGACGCCGTCGGTCGTGGTCCATCTGGCGGAACCGGGGCCCGCCACCGAATTGCGGTCCGCCAGCGAACCAGTGTCGGCCATGAAGACCTTGAGGGCTTCTTCCCAGTTCTTGCTCACCGGCATGATCGCGCGGAACTCCTGTCCGTGGGGCTGGGGGGTGTCTCGTCTACTTGGAGGGAGTCGAGGGTCCGGGGCTCTGCGTCTTGGCGCCCTGCTGGATCGAGTTGAGGATCTCCCACATCTCGGTGACGCTGACGGCGTCGTCGGCGGTGTTGTCGAGGATGAGCTTGATGGTCTTCAGGGTGAGGAAGCCGCTGTCGGCGACGCCGCGGAACACGTTGAGTCCGCTGACCACTTGGGCGCACATCGCCTTGAACTCCTCCTGCACCTCCTTGGCGCTCTGCAGCTGACCCGTGTTGCCCGGAAGGATCTTGCCGTCGTCGCCGATGCCGTTCCCCTGCGCCCACTGGGTCAGGCCCGCCACGGCCGGGTCCTCGCCGAGGTCCTTGAGGAGGGTCTCGAACTTGTCCGCGAAGTCCAGCAGGACCTGTTCGGTGATCTTGAACGAGCCGTTGTCGCCCTCGTCGTCCGAGTCTTCGTTGGGGGGCTTGGCCGCCATGCGCGCTCTCCTGCCTTCGGGTGGGCCGTGCGTGTCCGGCAGGAAGAACGGGGCCCCCGCGCCGCCCGGTTCACCCCCGGTACGGGAAACCCGGCCCGCGCGCGAGCGCCGTCGGGCCGGGTCCGGGTGCGCGGATCAGCGCTGGAACAGGTAGGCGCTCTTGCGGTCGCCGTTGCGGATGATGCTGTGGGCGTCGGCCAGGAGGTCGGCCCCCTTGTCGAACTGGGAGGACAGGCTCGCGTCCAGGTTGTTGACCGCCTGCTTGAACTCGGCGAACTCCTTGGCGGCCTCACCGGTGAACTCGGTCCTGATGGCGTCGAGGCGCTGGACGATGGTGTCGAGGGCGCTGTTCATGGTCGCGGCGACCTGCTTCATCCGGTCGTTGGCGTCCTGGAGCGCTCCGTGCTTGATGTCCATGTCCATTTCGCTCATGGCGATTCCTTACGTCAGTGGGGAGGGACTGCCGAAGACGGCGGCGTACGAGCGCCGGCCGGGGCCTACTTGCCGAGAATGTCGTAGACGTCGCCGGTCCAGAGGTCCATGTTCGAGTCCGCTTCGCCGGCGGTGTCCGTCATGACCCTGCTGGTGACGCCGACGGCTTCGAGGAGGTCCTTGTACTCGGCCATCACCGAGCGGTAGCCGCGCTGCCAGTTCTCGATCTTGGCGATGAACTTGGTGCCGGCCGTCGACACCATGCTCTGCGAGACCTGGCCCGCGATGTCCTCGGAATCCGTGTAGGCACGCTCCATCGTCTGGAGGTGCCCCTCCAGTTCGTTGAGGGTCTGGGTGAGTACCGCTGACGAGACTTTGAGGTTGTCACCGGGGTTTTCGGGCACCTGATCTCCTTGGTCGGATCGTGTGTGGCGTGGGGTTCCCGGCAGGGTGAACGGGGCGGCACGGGCGCAGGGTTCACTGCCGGAGCAGCGCTCGCGGGAGCCGGTCAGCCACGGGGAACGGCGCCCGGGCACGGTGCGTCCCCGGATCCGGGGACGGGTTCCACCAGGCCGGCCGAGGCCAGCGCCGCCGGGTCCAGTGCGGGCCCGGACGGCAGCAGGGCCAGGAGGCCGGAGGGCACGCCCGCCACCCCGGCGCCGCCGTAGCCCAGGGTCTTCACCGCCTCCGGCGAAGGCACCGCGTACTTCACGCCGTTGTCCGCCACCAGGTACGTCGCTCCGCCCGCGCCCGCTCCGGACAGGGCCCGCACCAGCGCCCCGCCGCCGGGCCGTACGGAGATCCGGTCGGCCGTACCGCAGCCGAGCGCCACGCCCGGCTGGGGCGCGGGCGGCAGTCCCGCGACCGCCGCCGCCTCGACCACGGTCACCAGCGTGCGGGGCCCGCCCGCCGAGGGCTGCACCGCCGCGCACACGCTCTGCCCCGCCACCGGAGCCACCAGCTTCGGCGGCGCCCCGGGCAGCCCGGAACCGGGCAGGGTCCCGGCCGGCGCCGCATGGGCGGCCAGATCGGCCGCGCCCACCACCACGGCGACCGCAGGCGCTCCCGCGTACGCCTCCCGCTGGGTGCGGGGGTCCCCGCGCAGCAGCTCGAAGAGGGTCTGGTCCAGCGGTGCCAGACCCTGCTGGGCCAGGACGTACGGCTCTCCGGCCGGGCCGGTGAACAACTGGCCGATCCGGGTCGGCTGCCCGGCCAGCGCGGGCCCGGCCGAACCGCGCCCGGAGATCTCCGGCGGTGCCAGATCGGGCCCGGCGGGCAGGGAGTTGAGGAAGGCCGGCGGCACCGCGAACGGGGCGGTGGAGCCGTAGCCCAGCGCCGTTCCGGCGCCCGCGGCGACGTCGAGCCGCAGCCGTCTGCCCTGCCACAGCACATACCGGGCACCGTCCGCGGTGCCCACCAGCAGGCCCTGCCCGGGCGACAGGGCCTGGCCCTGCGAGCCGCTCCCGACGGCCACCGAGAGCAGCGGCGCGGCCTGCCCGGACGCGCCGCGGCCGGGCAGCCCGCAGACCAGCCAGGACCCGTCGGTCAGACGGGACTTGGCGGGCAGGCCGTCCGGCGCGCCGACGATCCCGACCGGTCCGCCCCGGGGCGCCGCCTTGAGCGAGTTCAGGCCGACCTGGGAGACGGTCATCTTCTCCCCGGCCACCAGCCGGGCGCTGGCCTGGTTGAGCACCGGGCGCAGCTCCCCGCCGATGAACAGGTAGCGCGCGCCCGTCTCCTTCACCACGACCAGGGTGCCGGGCTTGGCCCAACCGGTCGCGCCGCCCGGCTTGATGGCCCCGTAGAGGCCCATGACCAGGGCGATCACCATGGCGATGAACAGCCCGGTGCGGACCCCGCGGGTGGTCCGCCGGGTCGGGAGGTCCGGTGCGTCGGGTTCGCCGCGCAGCATGCCGGCCCCGAGCCTGCTCATCACGAACAGGTGCGCCTGTACCTGGTCGCGCCTGGACTGCATGTGAACTCCTCCGCAAGTGACGTCCTGTCAGGGCCGTGGCACGGCCGCTCCGGTCGGGTGCGCGCTCCGGCGCGCCGCCGGTCAGCCGCTGAGCCCGCGCACCCAGGCGAAGACACCGGCCACGGCCAGCGCGAGCGGGAGCAGGCTCAGCGCCAGCGCGCTGTGCAGCAGGTCGCCGGCCCGGCCCCAGTACGGCAGCATCCGCCGCCCCGGCACGGTCCACGAGGCGATGGCGAGTGCCGAGGCCACGGCCGTCAGCCCGGCCAGCAGCCCCAGGCGGCCGCCGGCGTCGAGCGTGACCGCCCACTGCTCGGTCAGCAGGGCCAGACCGTAGGCACCGGGCAGGACCAGGGCCAGCCGCTGCCACATGGAGCCCACCTCGCGCGCGTGCAGGATCAGCAGCAGGGACAGGGCGGCTGCCATGGCGGCGGGGACCCCGCCGGAGGCCGTGCCGACCAGGGTGAGGCAGCCGGTGCAGAGTGCGCCGGTCACCACGTGGAAGGCGGTCAGGTAGCCGTCGGCCACGGCGCTGCGGTCCAGTACGTCCTGCGCCGGGTACGGCTCGATGTCCTCCTGGAGCTCGTCGGCGGTACGCGGCAGCGCCGGGAGCTTCAGTCCGGACAGCCGGAAGGCGAACCCGGGCAGGAACGCGCCGAACGCCACGACCAGCACGGCGAGCACCGCGGCCGTCTCCACGGCCGTGAGCCCCGCCAGCGTGATGGCCCCGGCCACGGCGCCGGTCACCGCCGTGATCAGCAGCCCGAGGAAGAGCGGAGCCGAACAGGCCACGGCCGACAGTGCGAGGACCGCCGCGCCGGCCGCCGCCGAGCTCCCGGCCAGCAGCCGGGCGGGCGTCGCGTCACCGCTGCCCGTGGGCAGCAGCGCACCGGCCAGGGCGAGGTAGGGCACCGCCGCCGCGCCGAGCGCCGTACCGGCCCCGGCGTCACCCACCGCCCGGGCGGCGCTGGCCGCGCCCAGCAGCAGCAGTCCGCCGATCACGCCGGCCGTGACCCCGCGCAGCGGCCCGATGTCGCCGGACAGGGCCAGCAGGGCGAGTCCGCCCGCCAGCGCGGCGAGCGCGAGGCCGAGCGCCACATGGTGGGTGAGCGCGGGGCGCCACGAGTCGCCGCGCTGCTCCAGGCCGGCCGCCACCCCGTCGATGAGGTCGTCGAAGTGGACCGTGGGCAGCGTTTCGCGGCGCAGCCGCAGGAACAGCTGGTCGCCGTCCCGCAGTCCCAGGGCCTCCGCCGACCGCTCGTCGTCCAGGGGCTCCTCGCCCAGCCGCTGGAGCACCCAGCCGCCCGCCTCGACGGCCTCCTCGTCGAGGTCGTCCCCGGCGTAGCCGATGATGGTCGGCAACAGGTCCGCCAGTGGTACGTCGCCCGGTACGGAGAGCTCCACCACCTTGTCCGGCCCGTGGAATCTCAACCGGCACAGTCCCGCCACCGCGCTACCGCTCACTGCCCGCGTGTCCTTCCCGCTGTCCGTCCGGGGCGAGGCGCCCTCAGCGGCCAGATGAACGGGCGGGTCCCGGCCGTGGGTTCAGCGGCCCCGGCGCAGTTCACTCAGGAGGGCCTCGACGCCCTCGTCACCGCGCCGTCCGATCAGTACGGCGATCCAGCGGGTCACGGCCTCCTGCTCGTCCTCGGTCCACCCGGCCGAGGAGGGGTGTTCCTCGACCACCAGTACGCGTGCGAGCAGGCACAGCTCGTCGGAGGGCGAGGGCGCCGCGGACAGCCCCAGGAGCCGGGTCACCGCATCGGTCACCTGGGCGGCGGTGGCCTCCGGCACGTCCAGGCCGGTCCCGGCGGCCGGAGAATCCGGATCCGTATCCGCCTCCGCGGGGACCGTGTCCCGCAGCCAGGAGCGCAGCAGCGAGCGGACCTCGTCCGCCGCCGCGTCCTCATCCCCGTATCCGTCCTCGTACACCCGTCTCCCACCGCCGACGCCGCCCCGGCCACCGCCCCGGCACCGCGTGCTCCGTCTCGTCCGCCGTGGCGACCGGCCGGCGCGATGGCCCGGTGACCACCCGTAGATGCACACACTCTCTCACTGTTCACCGTTCAACCGCTTGCGCTCCGTCTGCGAACTCAACGTGCGCCCGGACCCCGCGGTTCACCGGCCGCCCCGGTGACGGGTTGAACCGCCCCCCGCCGTCCACCCGTTCCCCCTGGGCGAGGAGACCGCCGAACACAGTCGGCCGGCGAGGCACGAGGAGCATTTTCGTTGAGCGTGGTGCTAGTCAACCGCCCGCCGCGGCGGCCGGGCCCCGAGATGCCGGACGGCGAGATCCAGCTGCAGGAACCGCCCGTACTGCCCGAGAAGCAGAGCGGCATGGGCAACATCATCACCATGGTGCCGATGGCGCTGTCCTCGCTGTCCATGGTGTTCATCTTCCTGCGGCCCAACGGCGGCATCATGACGTACGTCGCCATGGGCACCATGGCCGTCTCCGCGATCGGCATGGTGGTCACCCAGATCATCCGCGGCAACTCCGACCGCAAACAGGAGCTCACCGCCGAGCGGCGCGACTACCTGCGCTACCTCACCCAGATGCGGCGCCAGGTGCGCAAGGACATCCGCAGCCAGCAGGAGGCGTTGGCCTGGCGCAACCCGGCCCCCGCCGAACTGGCCTCGCTGGTGCGGACCTCACGGCTCTGGGAGCGGCGCGCCTCCCATCCCGACTTCAGCGACGTACGGATCGCCGTCGGCTCGCAGCGCCTCGCGGTGCGCCTCGCCCCGCTCGCCACCAAGCCCGTGGAGGACCTCGAACCGCTCACCGCCCATGCCCTGCGGCGCTTCATCCACGCGTACGCGACCGTCGCCGGGCAGCCCGTCGCCATCCACCTGCGCGGCTTCGCGCAGGTCCTGATCCGTGCCGGCTCGGCGGAATCCGGGACGGAGCCGCAGGCCCATGACGAGGAGCAGGTCCGCGCCCTGGCCCGCGCCGTCCTCGCCGAACTGGCCACCCTCCACGCCCCCGACGAGCTGCGCATCGCCGTCGTCGCCGCGCCGGACCGCCGCGCCCACTGGGAGTGGATCAAGTGGCTGCCGCACGCCCTGCACCCGAGCGAGACCGACGGCGTCGGCCCGCTGCGGCTGGTCGCCGGCACCATCGGCGAGCTGGAGCAGCTGCTGGGCGAGGAATTCGGCGCCCGGCCGCCCTACGAGCCCGACGCGACCCCGAGCCGCGACGAGCCGTACACGGTCGTCGTGCTGGACGGGGCCACCTTCGCCGCCCCGCACCGCGCGGCCCTCGGCGGCTACCGCAACGCCACCGTGATCGACATCGGCTCCACCCTGGACTGGAAGCACAACCGGGTCACCCTCCGGCTGCGGATCACCGGCGGCTCGGCCGGTGCGGCCGGTGCGGCCGGTGAGACCGAACCGGACGGCACCCTGGAGATGGTGGGCGCCGACCGGAACCGCAAGGACGAGATCACCGTCCTCGGTGCCGCCGACACCCTGTCGCACCCCGCCGCCGCCCGGCTGGCCGCGCTCATGGCCCCGTACCGGCTGGGCGACAGCGTCGACGCCGGCGAGCCGCTGGCCACCGACTTCGACCTGACCGCCCTGCTCGGCATCCACGACCTCCACCGGTTCGACGTCAAACAGCAGTGGGCGCAGCGCAACCAGGCGAACAAGCTGCGGGTCCCGCTCGGCCTCGGCCCCGACGGCACCCCCATCGACCTCGACCTCAAGGAATCCGCCCAAGGCGGCATGGGCCCGCACGGCATGCTGATCGGCGCCACCGGCTCCGGCAAGTCCGAGCTGCTGCGCACGCTGGTGCTGGCCCTGGCCCTGACGCACTCCTCGGAGATCCTCAACTTCGTCCTGGTCGACTTCAAGGGCGGTGCGACCTTCCTCGGCCTCGACCGCCTCCCGCACACGTCCGCGGTCATCACCAACCTCGCCGACGAGGCCGAGCTGGTGGACCGCATGCGCGACGCCCTGCACGGCGAGATGATCCGCCGACAGGAACTCCTGCGCTCCGCCGGAAACTACTCGTCCCTCCTGGAGTACGAGACCGCCCGCGCCGCGGGCACCCCGCTCGACCCCCTGCCCACCCTCTTCGTCGTCGTCGACGAGTTCTCCGAACTGCTCGCCGCCCACCGCGACTTCATGGACCTCTTCGTCATGATCGGCCGCCTCGGCCGCTCCCTCGGCGTCCACCTCCTGCTCGCCTCCCAGCGCCTCGACGAGGGCCGCGTCCACCAGCTCGAATCCCACCTCTCCTACCGGATCGGCCTGCGCACCTTCTCCGCGATGGAATCCCGGGGCGTCCTGGGCGTCCCCGACGCCTACCAGCTGCCCTCCCAGCCCGGCAACGGCTACCTGCGCAGCGACATCTCCACCCTCACCCGGTTCAAGGCCGCCTACGTCTCCGGCTCCTACAGGCAGAAGCGGCAACCGGCCGCCCAGCGCGCCCTGATCGAGGGCCAGGTCATGGCCTTCGGCACCGAGTACGTCGCCCCCCGCACCCTGCCGGCCGCCGCATCGGAGGCCGCCGAGGAGGAACGGGAGCCGGAAGCGGAGGAGACCCGTTCGCTCCTCGACATCGCCGCCCAGCGCCTCCTCGACGCGGGACCGCCCGCCTACCAGGTGTGGCTGCCGCCCCTGGACGTGCCGCCGACGCTGGACGAACTGCTGCCCCCGATCGCACCCCACCCCGAGTACGGGTTCACCGTCGAGGGCGAGCTGCGTGGCGCCCTCAAGGTCCCCGTCGGCCTCGTCGACCGCCCCTTCCAGCAGGTGCGCGACCTGCTGGTGGCCGACCTCGGCGGGGCCGACGGGCACATCGGCGTCGCCGGCGCCCCGCAGTCCGGCAAGTCCACGCTGATCCGCACCCTGATGGCAGCCCTCGCGCTCACCCACACCCCGGCCGAAGTGCAGTTCTACTGCCTGGACTTCGGCGGCGGCACGCTATCGGGCCTGCGCGGCCTCCCGCACGTCGGTGGGATCACCGGACGGCACGACCCCGACCGGGTCATCCGGACCATCGCCGAGGTCAACTCGGTCATCACCCGCCGCGAGAAGTACTTCGCCGAGCTCGGCATCGACTCCGTCGCCGCCTTCCGCCGCAAGAAGGCGGCCGGGGAACTGCCCGACGACCCGCACGGAGACGTGTTCCTGGTCATCGACGGCTGGAACACCCTGCGCCAGGAGTTCATGGACCTGGTCCAGCCGCTCACGCTGATATCCCAGCGCGGCCTCAACTACGGCGTCCACCTGCTCGTCGGCACCACCCGGTGGGGCGAGATCACCGGTGCGCTGCGCGACCAGCTCCAGACCCGGTTCGAACTGCGCCTCGGCGACCCGGTGGACTCGGTGATCAACATGCGCGCGGCGGGCAAGGTGCCCAAGGTGCCGGGACGCGGGCTGACGGACGACCAGATGCACTTCCTGTGCGCGCTGCCCCGGATGGACGGCATCGGCGCCGCGCACGACCTGGGCGAAGGGGTCGCCGACCTGGTCGACGTCGTCACCGACCACTGGACGGGCCCGCGCGCCCCCGAGGTCCGGATGCTGCCGCTGGTTCTGAACGCGGCCGAACTGCCCGAGCCGCACGGCTCGTTGCGGATCCCCCTGGGCCTCGAGGAACAGGACGTCCAGCCGCTGTGGCACGACTTCTCGCAGGACCCGCACCTGATCGTCGTCGGCGACAGCGAGTCCGGCAAGACCAACCTGCTCAAGCACATCACCACGCAGATCATGCGCGCGTACACCCCCGACCGGGCCCGCATCATGCTGGTCGACTTCCGGCGCGAGATGTACGAGACCGTGCCCGAGGAATACCGGCTCGGCTACGCGGTGTCCGCCGACCCGGTGCGGCAGATGGTCACGGGAGCCGCGAAGGCGCTGGCCAACCGGGTGCCGTCCGCCGACATCACCCCGGACCGGCTGCGGGCGCGCGACTGGTGGAGCGGACCCGAGCTGTTCGTGATCGTGGACGACTACGACCTGGTCGGCAGCGCGATGTCGGCACACGCCTTCGCGGCGGTCCTCGACCACCTGGCCCAGGGCGTGGAGATCGGCCTGCACGTCATCGTCGCCCGGTCCGCGAACGGGGCCGGCCGCGCCATGGCGGACCAGCTCCTGCGCAAGCTCCAGGACGTCAACACCCCCGCCGTGCTGCTGTCGTGCCCGCCGACGGAGGGCTACCTCTTCGGCAGCACCAAGCCGAAGGTGCTGCCGGTCGGGCGGGCGCTGCACATCACCCGGCGCCGCACCGTGCAGCTGCAGACTCCGCTGCTGGACCCCGACAGCACGAACCCGCAGATCGGAACCGACGGATGACCACCCAGCCGCTCACCTCCACCCCCGCGCCCGCCGGATCGAGGCTGTGGCCCGTCGGACCGCACCTGGTCATCGCCCCGCAGGAGGCCGAAGCCGCGCTGACGGACGCCCTCGGCGGGCTGGCTCCGCTCCCCGACGCCGTGCTGGTCCTGGCCGCGGCGCCGGACGCGGCGCCGGTGCTGCGCCGCGCCCTGCCGGAACTCGTCGACCTCGCGGAGGTTCGCGGCGCGGCCCGTCTGGTGCTGGCCGCGTCCGGCCTCGCCGCGGCCGGCCCGGACGGCCGCCGCCCCGTCGAAGCGGTGGCGGCAGCGGCCCGGTTCCCGGTGATCGCCCCCGACGGCATGGTCACCGTCGACCCGGACGGCTCCCTCCGGGTCGCCGAGCCGGGCACCTGGTGGCTGACCGAACCGGGCGTCGCCTCGCGCCCCCTGGGCCCGGCCTGGCCGCCGGAGGTGGTGCCGGGCGTGGAGGCCCCGGAAGCACCGGAAGCGGCGGCCCCGGAGGCGGGTCCTGCCGCGCGGATGCCCGTATCGGAGCCCGTCGTGCCGGACGCGAGCACTGGGCAGGAGGAGCCCCCGCCGCCGCCCGCCCCGCCGGTACCCGTCGTGGCCGAGTCCCAGGGCGGCGACCACGGGTCGGCCGTCGACCCGGTCGGTGCCGCGTTGCGGTCCGGGCCCCGGCCGGTAGCCGTACCCGTACCCGTACCCGGGCGCCGGGTGGTCCCGGGCGGGTTCTGGCTGGGGGAGGCGCCGGAGGGGGTCGAGGCGCTGATCGGCGTCGAGCCCGGGAACCTCCTCCTCGGCGTGGGTTCCCCGCAACGGCCGGCGCTGCCCGCCCCCGAACTGCTGGCCCACGTACCCGAGGCCGCCACGGAGCGGGACGGTCTGCTGCTCAGCGCCCCTTGGGCCGGCCCGGCCGAGCTCACCGGCATGGCCGTCGCGCTGGCCGCCCGCCTGGGCCGGGACGTGCGCGCGGCCGTCGGTCTGCCCGTGCGCACGGCCGACGGCCACGCCACCACGTTCCTCGACGAGCGGGGCGCGGCCGCCTGGCAGCCCATGCTCGTCGAGCTCACAGCCTCGCCGGGGCACCGGCGCGTGGTGCCCTCGGCCTGGCTGCGGCTGCCCGGACTCGACGCGCTCGCCCCGGCCGTCCACGGGCCCGGGATCGAGGGATGGGTGCTGGAGACCGTGCCGGCCGGGCTCTGGCTGCGCCCGGCGGGCCGCTCGGCCAACCCCTGGCCCAGGATGCTGCACCGCGACCCGGCCCGCCCGGTGCTGGTGGTGGGGGAGCGGGATCGGGACATCGCCCCGGAAGTGTGGGACGCGCTGCCGGGCGTACTGGCCGCCCTGCCGGACCTGGGTGCGGCCGCTCCGTACGGCCTGCTGGTCCAGGGCAACCGGGCCGGCGAAGCCGACGCGCGCGCCTTCGCCGGGGCACACGGCCTGGACCTGCTCGGCCAGACCCCGGCCGGGTCCTCGCCGCGTCCGACGGCCCCGGAGCGGGCCGCACCGGCGCCGCCGCCGCAGCCCGAGCCGTCCCCGTCCGCCGCCCCCACGGAAGCCACCCCCGGCCCGCCCGCGCCTGCCCCGACCGCGTCCGGCCCGACCGCGTCCGGCCCGGCCGCGCCTGTCCCGGCGGCGTCCGGCCCGACCGCGTCCGGCCCGGCCGCGCCTGGCCCGACCGCGTCCGCCCCGGCCGGGCCTGGCCCCGCCACACACGTGCCGACCGCGTCCGTCCCCGGACCGGCCGGGCAGAGCGGGCCCGAGGACCGGGCCGCCCTCAAGGAACTCCTCGGCCAGCGCTACCACCTGCTCGCCAGCAAGACCGAGCTGCTCGCCACCCGGCTGCCCGCCCTCCGCTCCACCCAGCAGGACGACCTCAAGCCGGACATGGTCGCCATCGCGCTCTACCAGGCAGACACCCCCGAACCGGCCTGCCGTGCCGACCTGGTCGCGGCCGCCCGGGCCGCGGAGCCCGGGCCCTTCACCCCGTTGCTGCGCTGCCTCGGCTCCGGCCTGCGCCGCCTGCCCGGCCACTACGGGGCCGTCATGCTGGCGGCCCCGGCCGAAGAGGTCCCGCTGGACCGGTACATGCCCGGCTCCCTGCTCGTGGAGCCCGCTCCGGTGGCCGCCGTTCCGGCGTGCGACGCGGACCTGGAGGGCTCCGTCGAGTTCGGGATCTGGTCCACCACCGGCCGCCGTACGTCGGTGTTCGCCGGTCCGGACGACGAGCCCGAGGTGGTGTTCCCGCCGGGAACCGCCTTCTCGGTCCTGGCGCTCAGCCCGCCGCCCGACGACGAAGGGCCGATCCGGGTGCTGCTCCGCGAGATCTCGCCCGCCGAGGCCCGGACCGTAGGCCACGGCACGACCGCCTCCGGTGGCGGCGAGGACCGGTCCCGGGAACGGGACGAACAGGCGAAGGCCCGGCTGACCGCGTGGTTCGAGCGCCGGGACATGCTCCCGCCCGACGAGCGCCGCCCGCTGCCGGACGCGTCCCGGTTCCACCTGGCCCCGGGGGCCGCCCTCCGCTGAGGCGGGGTTGGTGTGGTGCCGGCCCGCCCGATCGCCGTCCTGGCAGGATGGCGGCATGGAACGTGTGCTGGGAATCGGTGGTTACTTCATGCGGGCTGCCGATCCGGCGGCCCTGACCGCGTGGTACCGCGACTGCCTGGGCCTGGACGCCGACGAGCACGGCCTGTGGCATCAGGGACCCGGGCCCACCGTGTTCGCGACGTTCGAATCCGGGACCGACTACTTCGGGTCCCGCGCCCAGCAGTGCATGCTCAACTTCCGGGTCCGCGACCTCGACGCGATGCTCGCGCAACTGCGCGCCCGGGGAGCGGACGTGGCCGAGGAGACCCAGGACATGGAAGGCGTCGGCCGGTTCGGCTGGGTCACCGACCCCGAGGGCAACCGGATCGAGCTGTGGCAGCCCGCCCGATGACGTAAGGGTTTCGTCACCGGTGCGGACATGGCACCCCCCGCCTCCAGCGCGTTGAATGTGGGTGAAGATCCGCGAGGGAGAGGCATGACAGTGCGAAACACGAGGCGGCGGAGCCGGCTGCTGGCCGGAGCGGTGATCGCGGCGGTGCTGGTCCTGGGCACGGGGCTGTACTGGTTCCAGCCGTGGAAGCTGTGGCAGAACGCGACCGTGAGTGAGGCACTGCCCGTCGCGACGGCCGCGCCGACAGCCGGATCGAATGCCGCGGCAGGTCCGCGGACGGTCGCCTCGGGCGAGCTGATCAGCCACGAGCACGCCACGACCGGATCGGTGAAGATCGTGCGGCTGGCCGACGGCTCGCACACGCTGCGCCTGGAGAACCTCGACACCAGCAACGGCCCCGACCTGAGGGTGCTGCTGAGCGATGCCCCGGTCAAGGAGGGCGTGGCGGGCTGGCGCGTCTTCGACGACGGCAAGTACGTGAGCCTGGGCAAGCTCAAGGGGAACAAGGGCGATCAGAACTACGAACTGCCCTCCGCCGTCGACCTTTCCCAGTACACCAGCGTGAGCATCTGGTGCGACCGCTTCGACGTCTCGTTCGGCGCCGCGACCCTCGCGAAGGCGTGAACGTGAACCATCCGCCCCAGCCCTTCCGGCTCCTCCCCGGCGCCGCCACCTCGCCGGTGATCCTGCACGTGCCGCACTCCTCGCGCGCCGTACCCGGGTCCGTCCGCAGCGGCATCGTGCTCGACGACCGGGCGCTCGAACAGGAACTGGACCACATCACGGACTCCCACACCGCCGAGATCGCCGCAGCGGCCGCGGCCGGGTCCGCCCTCACGCCGTGGCAGTTCGTGAACGGGCTGTCCCGACTCGTCATCGACCCCGAGCGTTTTCCCGACGAGCGCGAGGAGATGCTGGCGGTGGGCATGGGAGCCGTGTATTCGCACACCACCCACCGGGAACGCCTGCGTCCGGACGGCTTCGACGGCCGGCCCCTGATCGACCGCTACTTCCACCCGTACGCGGACGCGATGACGCGGGCCGTGCAGGACCGACTGGAGGCCGTCGGACGGGCCGTGATCATCGACGTGCACTCGTACCCGACGGAGCCGCTCCCGTACGAACTGCACGGCGGCGGCCCTCGGCCGCCGATCTGCCTGGGCACGGACCCCTTCCACACCCCGGCCGCTCTCCTCGCCGCGGCCGGGACGGCGTTCGCCGGCTTCGGCGGCACAGGACTCGACAGCCCCTTCGCGGGCACCTACGTACCGCTGGAGCACTACGGCAAGGACGAGCGGGTCGGTGCGCTGATGGTCGAGATCCGCCGGGACGTGTACATGTCCGAGCCGGGCGGTCCCGCCGGGCCCGGGCTCCCCGCGCTGGCGGCGGCCCTGGCGGAACTGGTGGACGGCGTGCTCCCGTAGCAGGCCGCCCGTTGGAGCACGAACGTGCTGGAAAGCGTCCTCGAACGCTTTCCAGCACGTCGGCGTCACGCGCAATCCGTCACCGCGGCAATGTCACTTGCCGTAGTACGCGTTGTGGATCGCCAGCGTCGACGTGTTGCCCTGCTTGTCCGTGACCTCGGCGAGGAAGGAGATCGCCTTGTCCTTCGCCGGGTTCTTCACGGAGATCCTGCCGTTCTCGACCTTCACGAGCTGCCAGGTCTTCCCGTCGTCGTAACTCACGGACACCGCGAGCGACTTGAGGTTCTTCCCGGCCGCCGAGCCCTGCACGGTCACCGGGATCCGGACCGGCTTGCCCGCCGGGGCGCGCGAGGTGAGGTCGACGGGGGCCGCGAAGCGGACCGTGGACACCGGCAGCGCCGTGGTGGTCGTGACCTCCTTGGAGCGGAAGGTGAAGCTGGTGTCGATGCGGGTGGAGGCCGCTGCGACCTTGGCCGAGCGCTCGACGGAGGTCGTCAGCCGGTACTCGGCGTCGGTGGCGTCGACCAGGAAGGGCCTGCGGCCGTTCAGCGGGTCGTCGTTCTCGCCGACCTTGACGCCGTTGCGGTACAGCGTCGAGGTGGCCGACGTATAGGCCGAGAAGCCCGTGTGGCCCTTGCCGTCGGCGAAGAGCGGCAGGGCGGCGACGATCTGGTGCTCGCCGGTGGCCGGGTCGGCCGCGGTGCGGAAGACGCCCATCCGCTCGCCCAGGAGCGGGCCGAAGACCCCGGTGTTGAAGGTCTCCTGGTACGTCATGCCGGCCGCGTAGCGCTTCGGCTCGACGGTCTCGTAGGCGCCGTCGTAGGCCGGGTAGCCCCACTGGTCGGGCTCGCCGAGCTGATCGACCTTGGTCGTCCACTTGACGCCGTCGGCAGTGGAGACGTGGAAGGTGCGCGAACCGGGTGCCGGCTGCGGAGCCGAGAACCCGTTGCCCTCAGGTGCGCCCGGGATGTGGGCGAACGGAGAGGCGAGAGTGGTCTTGCCGGGCGCGGAGGCCCCGACGTCGACCTTGAGGGTCGCCAGCTCGTTCGCCTTCACGTGCTTGGTGTAACCGGTCGCGAGCCGCTGCGCCTTGCCGCCGAAGGCCACCGAGTACTGGGTGGTGGCGTCCTTGAGGAAGTGCGCGTCCCAGGTCTGCAGGAGCGAGCCGTCGGTGATGTCCGGGCCCATGTGCGCGGTGCGGAAGCCGGTGAAGGTCTGCAGGACCCAGCCGTTGCCGATGCGGCCGATGTCGGTCGCGCGCTCGTAGTAGGCCCCCGCGAAGTCCGCGGTGTTGAGGCCGGGCACGGTGATGTCCACCGGCTTGGCGGCGCGCGCGTCGGAGGTGACCGTGATGTCGCCGGAGACGTCCAGCTTCGGCTGGGAGAGCCAGTCGGTGCCCTTGGCGAGGTCCGACGGGTCCTGGTAGACCGCCGTGTTGAGCGTGTACGAGCCCTTGGGCACGCGGATCTTGTGCGCGCCCGGCTCGTTGTCGATGCGGGCTTGGAAGCCCTTGCCGGGGCCGGCGACGCCGTACAGGCTGCTGGAGAAGTTCCGGGCGTCGGTGCCGTCGCGGTCGACGGTCCTGAGCGTGAGGTCGTAGGACTCGGCCTCGCGCACGGCCGCCGCGGCCGTGCGGACGGACTGGCCCGCGCCGGTGGCGGTGACGTAGCCCGAGTACGCGCCGTCGGCGTCGCCGATCCGGGTGTCGGCGGTCAGGTCGACCTCGGCCCTGCCGCCGGCGGGCACGGTCACCTTGGTGGCGCCGAGGGCGAAGAACCCGGCCGGGGCGGGCCTGCCCGCCGGGTCCAGCGCGGACACCGACAGGTCGAGGGTGACGTCGCTGGTCCCGAGGTTGCGGTAACCGACCTTCTGGGTGACCGGCTTGTCATCGGTGTGCGGCCACTGCGCGACGCCGAAGCTCAGCGAGACCGGATCGGCGATCACGCTCTGGGCCATCGCCCTGTCGACCTGGATGCGGCCCGAGCCCTGCTGGAAGACGGTGTACTGGCCGCCCTTGGTGGACGCGGTCAAGGCGCCCTTGAGCTCGGCGGACTGCCAGCCCGGGTGCTGCTGCTTCAGGATCGCCGCCGCGCCCGCCACGTGCGGGGTGGCCATGGAGGTGCCGTCGATCTGAAGGTAGCCGGGGGCCGGGTGCGGTGTGCCGGGCCGGGTGTCGATCGCGCTGCCCGGGGCTGCGGCCGCGGCGATGGCGACGCCGGGCGCGGTCACGTCGGGCTTGACGGCGCCGTCGCCCGTGCGCGGGCCGATGCCGGAGAAGGGCGCGAGCCTGTCGTCCTTGTCGACGGCGCCGACGGTCAGCGCGGCGTCCGCGCTGCCCGGCGAGCCCACCGTCGAAGCGCCGGCCTCGCCCTCGTTGCCCGCCGCGATGGCGAACAGGATCCCCTTCTCGGCGGACAGCCTGTTGACCGTCGCCTCCATCGGGTCGACCCCGGGCGAGTCCGGGCTGCCGAGGCTCAGGTTGACCACGTCCGCGCCCTCGGCGGCGGCCCACTCCATGCCCGCGATGATGCCGGAGTCGTCGCCGAATCCGTTGTCGTTCAGCACCTTGCCGCTGATGACCTTGGCGCCGGGAGCGACACCCTTGTACGTGCCGCCCGACTTGGCGCCCGTACCGGCGGCGATCGAGGCGACGTGCGTGCCGTGCCCGACGCGGTCCGCGGCGTCGGGGGAAGTGGTGAAGTTCTTCTCACCGACGACCTGGGTCCTGAGGTCGTCGTGGGTCTTGTCGACGCCGGTGTCGAGGACGGCGATCTTGACGCCCTTGCCGTCGTACCCGGCCTCCCACGCCCGGTCGGCGCCGATCTGCCGGACGCTGCGGTCCAGGCTGGCCCTGCGCACCCCGTCCAGCCACACCTTGTCGATGCCGGAGGCGGTGGCGCGCATGCCGCCCGCCCGCTGGTCGGTCAGCGCCTCCCACACCTTGGCCACGTCGTCCTGCGACGTACGGATGGCGTCGGCGTCGATGGTGGGGAACGTACGCCGCAGCTGGGTGTCGCCGGCGGCACGCACCTCGGAGCGTGCCGCCGCGCCGGCCCCGCCGTCGTACTGGACGATCAGCTTGAGGCCGTCGCCGTGGCTCTGGCGCAGCAGCGGGTCGGTCAGCTCGGTGACGTCGAAGAGCCGCTGGTCCAGCTTGCCCGCGGCGATCAGGCGCTGCGCGTCGCTGGGCACCACCAGCGTGTGGTCCTCGGTGCGCTGCACCTGTACGGGTATGCGTTCGCGGCCCTTGGCGGCCTCGAAGCCCACCACCTGACCCTTGGCGCCGACCAGCACGCGGTCGCCCGTGATGAGCCGGATCCGCTGGCTGCCGTCGGAGCGTGTGATGTCCGCGGTGTTCGTCGTGGTGGTCGTGTTCGCAGCGATCGCTGTCGTGGGGCCGGTCATGCCTGCCACGATGGCCACTGCCGTGGCCGCTGCGATGGTGAAGGCGCGTGCACTCTTCACATGGTCGCGCAAGTCTCCCCCAGGAGCTTGGGATGAAGGCGAGCGGTCGTGTCCGACCGTGGGCGGAGAAGCGCCCGATGCCCGGTCAGCGCAGTATGTGTTGTGATCGATTCGTGATCAACGGTGCGCCGGGAGTGAAGAGTTGAGGCGTGTGGTTTCCGGACATCTTCGAAACCGGCGCGTTTCGGGGGGACTGCGTCCGGAGGTCCGTCGCGCGCACCGGGCGCGCCCGGTCACCCCGCTCCGTGATCACCTTGCGGAGGGCGCCGCCACGGAGCGTGTCCTGCCGAATGGCCGTATCCGTACGCGGCATCGAACCCGTCACGGTCCGGGCACGTTGTTCTCGGGGTGCTCGCGTCACATGAAAGGCCCCCGCCGCTCAAGCCATCGGCTGTGCGGCGGGGGTGGCGACAGCGCCGGCCCGAGGGTCAGTGCTCGCAGAGGGAGAATTCCCGTTCGTAGAGCTGCTCGTTGTGTTCGTCGACGAAGAACTTGCGTTCCTGCATGAGCTGTTCGCGGTAGTCCTTCGCCTGTTCGAGCGTCATGGTCGAGGTGTCGGACCACGGCTGTTGCGGTGGCACGTCGGAGGTCGAGACGATCGTTTCCGACGGGTCGACCAGGAAGAACGCGAGGATCTTGCGGTGTCCCGGGCGGGTGGCGTCCGCGAGGCCGAACGGGCCGACGCGGTGCTGCAGGACGTTCGGGAACGCCAGGCAGCGGCCCGCCGGGGTCGAGGTCGATCCCAGTACCTGGTTCAGTGCGTCTTCGTCCTCCAGGCCGTAGACCTCGCGCAGACCGTCGTCGTCGTTCTGTTCGTACTCCGGGTCGTCGAGCGCCGTCCGGAAGCTCAGCCGGCTCTCGGTGATGTTCTCGCTGTCCCAGTAGTAGATGCCGGTCG
The DNA here is from genome assembly GCF_040682455.1 of Streptomyces sp. NPDC051183. Lineage (NCBI taxonomy): Bacteria > Bacillati > Actinomycetota > Actinomycetes > Kitasatosporales > Streptomycetaceae > Streptomyces > Streptomyces sp. NPDC051183. Next base: position 104,575 of record NZ_JBFBBA010000027.1, read on the forward strand.
AGACGATCCGCTCGTTCAGCATGCCCTCGACGTGCCAGGAACCGCCGGCGTACTCGGGCTTCTCCGGGGTGAGATGAATGGTGGCGAGCTTCACGATGACCTGGAGCCGGCGGCCGCGCAGGTCGACCCGGGCGGATGCGTCGGGCGACTCGGGCGGGGTGAACTCCGGGGCGTCCGGGATGACGGGCTGGCGGTTCTCCCACCACTCCTCGTGGGCCTCTCCCCACGCGCGACGGGCCTCCGCGTAGGCCTCGTCATCGCTGTAGGAGGACCTGTTCGGATACTCCGGCTCCGAGTCGTACCACCCGTAGGGATCGGCCTCGATCCGCGGGGGCCGCGGACGGCGCAGATCGGTGAGCACGTTCTCCAGCAGCGGGCGTATGCGCGCGAACAACTCGGGAAGGACGGCGGCCAGTTCGCGGTGAGTGTCGGGCCGGACGTTGTTGACGTACGAACGGAAGGCGACATCGCCGTCGGCACTGACGTCGACGTCCGTGGGCAGCCACTGGAACCTCTCGGAGAACTCGTGCTTCGAATAGCGGTCCGTCGGGTTCCGCCAAGCCCGCTCGGGCGCGCCACTCGCCTCTCTCACCAGGCAGAACAGCGAGGGATGGACCAGATCCAGTACCTGGCCGTCGGATCCGGGATGCCAGTCCGGTTCGGCTGCGGGGACCTGCTCCAGAACCTGAACCGCCTCACGCAGCCGGGATCTGAGCTCGTCGTCCACCAGCGTGTCCGACTGCCACACCCCGTCGACGGCGGACACCTCGACACCGCTCTGCCCGTCCCGCAACGCGGCGTAGTGCACGAGTTCGGCGAGCACGTAACGAACCTGCGCTTCGGTGAGGCCCTGAGCCAGCGCCTCCTGGGTCCACCGGGCGACGATGTCGGCATCGTTCATCTTGTCGAACCATCCGGGCTTCGCCCGGATGTGTGAGCTGCACTGCATCATCTGAAGTTCCCGCAGCGTTCGGGGTGTCGCGTACGACATGGAACGGGACGCTTGAAAGGGCAGCGGGAAAGCAGACAGGCCAGACAATTCTCTTGGTCCTTCGAATCGGTGTGCGGTGGCGGGAAGGATACTTCAGCGCACTGACACCGCAGCCGCGCTTCCCGCCACCGACCGGAAAGACTGTCCGGGAGTCCGCGCGCGTCGGCCGGCGGCCGGAAGTCCCGGACTGCGTCGTGGTAGTCGCGCAGCCGGCGCCCCAGTTCACTGATTCCGGCGGTCGATCGCAGAGCCGACGGCCAGGGCGTGAACGCCGGTTCGCCGTGCAGCAGCGACAGGACCTCATCGGGTCCCGTCGACGCCAAGGGCTCGCGGAGCCCGGGCGAATCCCACCGCTTCCAAGTGGGTCAGCAAGGCGTGCACCGCGGGCGTCCACTCGCCGACCGGCCGGCGGATCGTCTCGCCGATCCGCCGCACCGTGGTCACGCTCCCCCGGTCAGTGGCCCCGTCCTCGATCATCGGGCCGGCGTAGCCGGGAGCCGGAGCTGCCGGCCGGAGCGGCAGTCATCGCGGGCGCCGCCTTCGCCGGACGCCTCCTCCTGCGCGGCCGGTCAGACCACGGAGAGCAGGTCCACCACGAAGACGAGCGTGGAACCCGCCGGGATCAACGGCGAGGGGGACTGCTTGCCGTAGCCGAGGCGCGGGGGAACGATGATCTCGCGCCGACCGCCGACCTTCATCCCCCTGAGCCCCCGGTCCCAGCCCTTGATGACCCTGCCACCACCCACGGCGAACTTGAAGGGCTCACCGCGGTCCCAGGAGGCGTCGAACTCCTTCCCGGACTCGAAGGTGACCCCGACGTAGTGAACCCGGACCACCCTGCCCGGCTTCGCCTCGGCCCCGTCCCCGACGACGAGGTCCCGGATCGTCAGCTCCTGGGGAGCATCGCCCTCCGGAATTTCGACCTCGGGCTTCGTCGGTTCACTCATCGCAGCCTCACTACTCTCCGCCGGTCACTCCATGCAGTGGTGATCACGCTACCTCGGTCCCGAGGACTACCTGACCTGAGAGCCCGCCTCGCGGAGGCCCGGCGCGTCGCCCGGGACGTCGAGCCGGTCAGTGGTATCTGCTGGGTCGTCAGGGCAGGCGTGGTTCACGGGAGTGTCTGGTGGGCGATCACATCGCGGTGTCGGCGGCGGAAGTCTTCGACGAGCTGGGCGGCGAGTACGAGCGGGCGTTCGCGGGACTGCCCGGCCAGGACGAGGCGCTGCTGTGGCTCACGGAGCGGTTGTCGGCCGGCGCCCGCGTGCTGGACGTCGGCTCCGGTACGGGCCGGCCCGTGGCGGCCACGCTCACCGACGCGGGGTTCCGGGTGACCGGCATCGACGTCTCCGCCGCCATGGTCGAGCTGGCCCGTTCCCAGGTGCCAGGTGCCGAATTCCGGCTAGCGGACGTGCGCACCTACGAGCCGGCGGAGCGCTTCGACGCCGTCTGCGCGTTCTTCCCGCTGCTGCTCATGCCGCAGCAGGACGTCGCGGCATCGTTGGAGCGCATCGCGTCCTGGCTCGCCCCCGGCGGCTACCTGCTGTTCGCGACCGTCCCCGGTGACCTGGACGAAACCACGCTGACGTGGATGGGGCGCCGCATGAACGTCAGCAGCCTGACCGCCGACGAGTTCCCCACGCGCCTGGAGGGGCTCGGGCTGACCGTACTGCACCGCCACACCGCCACGTTCCAGCCCGACAGCCGCATCGCCGGCCCTGAGGAGCACCTGTTCCTCCGGGCCCGGCGCACCGGCCGGGTCGCCCCGCCCGCCCACGCGCTCCTGGGCCCCTACCCCCACCCGGCCCGCTACCGGGGCCCGCACGCCTTGGGCACCGACGCACGGGCCGCGTTCGAACCCCGCTTCCGACGCCACGACATCGACGCGGTCGTCGACGCCCTCACCGGCTGCCGTCGCATCCTCGACGTCGGCGGGGCCGCCGGGGCCGGGGTACGGGCCATCGCTGCCCGGTACGGCTCCTGCACCACCGTCGAGATCGACCGGGACCGCGAAGCCGCGATCCAGCACCTGCCGGAACACGGCATCACCGTGCACCCGGGTCGCGGCGAACGCCTTCCCTTCCCCGACGGGGCCTTCGACGCGGTCACCGCGAGCTGGGTGCTCCACTACGCCGACGACCCGGAGGCGGCGGTCGGAGAGATGCTGCGCGTCCTCGACCGCGACGACCCGCAGGCGCGGATCGTCCTCGTCCAGGGCACCCCCGACAACCACATCGTCGAACTCCTCAACCGGCACTGCGTGATCCCGGCCGGGGAACAGGACGACCACCAGGGCCACCTGCTCCACTTCGCGGCCCGGCAGTGCGTCGAAGCAGGACTGACCGACGTCGCGTACCGACGCGTGGACGCGACCCTCGTCCCCGACCCCGGTGCCCCCGACCAACAGGCCGCCCAGACGGCCCGGATCCTCGCCGACTTCTGGCACGCCCACCACCCGGACAACGCGGCGATGCGGGCGTCCCTGGAGCAGGACCTGCTGGCCCACTACGGCGCCGGCCACCAGGCCGTCGACGGCAGTGCTGTCCTCCTCACGGCCCGACGGCCCTGACCGCGCCCGGTCAACGCCGATCGGCCACTGCGGCACCGCTGTTGACCAGGTCAGCAGTCGTTCTCCACCGGTCGGCCTTCGATGCGGTCCGCCAGCCACCCGACGGTCGCCGGGGCGACCGCGTAGAAGGTGGCCATGTGGGTGGGCGTCAGATACGTGTCCCAGTCGACGGACGCGCCGAGCCCGCACAGCCGGTCCTTGAGCTCGGTGCCCACCCGGTACGGGATCACGTCGTCCAGGCGCGAGTGGTACAGCCGCACCGGCACCGCCGGTCGGTAGCGCCCGGCCCGCTGCTCGGTGAGCCGGCCGCGCCAGTCGGCCCGCGCGAACGGGTCCTCGGTGGTCAGCCGGTCCCAGCTGTGCATGCCGTACTTGGTGGTGATCTCCAGCGTGCAGTCGTCGGAGATGTTGGCAAGCAGCTTGCGGCCGTGGTCGGTGAACAGTTCGTCCAGCGGGAGTTCCGGGTACGCGTGCCTGAGGCCGACGGCGGCGGTCAGACCGAAGCCGAAGGCCGGGCTGCCGTCCACCCCCTTCGCGACGGCCAGGAGGTCCGCGGCGGGCGCCCCGACCGAGGCGCCGCGCAGCTTCAGTTCCGGGGCGTAGGAGGGCTGGAGTTCGGCCGCCCAGCTCGCCGCCTGGCCGCCCTGCGAGTAGCCGGCGATGACGACCGGGGCGTCGGGGGCGATCCCCGCCTCGGGCAGCCGCTGGGCGGCACGCACCGAGTCCAGCACGGCCTGGCCCTCGGCCCGCCCGTTGACGTAGCTGTGTCCGCCGGGGGTGCCGAGCCCCTGGTAATCGGTGGCGACCACGGCCCAGCCGCGGTCGAGCATCGCCTTGATCACGATGCTCTCGTACTGGGTGCCGTCGGCCAGGGCCCGGGAGGGGGCGCACCTGTCGCCCAGACCGTGGGTGCCGATGGCGTGCGCGACCACTGGGCGCGGGCCCGGCCCGTCGTACGGGGCTTCGGGGACGAGCACGGTGCCGGAGACGGCGATCCGGCGGCCATCGGCGTCGGCGGAGCCGTAGAGCAGTTGCCAGGACCGTACGCGCTGGTTGATCACGCCCGTCGGCTCGATCCGGAAGTCGGCGGCTCTGCGCTGGATCACCTCGCCCGGCCCGGCGGTGACTTCACCGGGCGGGGGAGTGTAGAAGGCGTCGTGGAGGTCACCGTTTTCCACGGCGGTGGCTGGAGCGGCCGTCGCGAGGGCGGCCAGCAGCGCGGCACACGGAGGCCATCTGGCGGGCGGCGGACGCCCTGCGCCTGCCGTACGACGGGCTGTTCGTGGTGCTGGTCGCCGACCCGCCGCCCGGACCGGTGCCCGAGCTCGGAAACCGGCTTGCCGCTCACGGCATCGCCTCCGCCTGGAGCCGCACCGCAGGCCTGCTGGCCGGGCTGGTCTCGGTCCGCGATCAGCGCACCCTGGAGCAGCTGCTGACCGTGCTCCAGCGGTCGGCCACCCTCCGCTACGGGGCGAGTCCGGTCTTCACGCGCCTTGCCGACTGCGCCACCGGCCTGCGGCTGGCCCGGCTCGCGCTGGCCACCGCCGACCCCGCCGGCCCGCCGGTCGCCAGCTTCGACGACGGCCCGCTCGCCGGCCTGGTGGTGCACTCCCCGGACGTCGCCGCCCGGATGGCCCGCTCGGTCCTCGGCCCGCTGCTCGACCTCCCGGCCGAGCAGCGCACCATGCTGATCGGCACGCTCACCGCTTGGTATGCGGCCTCCGGGTCCACGGAGGAGGCCGCACAGGTGCTGCACTGCCACGCCAACACCGTTCGTCAGCGGCTGCGCCGGATCCGCGAGCTCACCGGACGCACCGTCACCGACCCGGTCGGAACGGCCGAGTTGTACGCCGCGCTCCAAGCCGTCCGGGCGCTGCCGTCCTCGGTCCTGCACTGATCGGTTTCAGCTTTGGTACGAGGGATCGGGCAGTCCGCGGCAGCAGGCGCCGCCGCCGGCACGGCCCGAAGATCTGAACCGGTACCGGGAATCAGGCAGCGACGAGCTCCTGCTCGCGGTCCGGCGCATCGACCTTGGGCTTCTTGTTCGGCAGCGAGAGCCGGAAGACCTTGCGCCACGCGGAGAACACCTGCTTGGGCAGCGGCCCGGTGACGTACTCCAGCTCGTACTTCTCGAACAGCGCGCGCACCCTCACCGCGACCTCGGCGTACCGGTTGCTCGGCAGGTCCGGGAACAGGTGGTGCTCGATCTGGTGCGACAGGTTGCCGGTCATGAAATGCATGGCCCTGCTGCCGCTGATGTTCGCCGAGCCCATCATCTGGCGCAGGTACCACTGGCCGCGCGTCTCGCCCTTGATCGACCGGCGCTCGAAGACCTGCACGCCCTCGGGGAAGTGCCCGCACATGATCACCGAGTGGGACCAGATGTTGCGGACCAGGTTCGCGGTGAACGTGGCGGCCAGCGTGGGGAGGAAGGACGGGCCCGACAGCAGCGGGTGGATCACGTAGTCCTTGAGCACCTGCTTGCGGATCTTGCGGCCCACGGCCCTGGCCCGGGCGCGGAACTCCGGGTTGTTGCGGCGGCGCTTGTGCAGGTTCTTGCCGAGCTCCAGGTCGTACGCTGCGATGCCGTACTCGAAGAAGCAGGCGTTGAGGAAGTTCCACAGCGGCTGGCCGAGGTGGAACGGGTGCCACTTCTGGTCCTCGTCGACGCGCATGATGCCGTAGCCGAGGTCGTTGTCCTTGCCGATCACGTTGGTGTACGTGTGGTGCAGCTCGTTGTGCGAGTGCTTCCACTGGTCGGCCGGCGAGACGTGATCCCACTCCCAGGTGGTGGAGTGGATCTTCGGGTCCCGCATCCAGTCCCACTGGCCGTGCAGGATGTTGTGCCCGATCTCCATGTTGTCCATGATCTTCGCCACGGACAGACCGGCGGTGCCGAGCACCCACGCGGGCGGGAAGATCGAGAACAGCAGCACGCCCCGGCTGACCAGCTCGAGCTTGCGCTGCGCCGAGATGACCTTGCGGATGTACGCGGCGTCCTGCTCGCCGCGGCCGGCGATCACCTCGTCGCGGATCGCGTCCAGTTCGCGGCCGAGCTCCTCGATCTGCTCCGCGGTCAGGTGGGCGGTGGGGTCGATGGCGGTCAAGGTGCTCCTACCGTTCGATGTCGCAGGGGCCCGCCGCGGCGGACACGCAGGTCTGGATGAGGACGCCCGGCTCGGCCTCGGTGATCTCGCCGGTGCGCAGGTCGCGGACGGCGCCCGCCTTGAGCGGCGTGACGCAGCCGAAGCAGATGCCCATACGGCACCCGGACGGCATGAGCACGCCGGCCTCCTCGCCGACGTCCAACAACGGCGTGGCGCCGTCCGCGTCGACGGTCTTGCCGGTGGCGCTGAACGTGACCTCGCCGCCGTCACCGGCGACGACGATGCTGGGGCGGAAGCGTTCGGTGTGCAGGCGCTCTTCGACGCCGTGTTCGCTCCAGAACCCTTCGGCGGCGTCGAGCAGGCCCGCGGGCCCGCAGGCCCAGGTCTCGCGCTCGGCCCAGTCGGGTACCAGTTCGTCGAGGCGGGCGATGTCGAGCACGCCGTCTGTGTCGGTGTGCACCTCGGTGAGCCGCAGCTTCTTGTCCGCGACCAGGTCGTGCAGTTCGTTGCGGAAGATCACGTCCTGCGGCTGTGGCGCGCAGTGGACCATGACGACGTCGTCGAACTCGATGTCACGCAGCATGCCCATCACGGGCGTGATGCCGCTGCCGGCCGTCAGGTAGAGCACCTTGGCGGGCTTGGCCTTCGGCAGCACGAAGTCACCGGTCGGCTGGTCGAGCTGGACCAGCGTGCCCGGTTTCGCCCTGCGGACCAGGTGATTGCTGACCTTGCCGTCCGGGATCGCCTTCACGGTGATCGTGACGCGGCCGTCCTGGCGGTTCGTCGGCGAGGTGATGGAGTAGGCGCGCCACAGGCGCCTCCCGTCGACGTCGACCCCGATCCGCACGTACTGACCGGCCGTGTGACCGCGCCAGCCCCTTCCCGGCCTGATCACGATGGTCGCGGCGTCACCCGTCTCGGGGTGCACGGCCTCGATGCGCCCACGCAGGTCAGCACCCGCACGCAGCGGGCTGACCAGGTCGAGGTAGTCCGACGGCAGCAGCGGCGTCGTGATCATCTCCAGCAGTTTCCACGCCCTACTGCGGAGGGCTGCACTCGTCATGACCTCAGCTTGATGCGCCTCAGGGCGTAAAGTCCTGACCGCAGGACGTAAATTTGGTCGGCTGAATTGTTCGTAGGGAATAAAACGTGAGCCATCCAATCCGGAGAGTCACCGAACTGGCGCTGGATCGGACAACGGTCACCGCACTTCGCGGCGCGTTGAAGACCACCGCCGACGAGGTCGTCCAGGCGATCATCGACGAGGTCCCTCCCTATGCCAATGCCCTTTCGGGCCGCATGGGCGTCACCATCCGCCGAGCCGTCCGCACCGCCCTGGGGCACTACCTGGACCTCGCGAGCGGGAACGCCACAGGCGGCGACGCCGGTGACGCAGCCTACGAGCTGGGCCGCGGCGAGGTGCGCGACGGGCGCTCGATGGACGCCCTGCTCAGCGCCTACCGCGTCGGCGCCCGTGTGGCCTGGCGATGCCTGGCAGCGGGTGCCGTACCCGCAGGTCTGCCCGCCGCCGAGGTCGCCAAGTTCGCCGAGCTGACCTTCGCCTACATCGACGAGCTCTCCGCCGCGAGCGCCGCGGGCCACGCCGACGAACTGGCCGCCCGGGGCCGGGAGCACGAGCGCCACCTGGAACACCTGGCCCGCGACCTCCTCGCCGGCGCGAGCCCGGACGTGCTGCTGGCCTCTGTTCAACGGGCCGGGTGGCAGCCTCCGGCTTCGCTGACCGCCGTCTTGCTGCCCGCCGCCCAGGCCAGGCCTGCCTACCGTGCGCTCGACCCGAGCACCCTCGTCCTCGACGATCTGCCGGACGCCTTCGGTGTGCTGCTCGTCCCCGATGCCGACCGGTCGCACCTCTTGCGGCAGCTGACCGACCGCAACGCCGTGGTCGGCCCGGCCCGGCCATGGACTCGTGCATCCGCCTCGTACGCCCGAGCTGCACGCGCGCGCTCCCTCTCCTCCGATATCCGTGACACCGAGGACCACCTGCCCGAGCTGGTGCTGAGCGCCGACGTGGACGCGTTCGCAGACCTGCGGGCCCGGGCCCTCGCACCGTTGCGGACCTTGCCCGTCGCGACCGCACGGCGGCTGGAGGAGACGTTGCGGGCGTGGCTGCTTCACCAAGGCAGGCGGGACGAGGTGGCGGCGGCGTTGTTCGTCCATCCCCAGACCGTCCGGTACCGGATGTCGCAGCTGCGGGAGCTGTTTCCGGATCTCGCATCGCCGCACCGGGTCCTCGAGCTGACGCTGGCGGTCGGGAGCGGGAGAGGGGCGGGAGGAACCGGGAGGAACTGAAAGGACCGACACCCGTATCGAGCGGGTCGCGCCGACGGCGCCTGACGGGCGGAAGCCCAGACCAGCATGTTCTTGGTCTGCTGGTGGTACAGCATTTGCACCCACGCTGACCTGGGAAAACGGTGCCGCGTAGGGCTCTCGGGTGAAGCCTGGTCCGGAAATGGTCCGGGTCCTGGTCCGACGGGCACCCGCCCAGGCCCGGCTCTGGGCCTCACGTGAGGGTGCGCAGGCTGCTGAGGTAGTCCTGCCACCGGGGCATGCCGTGGTGGGCCGCGCGGGTGTGGATGTGGTCGGTGACCTGTCGGATGTACTGCTGGGGCATCGATGGCCGGGTGGCGAAGTCGGCGGCGAGGCGCCGGTGGAGGTGGGGCGGGAGGGCGCGGGTGGTCTGGGTGAGGAACCAGGTGCGGGCTCCGGGGCTGAGGCGCATCACGTCGGGGAAGACGGTGACGGCGCCCGCTTCCGCACAGGCGTCGACGAGGGCGTCGAGGGCCTCGGGACGGTCGGCGGCGTGGGGGATGACGGGGGCGATGAGTACGCCGGCGGGCACGCCTGCCTCGCGCAGGGCGCGGATGGTGTCGAGGCGGGCCCGGGGTGGGGAGGCGGCGGGTTCGAAGGCGTGCCAGACGCGTTCGTCGAGGGAGCCGAGGGAGGTCATGACCAGGACGTCGGTCACGCGCGCGGCCTCGGCGTACAGGTCGGTGTCGCGGCGCAGGAGGGCTGATTTGGTGGTGGTGGTGAAGGGGACGCGGTGGTCGGTGAGGGCGCGCAGGATGGCGGGCATGAGCCGGTAGCGGCCCTCGGCGCGCTGGTAGCAGTCGGTGGAGGCGCCGAGCATGACCCACTGGTCGCGGGTCTTCCCGGTGCGCAGTTCGCGGCGCAGGACGGCTGCGGCGTTGGTCCGGATCCTGGTACCGCAGGCCCGGGCGGCAGGGGTCGGTCAACGGTGGGAAGTCGTGGGAGCGATCGGGAGTAAGGAAGGCGCTCCCACGGGTGGTCTGTCCTACGGGCCACGGGCCACGGGCCACGGGCTACGGGCGATGGTCGTCGCGGAGCCATCCGGCGGGGGAAGCGTGCGGGTGTCCCACACGGCTGTACCCCTGCCCCGTACTTGCCCCGGTAGGCGATCGGTGGTGCCTTTGTTAGGCGCAGGCCTTGTGCTCGGGACGGACTCTGGCGAGCGGGGTACCGGGATGTAGGGGAGCGGCGCGGTCTCGTGGTCCGGCGTGGCCGGCGGCTGGACCCGGCATGTAGGGTCGGCGTCCTCCATGGGGCGCCGTATCTGCCGTTGCTTCGGCATGACGGCGGGCGGTTCGCTCGATGTCGCGTCGAGGTACGCAGTGTGATCGGCGGTGGCGGTCCAGGACTCGAACGCCGCTGCCCCTGTCGCTCCCGTTCTCCCCTCCGGTGCATGTCGATCGGCCGCCGCTTGGCCTGCCGCTCCTTCTGTCGGGCCGCGAGCCGGTCGGCGACCTCCGGCCGACAGGGCGCGAACAGGGTCAGGGGCATCCCGTCGGGACAGTCCCGCCGGGCTATCAGGCCATGCGGCGCCACGGAGCCGAGGGCTCCCGCGCGTGCTCGACTGCCGTCGCCTCCCAGTCCACCGGCCCGGCGCCGAGCAACGCGTCGCGGTCCAGTACGGCAGGCGCTGCGCACAGGGCGACGATGAGCTTCGCGAACGGCAACGCATCGCCCGCGGCCTCGCCGTAGCCCTCGCGAACGCGATGAATCAGGGAAATCGTTCCATGATCGCCTTCACGATCCGATCCGGTGCATCCTCTTGGACGCAGTGCTTCGCCTGGCTGAGTTCGACGATGGTCAGTTCTGTGAATGAGGAGCGGATCCGCGGAATACAGGCCTTGGGCCGGAACACCGGGTCCCGCATGCCCCAGACTGCCAGAGTCGGTTTGTCGCCGAGGCGGGCAGGAACCTCTTGGGCGAGTCCCTCCAACAGGGGGCGCGCGGCGCGGATCTCCCCGGGCATGACCGCGAGGCCGCGCCGGGCTTCCTTCGTGGGCTGCACCATGCGGTAGTGGTCGGCCTCGGCCGCGGTCAGAGCGGGGCCGGTTCTGCCGAGCAGGAACTGCTCTACGAGAAAGTTCTGTTCGAGGACGCGCCGTTGCATGGGGCGGCTGCTCATGATCGCGCTGAACGCCCGGTTCGCCAGCTGCTCGATCGGCCAGAACGCGGTGTTGCCCAGCACGATCCCCCTGACGCGGTCCGCCCGCGTAGCTGCCGCGCCGAGCCCGATGGGGCCACCCCAGTCCTGCCCCATCAGGACGAAGCCGTCAAGGTGCAGATGGTCGATCAGCTCTCCCAGGACCGCCGTGTGTTCCGAGACCGTGTAGCCGAAGCCGGCCGGGCGCTCGGACAGGCCGAAGCCCAGGTGGTCGACGGCGATGCAGCGGTACCGGCTTCGAAGGCCCTTCACGATGTGACGGTAGAGAAAACTCCAGGTGGGGGAGCCGTGGCAGAACACGATCGGTGGCCCCGCCCCCTCGTCGACGTAGTGGACCCGCCCCGCGGACGAGTCGAACCATCGTAGTGCGAACGGATATAGGGCCGGATCGGGAACGAAGTCGATCATCATTGCGCTCTCCTCCAGGTCCGTGCGGTGTCCTGCGGGCGCGGCGGCACCGGGCCGCTACAGATGTAGAGCCTCTGCGGGTGGAGACACTACACCTGTAGCATCGAGCCGTGCCTCCGAACGTGCCAAGTGGCAGTGAGCGGCGGGATGCGATCGCCGGCAGCGGGATTCGCATCATCGCCCGTGACGGTGTTCGCGCCCTGACGCATCGGGCTGTCGACCGAGAGGCGGGGATCCCGCAGGGATCGACCTCCTACCACGCGAAGACGCGGCTTGCGCTCCTGGAGCTCATCGTCGATGAGCTTGCCGCCCGCTCGAAGACCGATGCCGAAGCACTTGCCGATGCCTTGGAGGCGAAGTCAGGGCCTGCGCAACGGCTCGACGCCGACGAGCTCGCCGCGCTGATCGCAGGACTCGTCGAGACGCTCGCCCTCCGCCGCGATGACATGAGAGCCCGTTACGCCCTCATCCTCGAACTTGACGACGCGCCGCAGGTGCGAGCGAAACTGACGGCGGACTCCGAGGTGCACACCCTCACCCGGCAGGTGACGGCGTCGGCCCTCACCGAGGCGGGACTCCCCGCCTCGGACGCACGCGTCGAGGAACTGATCGCCCTCACGGACTCGCTGGTGTTCTACCGGACTGCCATCAACGAGACGACCTCGCTGCAGAAGATCCTGGCGGCCTATCTTCACGGCGCAGCTTCGGTGCAACCCGATCGCTGACCTGCGCGGAGAGTTCGTGGGCCGTCGATTTCTGGCGCAAGTCACCGGGGGGAGGGGGAGGGCTCCGCCCTAGAGAAACCCGAGCTTCTTGGGGAGTAGCTGACCAGGACCCCTTGTCTGTCACCTCGGGCGAGGGCCGTGATCCGTATGAGCTGGTGTCAGGAGGTGGCGAGCCGGCGTTCGAGCGGGGTGCGATAGGCGGGGGTGACACGGGTGCCGGTGAGGAAGTCGGTGAGCCGGGGGACCTCGTCGTCGATGGTGGTGTGTGCTTCGCGGCCGGGGTCGGGGGCGGGTTCGAAGTCTTCGGGCAGGAGGTAGCCGGTGCCTTCGGCGAGTTCGACGGCTTCGGCGCCGGTGGCGGCGATCGCCTTGCGGGTGGCGGTCACCGTCTAGCCCCATCCTCCGCACGTCGCTGGTTTGAGTGAGGTCTGTCGGGTTCGTGCTGGTCAGGTCAGGCTGATTTCCAACAGGTCGAGGAGGCGC
>NZ_JBFBBA010000028.1:0-116891 GCF_040682455.1 Streptomyces sp. NPDC051183
TACAGCGTGGTGCTCCTGGACGAGGTCGAGAAGGCCCACCCGGAGGTCTTCGACGTCCTGCTCCAGGTCCTCGACGACGGCCGCCTCACCGACGGACAGGGCCGGACGGTGGACTTCCGCAACACCATCCTGATCCTGACCTCCAACCTCGGAAGCCAGTACCTGATGGACCCGGCCACCCCGGCGGAGCTGAAGAAGGCCCAGGTCCTGGAGGTGGTCCGCTCGTCCTTCAAGCCGGAGTTCCTCAACCGCCTCGACGACCTCGTCGTCTTCTCCGCCCTGTCCGGCGATGAGCTCGCGCACATCGCCGAGCTCCAGATCGGCCGCCTCGCCCAGCGGCTGGCCGATCGCCGCCTGACGCTGGACGTCACCCCCGAGGCCCTGGCCTGGCTCGCCGACAAGGGCAACGACCCCGCCTACGGGGCCCGGCCCCTGCGGCGCCTGATCCAGACGGCCATCGGCGACCGCCTCGCCAAGGAGATCCTCTCCGGCGAGGTCAAGGACGGGGACACCGTACGGGTCGACGTGGCGGGCGAGGACCTGCTGGTCGGCAAGGCGCTCTGAGCCCCGGAAGGGCCTTTACCTGCGCCCTACGCCTGTCCGCCCGGAGCGGATAGGCGGGTGCGGGGGTGGACACGGGGTGGGAGCGATGGGGGAGGATGAGTTCATCCGCACGAAGGGAAATACACGGTGAGCATCGACCCGGCCTCGATTCCGAACTTCGGAGGGCAGCAGCCCGATCCGCAGGCCACAGGACCGGCGGGCCCCGTCGTCCCCGACCAGGATCTGGTCAAGCAGCTGCTGGAGCAGATGGAGCTCAAGTACGTCGTCGACGACGAGGGTGACCTCGCGGCGCCGTGGGAGGAGTTCCGCACGTACTTCATGTTCCGCGGCGAGGGCGAGCAGCAGGTCTTCTCGGTGCGGACCTTCTACGACCGCCCGCACAAGATCGACGAGAAGCCCCAGCTCCTGGAGTCGATCGACGACTGGAACCGCCGCACCCTGTGGCCGAAGGTCTACAGCCACACGCACGACGACGGCTCCGTCCGCCTGATCGGCGAGGCGCAGATGCTGATCGGCACCGGCGTCAGCCTGGAGCACTTCGTGTCCTCCACGGTCAGCTGGGTCCGGGCCTCCATCGAGTTCGACAAGTGGCTCGTGGAGCAGCTCGGCCTGGAGAAGGACGTCGACTCCGCGTCCGAGGGCGACGACAAGGGCGGCGACTCGGACGAGGAAACGAACTAGTCAGCCAGTCGTTCCAGCACGTCACAGCGCTACCCGGGCCACGAGGAGCAGGTACGCCCCGTAGCCGTGGGAGAGCCCGGCCAGCACCCCGGTCACCACGACCGCGGTGCGCGGCCGGGCTCTCGCCATGACGGCCGCCACCGGCAGGAGCAGCGGGAACGCGGGCAGCAGGAAGCGCGGCTTCGACTCGAAGAAGCCGGCCCCGCCGAAGGTGATCAGCAGCAGCACCCCGGTGTACGCGAGCAGCGGCAGCGGAGTCCGGTCCAGCGCCAGCAGCACCGCGAGCAGCCCCGCCACGGCCAGCACGGCCACTGTCACGGTGGTCGCCAGTGCCACGTGCCCGCCGGTCAGCACCTTCGCGGCGGAGCCCAGGGCGCCCGCGCCGAAGTCGAAGCGGGAGCCCCAGCGCCGCTGCACGGTGAAGTACCCGCCGAGCGGATTGCGCCCGCGCACCCCGACGGCCAGGACGTACGCGGCCCAGCCCGCGGGCGCGAGCAGCCCGGCCGCCCACACCTCGGCCGCCCGGCCGCCCCGTACGCGACCGCGTACGCCGCTGCTCCGTGCGCCGCTGCTCCGTACGCCGCGCCCCCGCACGCCGCGCCCCCGTACGCCGCGCCCCCGTACGCCGCCGCCCCGTGCGAGGAGCTCGTGCGCGGCCGCGACGGACACGGCCGCGGCCACCGCGATCCCGGTCGGGCGGGTCAGCCCGGCGGCCACCGCGAGGCCCGCCGCCCACAGCCAGCGGCCGCGCAGCAGGGCGTACAGGGTCCAGGCGGCGAGCGCGGCCAGCAGCGCCTCGGTGTACGCGAGAGTCAGCACGACGGCGTGCGGCAGCGCGGCCCACAGCGCGACGAGCAGCACCCCGGCCCGCGCCCCGAGCAGGTGCTCCCCGACCCGGTACACCCCGACGGCCGCCAGCGCGGCGGCCGCCCAGGCGACGGCGAGCCCTGCGACGGCGAGCCCGCCGGGCAGCGCCTGGGAGGCGGCCCGTACGAGCAGGGGGTACAGCGGGAAGAAGGCCACGTCGCTCTGGACGGACCCGCTCGCCGGCCACATCTGGATCCGGCCGTAGCCGTGCCCGGCGATCCAGAGGTACCAGACCGAGTCCCAGGACCCGCCGAGCACCCGGACCGGACTGCGCCCGGCCCACCAGGAAGCGGCGGAGAGCACCAGCACCCCGGACCCGCGCACGGCGGCGAACACCCCGAGCGCGATCACGGGGGACGGGGCCGCAGCCCGGACCCGCGCCGGGGTCAGCACGGACACCGTCGTCGCCATGTCTCCCGACTTTCCGCGTACGCGTGAACAGGCCGGACTCCCGGTCGGCGCCGCCACGATGGAGAAACCCTACGAGGGCGAAACGCTCCCGCGCCGCTCGGCCACGCTCGTCATCCCCGGAGGCGGCGCAGGCGGGCCACCGCCTCTTCCAGTACGTCCGTCCGCTTGCAGAAGGCCCAGCGGACCTGGGTGGCGCCCGCGGACTTGTCGTCGTAGAAGACCTGGTTGGGGATCGCGACCACGCCACAGCGGTCCGGGAGGGAGCGGCAGAAGGCGAGGCCGTCCTTTTCACCCAAGGGGGTGATGTCGGTGGTGATGAAGTAGGTGCCCTGGGGGCGGTAGACCTCGAAGCCCGCAGCGGCCAGGCCGTCCGCCAGGAGGTCGCGCTTCGCGGCGAGGTCGGTGCGGAAGCCCTCGTAGTACGAGTCGGGCAGGGCCAGCGCCTCGGCGACGGCGTACTGGAACGGGCCCGAGGACACGTACGTCAGGAACTGCTTCGCCGAGCGGACCGCCGTGATCAGCTCGGGCGTGGCGGTCACCCAGCCGACTCCTCGTTCGTACGCCCATTCGCATGCTGCGCGGCGAGCTCGAGCAGGGGTGGCCGCGGAACCTGTCCGGGCCGCACTCACGGGCGTACCGTCGGGCTCGGTTACGCGGCACTGTCCGCCGTATCCTGACCACACACGGGAAGGAGCCGTCCATGAGCGTCGACGCGATCGTGCACACCGAGTTCCCCAAGGGGTACACCGTCCTGTTCGGAGCCGACGGAAAGGTGATCATGACGCCGCAGAGCTTCGAGCACTCGAGCACGATCAAGTCGATGCAGTACGACACGGTCGTGTCCCTCGGACGCCATGCGAAGACTGCCTCAGACGTCTATCTCGACTTCCCCGCTGACGAGAACTCCGCCCCCGATCTGGCGATCCTTCGTGAGGATGCCCGCCGGGAGGGCAAGCGCTACAGCTTCGAAGACGTCCTGCTGATCTCCGAGGTCGTCTCGACCTCCTCCGCGCGCAAGGACTACGACGACTGCACCGCGAAGTACGGCCGCTACGGCATCCCGATCTACCTGGTGGTGGACCCCTACGCCCAGGAAGTCGTCCTCCACACCCAGCCGACCGGAACCGGTTACATCGCGGCTCACACGCACAAGTACGGCACCGGCAAGCTCCCCATCCCCCTGGCCGACGGCCGCACCTTCACCCTCGACCTCGACGAGCTCCCGCGTCCGGAACCCGAGGCGAACGCCGGCTGATCTCCGGCCGGGTTCCCGCGGCGCTGCGGCGGGTAGCGTGCCACCGCAAGGACTGCTGCGAACAGGGGGACGCGTCACATGCGGATGAGGTTCGAACCCGAGGCCGAGGAGGAGTTCGAAGCGGCGCGTGAGCTGCTCGTCGACCGCCTGGTCCGGTGGGCCGGGGGGCAGGGGCTGCCGGCGGACGGGTTCATGGCTGAGGCCGCGCTTGACTACCGGCACGGGGCGACCGCTGACGGCCGACTGGGCCTGTGGGATTCGCACCACGTGGAGGAGCTCCTGCTCACCTGGCTTCCCCAGCAGGTCACCGAGCTTCCCGGGGAGGAACGCTCCGACGCCCCGGGCACACTGCGCACCCTGCTGCGCTATCTGCACACCGCGCAGTTGGCGGAACCCCGCGGCCCCGCGCTCCAGGACTCCCTCGCCGCGGTCGACAGGCTCGCGGAGCAGCACCCGGCGGCGATGGCGGACCGTACTCGCTGGGGTCTGGCGAAGTTCTGGGCGATGACGGCCGCGGAGCAGGGCGTGGACATCCTGGACGGGGCGGAATTGCAGCGTTTCGCGGAGCGGGCGCGGCGAGGAGAAGCCCCCTACGACGAGCAGGCCCTCGACGCGGTCATGGAACGGCGGCTGACCGGCCGCACGCTGTCCCGCTCGGCCCGGGCCGAGCCGCAACTGCCCGTCGCGCTGCCCGAGGACGACGAACTGGGAGGAATACCCCCCGGATGCCGCCCGACCGGAGCTGGCCGGCTGGATCACGGCACGCGGCGAGCGGGCCGACGCGCTACGGCAACTGACCGATTCCGTAGGGGCCATGGTTTTCCGTACGCGTGCGCAGGCCATGCTCGGCGTGCTGTCGGCGGCGCTGCCGGACGGTGAGGGCGAGCGCCTGCTGCACACCCTGCGTCGTGACCCCCAGCTGGCGCCGCTGGCGTTGAACGCGCTGGCGCAGCGTGAGTTGCTGTCTCCGGAGGACATGACCGGAGCCGAGCACCTGCTCGTGCTCGCCGAGAACCTGCTCCAGCTGGTGGAGCTGGCGGGCGGCTCGGACGCCGCCGAGGAGGCGCTGCGCGCCCAGGGCACCGAGGTCAGGGACGCGATCACCGCCGCGTCGGACTCGGCGCATCCTGACCGGGCCGGTCTGGCAGAGCTCAGGCAGCTGGCGGCCCGAGCACCGCGTGCTCCTGCCGCCCGTCTCGGCCGCGCCCACAAGCGGGGGCGCGCCACCGGCAGGAGCGGCCGCAAGGGGCGCCGCTGAGCAGCGGCGACACCGCCCGGCGCCGCAGGCGCGGGGTGAGACCGGCACCGGTACGGAGCCAGGGAACTCGGTGGGTCCTGGCTCCGTCCGACGAGGACGCGTGCTTCGAGCGAGGCCGAAGACGGTGTGAGTTCAGGATGCGAGGCGTCGAAGACGGCTGATGGCCTCGGTGAGGACGTCGTCCTTCTTGCAGAAGGCGAAGCGGACCTGGCTGCGGCCGGCGTCGGGGTCGTCGTAGAAGACGGAGTTGGGGATGGCGACGACGCCGCAGCGTTCGGGGAGGGCGCGGCAGAAGGCGTAGGCGTCCTTCTCGCCGAAGGGGGTGATGTCGGTGGTGATGAAGTACGTGCCCTGGGGCTGGTAGACCTCGAACCCGGCCGCGCGCAGGCCGTCGCCGAGCAGGTCGCGCTTGCGCCGCAGGTCGGCGCGGAAGCCGTCGAAGTACGCGTCCGGCAGGCGGAGTGCTTCGGCGATGGCGTACTGGAAGGGACCCGCGTTGACATAGGTCAGGAACTGCTTCGCCGACCGGACGGCGGTCACGAGTTCCGGGGTCCCCGTCACCCAGCCGACCTTCCACCCCGTGAACGAGAAGGTCTTGCCCGCCGAGGAGATGGTGACCGTGCGCTCGCGCATGCCCGGGAGCCCGGCCAGCGGGGTGTGGGAGCCCTCGAAGACCAGGTGCTCGTACACCTCGTCGGTGATGACCAGCAGGTCGCGCTCCACCGCCAGCTCGGCGACGGCCGCGAGCTCCTCGGCGGTCAGGACCGTGCCCGTCGGGTTGTGCGGGGTGTTCAGCAGGAGCAGCCGGGTGCGCGGGGTGACCGCGGCGCGCAGGGCGTCCACGTCGAGGCGGAAGTCCGGGGCGCGCAGGGTGAGCGGGACGCGCACCGCGCCGGCCATGGCGATGCAGGCCGCGTACGAGTCGTAGAACGGCTCCAGGGCGATGACCTCGTCACCCGGTTCGAGGAGGGCCAGCAGGGCCGCCGCGATGGCCTCCGTGGCGCCGGCGGTGACCAGTACCTCGGTGTCCGGGTCGAAGGCGAGCCCGTAGAAGCGCTGCTGGTGGGCGGCGACGGCCGTGCGCAGCTCCGGGACGCCCGGGCCCGGCGGGTACTGGTTGCCCCGGCCGTCGCGGATCGCGCGCACCGCCGCCTCGGCGATCTCCGCGGGGCCGTCGGTGTCGGGGAAGCCCTGGCCGAGGTTGATGGACCCGGTGCGCGTGGCCAGCGCCGACATCTCGGCGAAGATCGTCGTGCCGAAGGCCGCGAGGCGGCGGTTCAGGAAGGGGCGGTTGCTGCTCTCGGGTGCGCTCATGGGCGTCATCCTGCGGGCAACCTCTGGACTTGCTCAAGTGTGCTTTGGCCCGTGTGGCCAGCGGGCATCCCCCTTTCACGCGGGACGCGGGGATCCCGCTCCTCGGGAAGACCGAGGTGGAAGAGAGATTGGGGGCGAGGACCTTGACCGGATTCCTCATCCTGGCCGTCGTGGCCGCTTTCGTCGTTTTCGTGTTCGTGCTGGTCAAGGTCTCCGGCGGGAAGAGCGGCTACGGCGGCTCCGGTTCCAGCTCCAGCTCCAGCTCCAGCTCCAGCAGCTGGTGGGCGAGCGGTGACAGCGGAAGCTCGTCGTCCTCCTGCGGGTCCTCGTCGTCCTCCTGCGGCGGCGGATCCTCCTCGTCCTGCGGTGGAGGCGGTTCCTGCTGACACGGGGCAGCGGGCACCGCGCAGGTCAGGGCGCCCGGCGGGCCAACATCCGTCGGGCGTCCTCCTGTTCGGGCTCCGGCAGGGGTCTTCCGTGCAGGTCGCGGCACCGTCGGTAAAGCCCCGCGATACGCCGCGCAGGTGGAACTTGTTGAACACGTGAACTGTGTAGCCCCCGGGGGGATGTAAACCCCGTCAAGTTGGGTAAAAACGCTGTGAGTGCCGTGCCTTTCATGATTCCCTCGGTTGAGTAGACCAGTCCTCGGACCTCCCTGGACTTCCTGTGGACCCGTGCCGGTGTCCCCCCACCCGTTGACTACCGCTGGCGGGCCCCGGCCCATCTCCCTCGCGCGTTTGCGGAGCCGACTCATGCTCACGACCCTCCAGACCACTTACACCGACACGCGTGCCGCCGATCTGGCCTGGGCCCTCGGGCGGGAGCGGCTGCCCGCCCTGGCCGTGCTGAACCTCGAACTGGTGGGCGCAAAGGTGGAGTTGCGCCTGCTCGGAGCCTCCCACCAGGTGCTCCTGGAGGAGGGCGAGGTGCTCTGTTCGGAGACGGTCGCCTGCATGCCCGGGAGCAGCACGCCGCTGCCGCTCGGCGTGGCCAAGCGGGTCGGCGACTGGGAGTACGAGTTCGCCGCGCGGGTCGAGACCCTGTCGCAGGGCTCGTTCGCCGGGCGGGCGCAGGAGCTGCTCGCGCTGGTCGCGGATCACCCGAACGGGCTGGCCGGAACCTTCCCGGGCAGCCCGCACGCCTTCACCGCCATGCTGGCGCAGCGCTACGAGGGGCAGGTGCGGTGGCGCACCTGGCACGCGTACCCGCAGGAGGGTCAACTGGTCGCCACCCGCACCCGGGTCGGCGTACGGGTGGGGGCCCCGGCTGCCGCGGCCCTGGAGTCCCCGGCCCTGCTGTCCTGATGGCCGGGCGGGGGCGTGGGAGGACCGGGGCGCGGACGTTCTGATGCGGTTGCGCCAACTGGCCGAATCGATGCGTCAGTTGCACCCATGTGGGTGACTTGATGCAAGCGGGCGGTGACGTACGGTTCGCTGCATGATCGACCGTTCCGCCCCGCGCGGGGTGCTCCCGGCTCCGGAGCCGCGGGGCGTGGCGTCCGTCCCGGCCGCCCTGCCCGTACGGCCCCGGACCGGCCGACTGCTCGTCCTGGCCACCGTGTTCGTCTGCGCCGCCTGCGGCCTCGTGTACGAACTGGAGCTGCTCGCCCTCGGCTCCTACCTGATCGGCGACTCCGTCACCCAGGCGTCCGTCGTGCTGTCCGTCATGGTCTTCGCCATGGGCGTCGGTTCCCTGCTCGCCAAACGCCTGCGCGACCGCCCCGCCCTCGGCTTCGCCGCCGTCGAGGCCGGACTCGCGCTGTTCGGCGGGCTCTCGGCCATGGCCCTGTACGCCAGCTTCGCCTGGCTGGGGGAGTCCCGGCCCGCGCTCGTCGCGTTCTCCTTCGCCATCGGCGTGCTCATCGGCGCGGAGATCCCGCTGCTGATGGTCCTGATCCAGCGCATCCGCAGACAGGACGCGGGCGGGGCCGTCGCCGACCTGTTCGCCGCCGACTACGTGGGCGCCCTCGTCGGCGGTCTCGCCTTCCCGTTCCTGCTGCTCCCGGTCCTGGGCCAGCTCACCGGGGCCGTGCTCACCGGCACCGTCAACGCCGTCGTCGGCGGCGGCCTGGTGCTCTGGCTGTTCCGCCGCGACCTCAGCCGGCGCGCCCGCTGGCTGCTGGTCGCCGCGAACGTCGGCGTGCTGGCGACACTGGCCTCCGCCACCGTCCTCGCCGACGACTTCGAGCGGGTCGCCCGCCGGGCCGTCTACGGCGGGGAGGTCCGCGTCGCCGTCCAGACCGGCGTCCAGGAACTCGTCCTCACCGGTCCCTCCACCGGCTCCCCGCGCTCCCTCGACCTCTTCCTCGACGGACGCCTGCGGGTCAGCGGATACGACGAGTACCGCTACCACGAGGCCCTCGTCCACCCCGCGATGACCGGTCCGCACTCCCGGGTCCTGGTCCTCGGCGGCGGTGACGGCCTCGCCGCCCGCGAGGTGCTGCGCTACCGCGACGTCCGCTCCGTCACCGTCGTCGAACTCGACCCCGGGGTGGTCCGGCTCGCCCGTACCGACCCGATGCTCGCCGCGCTCAACGGCCGGGTGTACGAGGACCCGCGCCTCGGCGTCGTCACGCAGGACGCCTTCCGCTGGCTGCGCGGGCCGGCCGCGCGGGACCGCTTCGACGTCATCGTCTCCGACCTCCCCGACCCCGGCATCACCCCCAGCACCAAGCTGTACTCGCAGGAGTTCTACGGGCTCGCCGCGCGGGCCCTGCGCCCCGGCGGCCGCCTCGCGGTGCACGCCGGGCCGCTCGGCACCCGGCCGCGCACGTACTGGACCGTCGACGCCACCCTGCGCGCGGCGGGCCTGCTCACCGCCCCCTACAGCGCGGGCGGCCGCCTCTCCGGCTTCGCCGCCGGGCCCGACCGGACGCAGGGCGCGGCCGATGCGCCGCCGCAGGACTGGGGGTTCGTACTGGCCGCCCGCGACCGGGTGCCGGAGCTGCGCGTGGACCGCGACACGCCGAGCCTGCGCTCGCTGTCCACGCAGTCCCTGCACGATGCCGCGCGGGACGCGGAGCGCGGGCGGCTGCCCGGGCTGCCGCCGTCCACGCTGCCGCACCCGCGCTATACGTAGGCGGGAGTCGGTCGTCTCGGTAGGCTCGACCGCATGGAGCATCAGGTGTTCGTTCCGGTACCGGCAGCCGACCTCCGCGCCGTGCTAATCGATCCCGCCCGGGTGGCGCGCTGCGTGCCAGGGCTCCAACAGGATGCCGACACCGAGTCCGGGCCGCTGTCGGGCCGGCTGAAGGTACGGGTCGGCGGGCACACCGTGACCTATCGCGGGACCCTGGCCGTCACCGAGCGGGAGCCCGGCCACTTCACCTTCGACGGCGAGGGCACCGAGGTCCGGGGCAGCGGCACCGTCAAGCTCTCCCTCGGGCTGCGGCTGACACCGGCCGACGGGGGGACCCGCCTGGACCTCACCGCCGAGGGCGCCGCCGACGGGCGCGCCGCCGGTTTCGCCCCGGAGGCCGCAGCCACCGCCGTGCGCCGGCTCCTCGACCGGGCCGCCGCGCACCTGGCGACGGCGGCTGCCGCCCCCGGGCCGCAGGGCGCCCGGGCGGCCGCCGAACCGGTGACGGACGTGGTGGCCGAGGCCGAGGAGGAGGCCGGCGAGGACGTCGGGGACATCGGGGACGAGATCGACGAGGTCACCGCGTCCGTGTTCGACACCGAGGTGCCGCCCCCGTCCCTGGACCCCTTCCTGGAGGGCAGCTTCGGCGACCTGGGCGACCTCGACGATCTCGCCGGACCCCCGCGCCCACCGGCCGAGGCCGCCCACGCGCGCCGCACGATGATCGGCCGGAGCGCCGAGGAGGTCGACCACGCACCCCCGCGCGGCCGCTACGCCCCGGTTCCGGCCCCCGGCGCGGCGGCGGCGAGCGCGAGCCTGCGCTGGCTCGCTCCGGCGGCCGTGTTCGCCGTGGCCTCGGCGGTGGTCCTGGGCCGAGCCCTGCGCCGCCGCCGCTGACCGCGCCGCCGCTGGCCACGGGGCCGCCGACCCGGCACTAGGGTCGGTCGCATGAGCACGCAACTGAGCGCCGGCGGCGCGGAGCTGACCATCGACCAGGACAACGGCTGCCGGATCAGCAGTCTGCGGATCGACGGGACGGAACTCCTGCGCCAGGGGCCGAAGTACGGCTCCTTCCCGATGGTCCCGTGGTGCGGGCGCACCAGGAACGGGCAGTTCCAGGACGGTGCGACCCTGCACCAGCTGCCCCTCAACCACCCGCCGCACGCCATCCACGGCTTCGGCCGCGACGCTGCCTGGCGCACGGCCCGCGCCACCGCCACCGGGGCGGCCTTCACGTACGAGCTGGGCGACCCGTGGCCGTACCGGGGTGTGGTCACCCATCTCTTCGAGCTCGGTGAGAACGCGCTGACCCTGACCATGGGCGTGGAGACGTACGAGGACTCCTTCCCGGCGCAGGCCGGCTGGCACCCCTGGTTCCACCGCAACCTCGGCCGCGGCGAGGACGTACGCATCGACTTCGAGGCCGGCTGGCAGGAGGAGCGCGGCGCCGACCACCTGCCCACCGGCAACCGGGTCGACCCCAAGCCGGGCCCCTGGGACGACTGCTTCGGCATGCCCGACGGGGTCGATGTCACCCTCACCTGGCCGGGCGCGCTGGAGCTGAAGGTCACCAGCCGCTCCGAATGGGTGGTCGTCTACGACGAGGAGTCCGAGGCCGTCTGCGTCGAGCCGCAGTCCGGTCCGCCGAACGGGCTGAACACGCTGCCGCAGCTGGTCACTCCGGTGGACCCGCTGGAGATCTCCACGACGTGGACCTGGCGGCGGCTCTCGTAGCGCCCAATTAAGCTCGGGGCCATGACTGACGTACGCGATGCGCTTCTGCAGCAGATCAAGGACAAGGCCGTCGTGCACGGCAAGGTGATCCTCTCCTCCGGCCGGGAGGCCGACTACTACATCGACCTCCGGCGGGTCACCCTGGACGGCGAGGCGGCCCCGATGGTCGGCCAGGTCATGCTGGACCTCACCGCCGATCTGGACTTCGACTGCGTCGGCGGCCTGACCCTGGGCGCGGACCCGGTCGCGACCTCGATGCTGCACGCCTCCGCCGCGCGCGGGCAGCGCCTGGACGCCTTCGTCGTCCGCAAGGCACAGAAGGCGCACGGCATGCAGCGCCGCATCGAGGGCACCGACGTCAAGGGCAAGCGCTGCCTGGTCGTCGAGGACACCTCCACCACCGGTGGTTCCCCGCTGACCGCCGTCGAGGCGGTCCGTGAGGCCGGCGGCGAGGTCGTCGCCGTCGCCACGATCGTCGACCGCGGGGCGGCCGACGCCATCGCCGGGGCGGGCCTGCCCTACCTCACCGGCTACGAGCTCGGGGACCTCGGGCTCTCCTGACCCCGGCCCAGTCCGGCCCAGTCCGGCCCAGTCCCGCCCGGCACAAGTGGTGACTTAGGTCCCCAGGAGTCCTGCGGCAGGTCCTGACCTGGTCTTTTCCGACGGGGCGGAGTGTTTCACGTGAAACACTCCGCCCCGTTCGGCCATGTGGGGCGGCCGTCGGGGTGGAGTGTTGGGCGGAGTCTGGAAAGATAGCCCCGACGGCGACGTCGCCCCCAGGTCAGGGCCAGCAATAGCACACTCCCCGCACATCCAAGGAGCGGACAGATGCCCATCGCAACCCCCGAGGTCTACAACGAGATGCTCGACCGGGCGAAGGCAGGCAAGTTTGCCTACCCGGCGATCAACGTGACCTCGACCCAGACCCTGCACGCTGCACTGCGCGGCTTCGCGGAGGCCGAGAGCGACGGCATCATCCAGATCTCCACCGGTGGTGCGGAGTTCCTGGGTGGCCAGTACAACAAGGACATGGTCACGGGCGCGGTGGCCCTGGCCGAGTTCGCGCACGTCGTCGCCGCCAAGTACGACATCACCGTCGCGCTGCACACGGACCACTGCCCCAAGGACAAGCTGGACGGCTACGTCCGCCCCCTCCTGGAGGTGTCCGCCGAGCGCGTAGCCCGCGGTCTGAACCCGCTCTTCCAGTCGCACATGTGGGACGGCTCCGCCGAGACCCTGGCCGACAACCTGGCCATCGGCCAGGAGCTGCTCGCCAAGGCCGCCGCCGCGAAGATCATCCTTGAGGTCGAGATCACCCCGACCGGCGGCGAGGAGGACGGCGTCAGCCACGAGATCAACGACGAGCTGTACACGACCGTCGACGACGCGCTGCGCACCGCCGAGGCCCTCGGCCTGGGCGAGAAGGGCCGCTACCTGCTGGCCGCCTCCTTCGGCAACGTGCACGGCGTCTACAAGCCGGGCAACGTCGTCCTGCGCCCCGAGCTCCTCAAGGACCTCCAGGCCGGCGTCAGCGAGAAGTACGGCAAGTCCTCCCCGTTCGACTTCGTCTTCCACGGCGGCTCGGGCTCCACGGCCGAGGAGATCGCCACCGCGCTGGAGAACGGCGTCGTGAAGATGAACCTCGACACCGACACCCAGTACGCCTTCACCCGCCCGGTCGCGGACCACATGTTCCGCAACTACGACGGTGTCCTGAAGGTCGACGGCGAGGTCGGCACCAAGTCCACCTACGACCCGCGCACCTGGGGCAAGCTGGCCGAGGCCGGCATGGCCAAGCGCGTCACCGAGGCGTGCGCGAACCTGCGCTCGACCGGTACGAAGCTGAAGTAGTCGAGCACCGTACGAACCAGGGGCCCGGCGGCCGTCGAGAGACGGCTTGCCGGGCCTTCGGCTTGCCGGGGCTCGGGCCTCCGCCGGCCTGTCCGACTCCCGCTCCGGTCCGCCCGGGTCCCTCGGGGCGGCCGGGCGGCGATGCCCCAGACTGGTCGCATGTCCATTCACCAGAACCTGCTCGGGGGCCCCGCCCCCACCCACCTCCCCGACGAGCCGGGCCGCGAGGCCCTCGCCGCGGGCACCCCCGCCGTCGAGGTGGCGGCCGCGCACCCCACCTCCTCCCTCGCCTGGGCGACCCTGGCCGACGAGGCGTTCGCCGCCGGCCGCACGGTCGAGTCGTACGCCTACGCCCGTACGGGCTACCACCGCGGCCTCGACGCCCTGCGCCGCGCCGGCTGGAAGGGCCACGGCCCGGTGCCGTGGGAGCACGAGCCGAACCGCGGCTTCCTGCGCGCCCTGAACGCGCTGGCCCGCGCGGCCGAGGCGATCGGCGAGAAGGAGGAGCACGAGCGGTGCTCGACCTTCCTGCGCGACTCCTCGCAGACGGCGGCGGACGCGCTCGCCGCCTGACGCGGCGGGCGTCCGCCGGTGTGTTCCGGTGACTTCCGGCCGGGCCGCGTGTGCGGCCCGGCCGGAAGTGGAATGTGACCTACCCCACTCCCTATTGGAGTGCCTCCCCAACCCGGTCTTATGATGCGGACAGGGGACCGGAGCTCCACTCACCTCACCGGAAGGAGCGGACCGCTACCCGGAAGCACGTGTCGAGGAGACAGCGATGTCGCATACCCTTGATGCCTCCGGAGACGGCGGTTCGGACACCCCGAACCTCGACTTCGCCGGCACGACCCCGTACGAGGACTACGTCCAGGCGGACGTCCTGACCCACCTCCAGCACCTGCGCTCGGACGACCCGGGCGAGATGGTCTTCCTGGTCACGACCCAGGTCATGGAGTTGTGGTTCACGGTCATCGTCCATGAGTGGGAAACCGCCGCCCAGGCGCTGCGCGAGGACGACCTGCAGGTCGCGATGGACGCGCTGAAACGTTCCCTCCGCGAGCTGGAGGCCCTGAACTCCTCCTGGCGCCCGCTCGCCCAGCTCACCCCGGGCCAGTTCAACGCCTACCGCGCCGCCCTCGGCGAGGGCTCCGGCTTCCAGTCGGCGATGTACCGCCGGATGGAGTTCCTGCTCGGCGAGAAGTCCTCCTCCATGCTGGTCCCGCACCGCGGCGCCCCGCGCGTCCACGCGGAGCTGGAGAAGGCCCTGCACGAGCCCAGCCTCTACGACGAGGTCCTGCGCCTGCTCGCCCGCCGCGGGCTCCCGGTCCCGGAGGCGGTCCTGAACCGCGACCTGGCCCAGCGCTACGAGCCCTCGCAGGAGGTCGAAGCCGTCTGGACGGCCCTGTACGAGGACCCCGACCGGAACATGGACCTGCACCGGCTGGGCGAGGTCCTCACGGACGTGGCCGAACTGGTCTGGCGCTGGCGCAACGACCACCTGGTCGCCACCCGCCGCGCGATGGGCGCGAAGACTGGCACGGGCGGCTCGGCGGGCGTGACCTGGCTGGAGAAGCGCGCGACGAAGAACGTGTTCCCCGAGCTGTGGACGGCGCGCAGCCATGTCTGAGCCGACAGCGGATCTCGCGGCCCGCGCCGCGCAGCTGGACGCCGCCGACGAGCTGGCCAAGCTCCGTGAACGCTTCGAGCTGCCCGACGGGGTGGTCTACCTCGACGGCAACAGCCTCGGCGCGCTGCCGGCCGGCGTCGCGCAGCGACTGGCCGAGGTCGTCACCCAGGAGTGGGGCACCAGCCTCATCCGCTCCTGGTCCGAAGGCACCTGGTGGACCGCGCCCGAGCGGATCGGCGACAAGCTCGCCCCGCTCATCGGCGCGGCCCCCGGCCAGACCGTGGTCGGGGATTCCACCAGCGTCAACCTGTTCAAGGCCCTGGTCGGCGCCGCCCGCCTCGCGCGGCCGGGCCGTACCCGGATGCTGGTCGACGCCGCCACCTTCCCCACCGACGGCTACATCGCCGAGTCCGCGGCCCGGATGACCGGCCTGACCGTCATCCCGGTGGACCCGCAGGACGCGGCGGCCGCCATGGGGCCGGACACGGCCGTGGTCCTGCTCAACCACGCCGACTACCGCACCGGGCGCCTGCACGACCTGCCGGCGCTCACCCGTGCGGCCCACGCCGCCGGCGCCATCGCCGTCTGGGACCTGTGCCACTCCGCGGGCGCGCTCCCCGTCGGCCTCGACGCCCACGCCGTGGACCTGGCGGTCGGGTGCACGTACAAGTACCTCAACGGCGGCCCCGGCGCGCCCGCGTACCTGTACATCGCCGCCCGCCACCAGCAGGAGTTCGACTCCCCGCTGCCCGGCTGGAACGGTCACGCGGACCCCTTCGCGATGACCCCGGACTACGCGCCGGCCCCGGGAGCCGTCCGCGGCCGCGTCGGCACTCCGGACATCCTGTCGATGCTCGCCCTGGAGGCGGCGCTCGACGCCTGGGACGGGGTCTGCGTCGAGGCGGTCCGGGCGAAGTCCCTCGCCCTGACGGACTTCTTCCTGGAGTGCGTCGCGGCGTACGTCCCCGAGGGCGTGGTGGAGTCGGTGACCCCCGCCGAGCACGCCCACCGGGGCAGCCAGGTCTCGCTGCGCACCGCGAACGCCCGCGAGGTCATGGCGGAGCTGATAGCGAGGGGCGTCATCGGGGACTTCCGGGCCCCGGACGTCCTGCGCTTCGGCTTCACCCCGCTGTACGTCGGTTTCGCCGATGCGGAGCGTGCGGCGCGGACACTGGGTCACATTTTCGGGTGACCCGGTAGCGAAACGTCACATCACCGGGCGGGCGGGGCTACGGCTCCGCCCGCCCGCGTGCGTGGCCCACCCCGCAAGGAACGTCCTGTTGAGGCCTGATACGGTCCCGCTCTGCCGGAACACCGGAACAACCGGAACATCAGTCCCCGCTGTCCCACGCGTTACCGAGAGGTTGAGTCGATGACGGACCCCGCAGTGGAACGGGACGCTGCCGAGGCCGCCTCGGCCTTCTCCCATCCTCCGGTCGCCCCCGACGTGACGGCGGCCTACGGTGAACACCCCGACCAGGTCGTCGACTTCTACGCCCCGCGCGGCGAGGAAGTCTCGGCCCAGGTCCCGCTGGTCGTGGTCCTGCACGGCGGCGCCTGGCGCGCCCCGTACGACCGCCAGCACATCACCCCCTTCGTGGACTTCCTGGCCCGTCGGGGTTTCGCCGTGGCCAATGTCGAGTACCGGCGCGGCAGTTCGCTGCCGCACCAGGACGCGGCGGGTCCCGTGGCGGGACGCTGGCCCGAGACCTTCGACGACGTGGCCGCGGCCATGGACGCCCTGCCCGGGCTCGCCGCGGCGGCCCTGCCGCAGGCTGACCCCCGCCGGATGGTGATCACCGGCCACTCCGCGGGCGGCCACCTCGCCCTGTGGGCCGCGGCCCGGCACGTACTGCCGACCGGGTCCCCGTGGCGGCTGCCCGCCCCGCCGCTGCTGCGCGGCGTGGTGGCGCTGGCCCCCATCGCGGACTTCGGGGTCGCGGAGGAGCTGGGCGTGTGCGGCGGGGCCTCGGCGCAGCTGCTGGGCGGCGGGGCGCTGTTCGAGGAGCGCCGCCCGTACGCGGATCCGGCGGCGCTGCTGCCGACGGGCATCGCCACGGCGGTGGTGCAGGGCCGGGAGGACATCGTGGTCCCGGACGCGGTGGCGGAGGCGTACGTGGCGGCGGCCGCGCAGGCGGGGGAGACGGTCGGGCTGACCCTGCTGGACGGGATCGGCCACTTCCCGCTCATCGACCCGGCGGCGGACGCCTGCGCGGTGGTCGCGGAGGAGATCTCCCAGCTGGCCTGGTAGGCCGGTCGCCGTATGGCACAGGTCACAGCCGGGGGTGCGATGAGTTCCGGCCGGGCCGGCGGTCTCCATTGCCGTAGAGCGGATACGAATCAACGCGAGGAGCGGGTCCCATGCGCATCGTCATCAGTGAGTTCATGACCCTGGACGGCGTAGTGCAGGCGCCGGGCGGAGCCGAGGAGGACACTGACGGCGGCTTCGCGCACGGCGGCTGGTCGCACCCGTTCTTCGACCCGGAGATCGTGGGCGGGGCCTTCGCAGAGGCGACGTCGAAGGCCGAGGCGCTGCTGTTCGGGCGCCGTACCTGGCAGACGATGGCGGGGGCCTGGCCCGAGCGGGCCGGCGACCCGTTCGCCGACCGGATGAACGAGATCCCCAAGCACGTCGTGTCCCGCACGCTCACCGAGTCCGACCTGACGTGGAACAACACCGCGCTCGTCCCCGGCGACGACGCCGTCGACCGCATCCGCGAGCTCCACGAGCGCGAGGGCGGCGACCTGCTGGTCATGGGCAGCCCCACGCTCGTGCGCACCCTGCTGGCCGAGGGGCTGGTGGACGAGCTCCGGCTCATGATCATGCCGGTGCTCGCCGGCGGCGGTAAGTCGATCTTCCCCGCCGACGGGGGCCTGCGCACGCTCGAACTGGTCTCCACGGTCACCAGCCCCAACGGCGTCAACGTCTGCACCTACCGCCCGGTCGCCAAGGCGTAGGTCCGAAGGACGCGCCGAGGGGCGAGGCGCGTGGTGCGCCTCGCCCCTCGGGGGTCGATCAGTTGTTCCCGCGGGCCGTCAGGGCCTACAGGAACGAGTTGATCTCGATCGTCTCGGTGCGGCCGGGGCCGACGCCGATCGCGGAGATCGGGGCGCCCGACATCTCCTCAAGGGCCTTGACGTACGCCTGGGCGTTCTTCGGGAGGTCCGCGAAGGTCTTGGCCTTGGTGATGTCCTCGGACCAGCCGGGGAGGTTTTCGTAGATCGGCTTCGCGTGGTGGAAGTCCGTCTGCGAGTACGGGAGCTCCTCGACGCGCTTGCCGTCGATCTCGTACGCGACGCAGACCGGGATCTGCTCCCAGCCGGTCAGCACGTCGAGCTTGGTGAGGAAGAAGTCCGTCAGGCCGTTGACGCGGGTCGCGTAACGCGCGATCGGGGCGTCGAACCAGCCGCAGCGACGGTCACGGCCGGTGGTCACACCGCGCTCGCCACCGATGCGGCGCAGGGCCTCGCCGTCCTCGTCGAACAGCTCGGTCGGGAACGGGCCCGCACCCACACGCGTGGTGTAGGCCTTGAGGATGCCGATGACGCGGCTGATCTTCGTCGGGCCGACACCCGTACCCGTGCAGGCGCCGCCCGCGGTCGGGTTCGAGGACGTCACGAAGGGGTACGTGCCGTGGTCGACGTCGAGCAGGGTGCCCTGGCCGCCCTCGAAGAGCACGACCTTGTCCTCGTCCAGCGCGTTGTTGAGGATCAGGGTGGTGTCGGCGACGTAGCCCTTGATCTGGTCCGCGTACTGGAGCATCTCCTCGACGATCGCGGAGGCCTCGATCGCGCGGCGGTTGTACAGCTTCGCGAGGAGCTGGTTCTTGCCCTCCAGCGCCGCTTCGACCTTCTGGGTGAGGATCGACTCGTCGTACAGGTCCTGGACCCGGATGCCGACGCGGTTGATCTTGTCCGCGTAGGTCGGGCCGATGCCGCGGCCGGTCGTACCGATCTTGCGCTTGCCGAGGAAGCGCTCGCCGACCTTGTCGAGGGTGACGTTGTACGGCGTGATCAGGTGCGCGTTGCCGCTGATGAGCAGCTTGGAGGTGTCGATGCCGCGCTCGTTCAGGCCGCGCAGCTCGGAGAGCAGAACGGCCGGGTCGACGACGACACCGTTGCCGATGACCGGGGTGCATCCGGGGGAGAGGATGCCGGAAGGGAGAAGGTGCAGCGCGTACTTCTGGTCGCCTACGACGACCGTGTGGCCGGCGTTGTTGCCGCCCTGGTAGCGCACCACATAGTCAACGGATCCACCGAGCAGGTCGGTGGCCTTTCCCTTGCCCTCGTCACCCCACTGAGCTCCGAGCAGCACAAGAGCGGGCACAGGCGTACACCTCTTCCGGATGGGGCATGTCCAAGGTCAGGGGGCGTACGACGATGTACACCGCAGGCTGAGCCGTCGGACCGGTACCCCGGAATAGACGAAGGCCCTGGCGCAATAGCGCAAGGGCCTCTTGCACAAAGATGCTACCCGAGGAAGGACCGAGGTGTCGGCTCCAGAGCCCACCATGAGCCATGCGGGCGCGCCGGTAGGCGCCCTGCTCGTGCTCGTCGACCCGGTCGCCCGCCGTCTTGACGGCGAGTCCGTGCGGATCGCGAAAGATGTGTTGTCAGCGGGAGCAGCGGCGAAAATCTGCCTGCCGGATTCGCAGGAGGAGTTTGCGCGGGCCCTCGCCCGCCGGGGCCATCGCCAGCCGGTGATCGTCGGCGACGACCGGGCGCTCGTACGGGCCGTCGGGCTGCTGCACCGGGAGCGGGCCCTGTCCGACGGGGTGGTTTCGCTGATCCCCGTGGGTCAGCCGGGGTCCCTGGTGCTGGCGAGGCTGCTGGGGGTGCCGCTGTCGGCCGTCTCGGCCGCGCGGGCGGTCCTGGACGGCACCGTCGGCATGCGGGACCTGCTGGTCGACGACAGCGACGGGGTGGTGCTGGGCGGGCTCAGCATTCCACCCGTCCGGCCGGTACCCCGTCCGGCGGGGCCGTCGGTGTGGAGCGCGTACCGCTCGCTGGTACGCACCCTGGTGCGGCCGCCGGCGGGCGAGGAGAGCGGTGCGTCCGGTGCGTCCGGTGCGTCCGGGGGCTCCGGCGCGTCCGGCGCCGGGCACCGGCTGCGGGTGGAGGCCGACGGGGTGGTGCTCGCGGACGTGGACCGGCTGGTGGAGGACGTCTCCGTGACCCCGCGGGAGGGCGACGGCCTCGCCGAGGTGGTCGTCCGCATGGGCACGGGCCCCGGCTCGGTGGTGCGCACGCGGGCCGGCACCGTGACGGTGTCGGGCGCGGACTTCCGCTACCGCGCCGACTCGGCGGTCACCGGCCCGGTCCGGCGGCGCACCTGGACCCTGCGGCCGGGGGCGTGGGCCCTCAGGCTGCCGCACCAGAGGTGACCTGTGATCCCCCGGGGTCCCCTGCGGTGAGCGGCCCGCCTGCGCCGCCGCCTGCGCCGCCGCCTGCGCCGCCGCCTGCGCCGCCGCCTGGGCCGCCGCCTGGGCCCCTGCCTGCGCCGCCGCCCGCGCCCGCGTGCCTGGCGGCGGAGCTGCGCGAGTGGCGGCGTGACGCGCTGCTGCTGTGCCTGCTGCCGGTGTTCTGCTGGCCGGCGGTGGTGGGAGGGCTGCTGGCCCGGCCGCTGTGGCTGGCGGGGGTGTGGCTGGCGGTGCTGCTGTGCCCGGCGGGGCTCGGTGTGCGGGAGCTGTACGCCGTCCGGCGCGTGCGGCGGGCGCTGTCCTCGCAGCCGGGGCCGGGCTGGGCGGCGTACGACGCGGAGATCGTCCGGAGCCGCGGACCGCGGGCGGGGGCGTCGGTGGCACCGCAGCTTCCGCTCCCGCTGCCGCGGATCTTGCTGCCGGACGGCCGCGTACTGCGCCCGGGGCTCGCGTGGCGCCCGCCCGTCGGGCCGGTCTCCCTCTGGCTGGGGCCGGGCGGCGCCGTCTGGATCCCGACGGCCCGCCGCCGGCTGGGCACTGCCCGGGCGCGGTGACGACGGGGGCGGGTGGTCTCCCGGCGGCGTGCCGCTGCCGCCGGGTTCCCTCCGCGTACGGGCTGCGGAGCCGGACCTCGACCGGCTGATGGCGCAGGACGCCCCGGGCTACACGCCGAGGGCGGCGCGGTACGGCGACAAAGCCCCCGCGGCCGCCGTCGCCACACTGCTCGAACGCGGCGGGGCCGACCACGTCGTACTCGACCCGGGGGTGCGTAGGGCGCTGGAGCGGGCGGCCGCGGGCGGCTGGACCTGCGTCATCGTGACGAACGGCCGCACGGGGCAGCAGGAGGCGAAGATCCGCGGCGATTCCCCGGCGGTGGACGTCGCGGGCGCCCACGCACTCGGAGTCCCGAGCGTCTGGGTCTCGGCGGGCCGCCCTCGGCCGGAGGCCCGGTTCACCCCCACGCGCCGGGCGCCGGACGCGGCGACGGCCATCGGCTCCGTCCTCGCCTCGGCCGGCGCCTGAGCCCGGCCGCGCTCAGGCCTCGGCGAACGGTCCCCCGGTGCCGAAGGCCAACTCGGCGAAGCGCTCGCCGATGCGACGGAGGCCGGCGGGGTCCGGGTGGAGCGCGTCGGGCAGCGGCAGCTCGGCGAAGTCCGCCTCGCCGTAGAGCGAGCGGCCGTCGAGGTAGTGCAGGTTCGGGTCGTCGGCCGCCCGCGCGGTGGTGATGCGGGAGAGCTCGTCCCGGATGATGCCGAGCGTCAGCCGGCCGGGGTCCGAGGGGTCGCCGGTGGCCCGGAAGCTCAGCTTCCCGCCCTCGAAGTCCGGTGCGAGGGGGCCCGGGGTGTCCTCCTGGACGGGGCAGAGGACGGGGGAGACCACCAGCAGCGGCGTGGTCGGGTGGCCCTCACGGATCGTGTCGAGGAAGCCGTGCACCGCCGGGCCGAAGGCGCGCAGCCGCATCAGGTCGGTGTTGACCAGGTTGATGCCGATCTTGATGCTGATCAGGTCCGCGGGGGTGTCGCGCATGGCGCGAGCGACGAACGGGTCGAGCAGCGCGTTGCCGCCGAACCCCATGTTGACCAACTCCACGCCACAGCGGCCGGCGGCCACCGCCGGCCAGGTCCCGGTCGGGCTCTCGGCGGTGGAGCCGTGGCTGATCGAACTGCCGTGGTGCAGCCACACCCGGCGGCCGAGGTCCGGCGCGGCTTCGACCGGGGCGTCGGTGCGCAGGGCGATCACCTCGGTGATCTCCGTCTGCGGGAGCCAGATCTCGATGTCCTTGACGACGCCGGCGGGCAGTTCGGCGAACCGGGCGGTGCCCGACGTGCCGGGAGTGGTGGTCGCCGACCAGGTGGCCATGTCGATGGTGTGGAGGTTGCCGCCGGGCACGCTCGTCCGGCCGGCGAGCCGGCCGTCGACGATCAGGTCGTACACGCCGTCCGGCCTCGCCGGGCCGCCCTGGTAGGCCGTCTTCGTGGGGAGCACGTCCAGCTCCACGGCCGTGGCCCGGGTGCGGAAGGCCAGGCGCACACCGGAGGGCTGGGCCTCCATCATGGCCAGGTTCTGATCGGGGAACTGCTTGCGCGCCCAGGCGGGCAGCCGGTGCGGCAGCACGCCCCGCGCGGTGCGCTCGAAGTCGAGCGCACCGCGCAGCAGGCCGGCGTCGACGGGGGTGGTGATCCAGTCGGCGGCGCTCATGACGCGGTGACCTTCGCGACGAAGGCGTCCAGGTTCCCCGACATGCGCGCGAGGCGCTCGTCGAGGGTCAGGGACTCCTCGTAGCGCACGGTACGCAGCTTCGGCTGCCGCTTGCCCCGCAGGTACAGGGAGCAGGCGAGGTCCGTGCAGATGTACGTGCCGACCGTGTTGCCCTCGCGGCCGCGCGGGCCGGCCAAGGGGGCGACGAGCAGGGTGGTCCCGGAGGAGGCGTGGCCCGTCAGGCAGACCTGGCACAGGCTGGACTTCATGGCGCTGGTGCGGCCGATGGCGGGGACGCGCAGGGAGATGCCCAGCGGTCCTTCCTCCCGGTGCAGCACGAGGTGCGCCCGGAGCGGGGCGCCGGGGTCGACCCAGCCCAGGAAGTCCAGGTCCTCCCAGGGTAGTTCGGCGAAGTCGAGGGGCAGTCGCAGGCGTGCCGCCTCGCCCTTGGTGCAGTTCACGAAGGACGAGCGGATCTGTTTCTCACTGAGCGGTTCCACGGTCGAAGACCCTAATGTCCAGACCAATAGCACCGCATCTCAATATTTCCTGACTTCACTTCCCGACTCCGCGCTAGAACTCCACTGCCAGCTCCCGCAGTCCGCGCATGACGAATCCGCCCTGCCACTGCGGCTCCCGGACCAGCCGCAGCCGCGGGACGCCGTCCGCCAGCAGGGCCCCGAAGGACGCGACCAGCTCCTGTCGGGCGAGCGGAGCGCCCAGGCAGTAGTGGATCCCGGCACCGAAGCTCAGATGCGGGTTGTCGGCCCGTACGAGGTCCAGCGCGTCGGGGGCCGCGAAGCGCGCGGGGTCCCGGTTGGCGGAGCCGAAGAGCAGCGCGACCTCGGCCCCGCGGGGGATGGCCGTGTCCCCGATCCGGATGTCGTCCAGGACCCAGCGCTCGAACATCTGCAGGGGCGTGTCGTAGCGCAGAAGTTCATCCACAGCTGTGGACAACTTTTCGGGATCCGCACGGAAGGTGCGCAGCAGCTCCAGCTGCGCCGGATGGCGGAACAGCGCCCACCAGCCGTTGGCCGTGGCGTTGACGGTCGCCTCGTGTCCCGCGTTGAGCAGCAGTACGCAGGTGGAGACCATCTCCTGCTCGCTGAGCCGGCCGCCCTCATCGTGGGCGGCGATCATGCCGGAGATCAAATCGCCCCCGGGCCGCTTGCGCCGTTCCGCGATCAGCTCGCGCAGGTAGTCGCTGAATTCCACGCTCGCCCGCACGGCCCTGCGCGCCGTCTCCTCGTCGGGCCGCAGCTCGTACATCCCGCAGATGTCCGCCGACCAGGGCCGCAGCAGCCCCCGGTCCGCCTCCGGCACCCCGAGCAGCTCCGCGATCACCGCGACAGGCAGCGGTTCGGCGACGGCGGTGAGCAGATCGCCGCCCCCGTCGGAGACCAGCCGCCCGACCAGCTCCCGCGCCAGCCGCTCGACGGCGGGCACGAGCTGCTCGACCGTGCGCGGCGTGAAGGCCTTGGCCACCAGCCGCCGCACCCGCGCGTGCGCGGGGTCCTCCAGGTCCAGCAGGCCGGTCCCGTTGAGCACGTGGAACGGCTCGTGCTCGGGCGGCGGGGCCTGCTGCCCGAACTCCTCGTGGGTGAAGCGGTGCAGATACGTGCGCCCGAGCCGCCGGTCCCGCAGCAGGGTGCTCACGTCGGCATGGTGCGGTACCAGCCACTGCCCGGTGGCCTCGCACCACAGGGCCCGCCCCGGCTCCCTCAACTCCCGATAGGCGGGGTACGGATCGGCGACGAACGCGGCATCCCACGGATCAAAGCCCATCCCCGCACCCTAAGCGGTGACCCGCCGGTCAGGCCGGGGTTACGAGACGGGTCTCGTATGCGAATACCGCCGCCTGGGTGCGGTCGCGCAGGCCCAGCTTGACCAGGATCCGGCTCACGTGGGTCTTGATGGTGGACTCGGCGACGATCAGGCGGTCCGCTATCTCCGCGTTGGACAGCCCCTGCGCGATCAGGATCAGCACCTCCGTCTCCCGCTCCGTCAACTCCTCCACGCTCCCCGGGTTCGCGACCCTCGGGACATCGGCGAGTTTGGAGAACTCCGAGATCAGCCGCTTGGTCACCGAGGGTGCCAGCAGCGCCTCCCCGGATGCCACCACCCGTACCCCGTCGGCCAGTTGGCGGGCCGAGGCGTCCTTGAGGAGGAAGCCGGAGGCCCCGGCCCGCAGGGCCTGGTACACGTACTCGTCGAGGTCGAAGGTCGTCAGGACCAGCACCTTCGCGTCCGTGTCGGCGGCCACGATCTCCCGCGTCGCCTCCAGGCCGTTCATCTCGGGCATCCGGATGTCCATCAGCACGACGTCCGGTTTCAGCGCCGCGACCTGCGCTATGGCTTCGCGGCCGTCCACCGCTTCGCCGACGACCTCGATGCCCTCCATCGCGTTCAGCAGGACGGAGAAGCCCTCACGGACCATCATCTGGTCGTCCACGATCAGCACTCTGATGGTCGTCATCCCTTGCCCTCCACGGGCTCGGACCCGGGCTCGGGCTGGGGCCGGCTGGTGACCGGTATGAACACCGCCACCTCGTACCCGCCGGCCGCCGTCCGTCCGGCGGTCATCTCGCCCTCCAGCATGGCCACCCGCTCCCGCATCCCGGTGATGCCGTGCCCGGCCCCCGGTGAGGGCCGCACGTCCCCGGTGGCCGCCCCGTTGACGACGCGTATCCCCAGGCCGCCCAGTACGTACGACACCTCCACCCCGGCCGCCGCGCCCGGCGCGTGCCGCAGGGTGTTGCTCAGGGCCTCCTGGATGATCCGGTACGCCGACAGCTCCACGCCCTGCGGCAGCTCCCGCACCGCGCCCGTCACCGTCTTGTCCACGCTCAGCCCGGCCTCCCGCACATTGGCCAGGAGCCCGTCCAGCGAGGCCAGCGTCGGCTGCGGGGCATCAGGTGCCTCGTAGTCCGCGGAGCGCACCACACCCAGCACCCGCCGCAGCTCCGTCAGAGCCGCCACCGCGTTCTCCCGGATGGTGACGAAGGCCGCCTCCAGCTCCGGCGGCGGGTTCTTCACCCGGTACGGTGCGGCCTCCGCCTGGATCGCCACCACCGACATGTGGTGCGCCACCACGTCGTGCAGCTCGCGCGCGATCGTGGTCCGCTCCTCCAACAGCGTCCGCCGGTCCCGCTCGACGGCGGTGACCTCCTGCTGCGCGGTCACCTCCGCCGCCGCGTGGCGGCGGATCTGGATGCTGGCCGCGATGGCCAGCGCGAAGGCGGAGAAGACGAACATGGTGGGCTGGCCGGAGCCGCCGAAGCCGAAGCGGTCACTGAACACGATCGAGGTGCTCATGCCGAACGTCACGGTGATCGCCCACATCCACCCCGCGACGCGGGGCCCGGTCCGCAGGGTCACCAGAACCATGACCGCGATATAGGAGGCGAAGGTGCCCGGAGTCCACGGCCAGGTATCCGACCAGCCGCCGCTCACCACGGCCGCCACCAGCGTCACCCCCAGGGCCAGCCAGTACGCGGCGATCGGGCGGACCAGGGTCATCAGCACCGGAGCGGCCGACATCAGCCCGATGGCGAACCGGGAGGAGTCGGTGACGTACCCCTCATGCGTGGTGCCGGAGAAGAACATGACGAAGAACGCCAACACCGCCACCGCCGCATGGCGACGCCACACGGCGTGGTGGCGTATGCCCTTGGGGAGCAGGCGGACGATGGGGTCATCGGCGCCCGCCAGCGCCAGCGGGCGGTAGGCGAAGGCGTCGGTGAAGAGGTCCTGGCGCAGGGACCGCAGCAGGCCCGTCGCCATTTTGATCTCCGGTGTCCGGGAGGTCCCCCCGGTGGTGGTCTCGCTCATGTACAAGACGGTACGTGCGGCCCCCTGTCACCCGCGTCGCCGCTGAAGGGGATTTCCCGGGGTCCCCCTCAAGTACTACCCGGGGTCCTTCAGTAGCCCGTCGGGCGGATCAGGCCGCTCTCGTACGCGAACACCGCCGCCTGGGTGCGGTCCCGCAGGCCCAGCTTCACCAGGATCCGGCCGACGTGGGTCTTCACCGTCTGCTCGGCCAGGACCAGGTGTCCGGCGATCTCCGCATTGGACAGGCCCTGGGCGATCAACGACAGGACCTCGGTCTCCCGCTCGGTCAGCTCGTCGATGCGGGCCCGCGTGGGCGCCCGCGGGGCGCCCATCCGGGAGAACTCGGTGATCAGCCGCTTCGTGATGTTCGGCGAGAGCAGAGCCTCCCCGGCCGCCACCACGCGCACCGCCTCGGCGAGCTGGTCGGCCGAGGCGTCCTTGAGCAGGAAGCCGGAGGCGCCCGCGCGCAGCGCCTCATACACGTACTCGTCGAGATCGAAGGTGGTGAGCACCAGCACCTTCACGGCCGAGCCCGGGACGGAGGTGATGACCGAGGTGGCCTCGATGCCGCCCATCCCCGGCATCCGGATGTCCATCAGGACCACGTCCGGGGCGAGCTCGGCGACCTTGGCCACCGCCTCGGCGCCGTCCACGGCCTGGCCGATCACCTCGATGTCGGGCTGGGTGTTGAGGAGCACGGTGAAGCCCTGCCGGACCATCATCTGGTCGTCGGCGATCATCACCTTGATCGGGCCGGCGCTGTCGGTCGGGGCACTCATGCGTCCTTCTTCCTCGTGTCGGCGGCGGGAGCCGCCCCCATGGGGAGTACGGCGCTCACCTCGTACCCGCCGTCGGGACGCGGGCCGGCCGCCAGCTCACCCCCCAGCATGCCTGCCCGCTCCCGCATCCCGAGCAGCCCGTGTCCCGCCCCGTGTGACGGCGGGGCCGGCCGCGTCGGCGCGCTGTTGGCGACGCACAGGTGCAACTCGCGGGGCCCGTAGGCGATGCCGACCTCCACGCGGGAGCCGGGGGCGTGGCGCAGGCAGTTGCTCAGGGCCTCCTGCACGATCCGGTACGCGGTGAGCTCGACGCCGGGGGTCAGCGGCCGCCGGATGCCCGCGATCTCGGTGGTGACATCCAGCCCGGCGCCCCGCACGTTGTCCACGAGGCCGTTCAACTCGGCCAGGGTCGGCTGCGGATGGTGCGGGTCGGCGGGATCGTCCGGGTCCTCGGAGCGCAGCACGCCCAGGACGCGGCGCAGTTCGGTCAGGGCCTCCAGCGCGTTCTCCCGGATGCCGGCCAGGTTCTCCTTGAGTTCCTCGGACGGGTTCTCCACCAGATGCGGGGCGACCTGCGCCTGGATGGAGATCACCGACATGTGGTGCGCGACGACGTCGTGGAGTTCGCGGGCGATGCGGCTGCGCTCCTCCAGCAGGGTGCGCCGGGCCCGCTCCTCCTCGGTGAGGGTCTCCTGCTCGACGAGCTCGCTCCGGGCCAGGCGCAGTGCGCGCAGCGCGTACCCGAGGAGGCCCACGAAACCGAAGAGGAGACCGGCGATCACGATGGTGCTCTGGCTCTGGTACGGCCTGAAGAACCCTTCGGCCAGGGCGGTCCAGGCGATCGAGACGCCGACGACGGCGACCGTCACCCGGGGCGGCACGCGCAGCGCGACGAGCAGCACCAGCGGCGCGAACGCGAAGATTCCGCCGGGCAGCCAGGGCCAGGTCTGGCCTTGGCTCACGTGGTCGTGGATCGTCCAGGAGATCAGGCCGGCTGTCAGCAGGCCGAGCCACCAGGCGGGTATCGGGCGGAACATCGCCAGCAGGATGGACACACCCGTCAGGGCGGAGGCGAGGTCCACGAGGCCGCCGCCGACGTCGTGGTGGTCGCGCATCTGCTGCGAGAGGAGGAAGCCCATGGCGACCGCCGCGTAGCAGACGACCGCATGCGGCAGCCAGGCCAGCCAGCGCGGCCGCGACATCCGGGGCAGCGGATCGGCCCGCAGGGTGAACAGCGCCCGGACC
Organism: Streptomyces sp. NPDC051183; assembly: GCF_040682455.1. Lineage (NCBI taxonomy): Bacteria > Bacillati > Actinomycetota > Actinomycetes > Kitasatosporales > Streptomycetaceae > Streptomyces > Streptomyces sp. NPDC051183. Next base: position 28,115 of record NZ_JBFBBA010000028.1, read on the forward strand.
AACTCCCGCCACTGGCCGCCGCCCTGGACGGCGTCGGACGGCGGGGCTTCTTCGGCCAGGGATGCGCGCTGCTTGGTCACACGGATCAGCCTAGGCATGACCGGCCTCCTCCAGGCGGCCGGTCCGGAGACGGGGGACGCCGGGTGTCGTCGCAATGGTCCGGGCCGGCCGGGGGGTCTGCGGGGGCCGGGGGCGGGTGCCCTGTTCGTACGCACGGAACGCGGCCCAGCAGATCGCCAGCGCCGCCGCGAGCACGGGCAGCCACAGCAGCCGGGCGGCTATCCACCCCGCGGAGCCGGGCACGGTGTGCAGTCCCGGAAGGTCGGTGGAGACCAGCAGCCCGAGCGCGGTGACGGCCATCATGGCGGTCTGGTGCCAGAGGAAGATCGTCATGGCGGACAGGTTCACCAGGGCCACTTTCGCCCAGGCCCGCGGCCGGCGCATCGCACCGGCCAGCGGCTCCCGGAGCAGCAGGGCCAGGCCGCACTGCGCCAGGCCGAAGGCGACGGCGGCGAGGGTCGGCGGGTTCAGGTTCGAGATCGCGGCGCCGGGGACACCGACCATGGACGCCGGATACCCGCCCCAGAGGATCAGCGCGGCGGTGGCCAGCACGCCACCGCCCAGCAGGAGCGCGGCCGGGGTGCGCCGGGCGAACGCCCCGCGGGACCATGCGGCGCCGAGGGTATAGGGGACGAGCCAGCCGGCGGCCACATTGACCCAGCCGATCCACTCAGGCCCGCCGAAGCCGAACCGCCAGACATCCACGCCGGCCACGACGGCCAGCGGCCACACCGGGCCGAGCCGGGCCACGAGCGGGGTCGCGGCGGTGAGCGCGGCGAAGACGAGGAGGAACCACAGCGGGGAGAGCACCAGCTTGAGGAGGGTCCGGACCGTGTCCAACTCCACTCCGCCGAGCAGCAGTCCGCCCGCCGCCACGGTCCACAGGACCAGCACCGCGGCGACCGGCCGGAAGAGCCGGCCCAGCCGCCGGCCGACCCAGGTGCCGTACGGGACTCCGCGCGCCCGGGCCGAGGCGTAGCCCTGGGCGCCGACGTGGCCGCCGACCAGGAAGAAGACGGCCAGGGTCTGGAACAGCCAGGAGACCGGGGCCAGTGCGCTCATGTGGGCGAGCGGGCTGGTGGCGCTCAGGCCGCCGTTGGCGGTGGTCAGCGCGGTGACCAGCCAGTGGCCCAGCACCACCCCGAGGATCGCGAGGGCGCGCAGCGCGTCCACGGAGCGGTCCCGGGTGGCCGGGGTGCCGGCGTCGATGCGGTCCGCGAGTACGGACCAGCGGGCTCGGGCGCGGCGCAGGGGCTCAGACACGGGAGGCCTCCAGGGCGGTGGGCGCGGCCGGTGCGGCGGGGCCGGCCGACGGGCCGAGCACGATCCGGGCCAGGCTGCCGAGGGACTCGGTGCCGGGCTTGAGGTAGTCGCTGTGGCCGGCGGAACCGGCCGCGAAGGCCCGGGCGCCGAAGGCGGGGTCCACGGGGTCGGCGCCGAAGCCGAGCCCGGCGAGCCGTACGTGCGGGACGTTTCCGATCCAGTCGCCGCTGCCGCGCCCGGCCCATATGCGGGCGCCGGTCGGCAGGTCCGCGGCGGAGTCGGCCCCCGTGCCCGGGCTGCCGAACAGGGCCACATCGGTGACCTCGGGGCCGGTCGGGGTCCGGGCGCAGACCACGGAACCGTAGGAGTGGCACAGCAGCGAGAGGTGGGCCCCCGGGGCGGCCATCCGCGGCAACCGTTCGAGGAACGGGCCCAGTTCGGCCGCGGCCTCCTTCGCCCGGGCGGCGGTGAGGACGGTCGTGCTGATCGTGCCGGGGGTGTCGTACCCCAGCCAGGCGACCACGGCGGAGCGGGGGTGCTCGGCCTGGAGCCGCTGCTGAAGGGCGACGGCCCCGGCGCGGAACCGTTCGTAGGTGTCCAGGGTGGTGTCCGAGCCGGGCACCAGGACGGCGACCCGGTCGGCGGTCTCCAGATCGCCGAACACCGCGGTGACGCGGCCCTTGCCGCGTCCGTCGAAGGCGAGGAACCGGGCGCCGTCGTCGGCCTCCATCGCGCGCAGCTTGCCGGCCCGGGCATCGCGGCCGGCGTCCTGCGCCATGCGGGCGGCTTCGGCGAGGTTGGCGCGGCTGGCCGAGTACCGGGCGAGGAGGCCCGTAGGCCCGTCGAAGGCCACGGGGTCGGGGGCGGGGACATTGGGGGAGGCGGCGGCGGAGACGGGGAGCACGACGGCCGCGGCGACGAGCCCGGCCAGCAGGGTGCGGCGCAGACGGCCGCCGGGGCGGCGGCCGTTGGGACGTGCGGTGGGGCGGGCGGTCATGGTTCCCCGATTCCTTTGCTCGATACACAGGGCGGCTGCGGGGGCCGCTGTGGCCGCCCGCGTTCTCTCTGGTTTCGAAATTAGGAATCGGACCCCGTCATCGGCGTCCCGCTGCGGAGCCGCCTTCTGAGCTGGCTCTCAGGTATGACAAGGGGTACTTGGGAGCCACGGCGCCCCCCTGCGACCCCCGGCAACCCCCCCGGCAACCCCCCCGGCCCCCCAATTGCGCGGATCCCGTCCGCTAGGGTCCCGGGATGAACGACACCGACTGGCGCCGCGACCGGATCGCGAGCGCGCACCGGGGCGAGAACCCCACCGTCCTGCGCCGCCTCGACGCCGGCTTCGCCGTGATCGGGGACCGGCAGTTCCTGCCCGGCTACGCGGTACTCCTCACCGACGACCCCGCCGTGACGCGCCTCTCGGACCTGCCCCGGGCGCGCAGGGCCGCGTACCTGGGCGACATGGAGCGGCTCGCCGAGGCCGTCGAACTGGCCTGCCGCCGCCTCGATCCGGCCTTCCGCCGCGTGAACATAGAGATCCTGGGCAACACCGACCCGTACCTCCATGCCCACGTCTGGCCCCGCTACGACTGGGAGCCCGCCGACCTCGTCCGGATGCCCGTCTGGTTGTACGAGGAGCAGTACTGGAGGAGCCCGGAGTACGAACTCGGCGCGCGTCACGACGCGTTGCGCGCCGCCATCGGGGAGGAACTCGACCGGCTGTAGGGGCGGATCGCGGCTACCGTTCAGCCAGTACGTCCAAGGCCGCGGCCAGCCGCTCCAGGACGCGCACGGTCTCGGCGAAGCCCTCCTCGCCGAGTTCCTCCGCGAGCCGGTCGGCCAGGTCCGCGTGTCCCGGGTTGATACGGGCGATGGCGGCGCGCCCGGCCTCCGTCGGGCGCAGCAGCTTCGCGCGCCGGTGCGCCGGGTTCGGTACGTACTCGGCCAGGCCCTTGGCGGCGAGCAGGTCCGCGATCCGTTGCACGCTCTGCCGGGTGATGCCCATGGCCCGGGCGATGCCGGCGACGGGCAGCGGCTCCCGGAGCACGGCACCAAGCACCTGCCACCAGGCCGCGGTCAGCCCGGCGGGGCGGGCCAGCTCCTCCGAAACGGCGAGGAACTGGCCGTTCAGCCGGAACACCCCGAGCGCGGTGCGGCTCAGCAGGTCCTGGCGGGCGCGTACGGGGAGGTCGGGGAGGTCAGGCATCGCCGGACTCCGCCGCGGCCATGAGGACGGGGTACGCGCTCGCGTCCGAGTCGTGGAACAGGCGGTACCACGCGTCGAGCGCCTCCGGCCCGTACACCGAGAGCCGCGCGAAGACCTCGCGGGCGAACGCCACCGGTTCGGTCGGACCCGCCGTGATCAGGTCGCCGTCCGTGACCGCGTCGGCCTCGACGTACCGCTCGGCGCCCGCGTAGCCCGGCTGCCCGGCCAGGTAGAAGGGGGCCGCACTGGTGTGCGTACGGCCGTCCAGTACGCCGGCCCGGGCGAGGCCCGCCGTGGCTCCGCAGATCGCGGCGACCGGGACGCCGGCCGCCAGGAACTGCGCGGCCTTGGCCGCGAAGGGGGCCAGCTCCTCGCTCGTGTCCCACAGGCTCGCGCCCGTGAGGATCAGCAGCTCGGAGTCCTCGGGGCGCAGGTCCGCGAGGGCCATGTCGGGCTGGACGCGGACGCCGCCCATGGTGGCCACCGGCCGGCCGGGGCCGGAGGCGCTCACGGTGCGGACCTGGTGGCCGCGCTGGGTGAGGTGCGCGGTGGTGTGGCCCGTCTCCCAGTCCGCGTAGGTGTCGTAGACCGCCAGGTGGACCTGCCGCCGCGGGGCAGCCTCCTCGGTCGCCGCCGTCGCGTCCGCCGCCGTCGCGTCCGCCATGGCGTCGGTCGCGTTCGTCGTCCCGTTCGATGTTCCGGTCATGGGGCTCGCCTCCACTGTCCGTGCATCACTGCGTTCTCTGATGACAAGAGACTGTCATCTCGACAGGATGCTGTCAATCACCGGAATCAGACCCGTGGAACCCGCCGCGCAGACAGACTGCCGAGACCCGCCCCCCACCCCCATACAGTCCGCCGATGTCCCTCCCCACCTGCGCACTTCTAGCGTGGCCGCATGACCCCTCACGTCACCTCCGGCGCCGCCGTCAAGGCCGCCGACCGCGCTCACGTCTTCCACTCCTGGTCCGCTCAGGCCCTGATCGACCCGCTCGCCGTCGCCGGGGCCGAGGGTTCGTACTTCTGGGACCACGACGGCAACCGCTTCCTCGACTTCTCCTCCCAGCTGGTGAACACCAACATCGGCCACCAGCACCCCAAGGTCGTCGCCGCCATCCAGGAGCAGGCCGCCAAGCTCTGCACCCTGGCCCCCGGGTTCGCCGTGGAACCGCGCTCCGAGGCCGCACGCCTCATCGCCGAGCGCACCCCGGGCGACCTCGACAAGATCTTCTTCACCAACGGCGGCGCCGAGGCCGTCGAGAACGCCGTCCGCATGGCCCGTCTGCACACGGGCCGCGCCAAGGTGCTCTCCACCTACCGCTCGTACCACGGCGCCACCGCCGCCGCGATCAACCTCACCGGCGACCCGCGCCGCTGGCCCTCCGACACGGCGGCCGCCGGTGTCGTGCACTTCTGGGGCCCGTACCTCTACCGCTCGGCCTTCCACGCGACCACCGAGGCGGAGGAGTGCGCCCGCGCCCTCGCCCACCTCGCCGACACCATCGCCTTCGAGGGGCCGCAGACCATCGCGGCGGTCATCCTGGAGTCGGTGCCCGGTACGGCCGGGATCATGACCCCGCCCGCCGGCTACCTCGCCGGGGTGCGCGAGCTCTGCGACCGCCACGGCATCGTCTTCATCCTCGACGAGGTCATGTCGGGCTTCGGCCGGACCGGGAAGTGGTTCGCCGCCGACCACTGGGGCGTCACCCCCGACCTGATCACCTTCGCCAAGGGCGTCAACAGCGGCTACGTCCCCCTCGGCGGCGTCGCGATCTCCGCCGAGATAGCCGAGACCTTCGCCACACGCCCGTACCCGGGCGGGCTCACGTACTCCGGGCACCCGCTGGCCTGTGCCGCCGCCGTGGCGACGATCAACGCCATGGAGGAGGAGGGCGTGGTCGAGCATGCCGCCCACCTCGGCGAGAACGTGATCGGCCCGGCCCTCGCCGAGCTCGCGGAGCGCCACCCCTCGGTCGGGGAGGTCCGCGGCCTGGGCGTCTTCTGGGCCCTGGAGCTCGTACGGGACAAGGAGACGCGCGAGCCGCTCGTGCCCTACAACGCCGCCGGGGCCGCCAACACGCCCATGGCCGAGTTCGCCGCGGCGTGCAAGAAGTCCGGTCTGTGGCCGTTCGTGAACATGAACCGCACGCACGTCGTGCCCCCGTGCACCATCTCGGAGGCCGAGGTCAAGGAGGGTCTGGTCCTCCTCGACGAGGCGCTGACGGTCGCGGACCGTCACACTTCGGCCGCGTAGCGTCGGTATAACGATCGCTAAATCCGCATACCGGCCACAAATCGTTCGGTTTCAGCCTCGCTGTCTGGCCTATGGTGTCCGAAGATCTATGGAGGAGACGGGACCCCTATGCCAGGCAGCGGCGCTGTCACGCGCAACACACTTCGGCAGCAGATCGCGGATGCGCTGCGTGACGAAGTGCTTGCCGGACGCCTCCCGCCGGGGACGGAGTTCACGGTCAAACAGATCGCTGAGCAGTACGAAGTCTCCGCCACGCCCGTCCGCGAGGCTCTCGTGGACCTCTCGGCGCAGGGGCTGCTGGACTCGGTCCAGCACCGAGGCTTCAGGGTCCGTGTCTTTTCCGTTGACGATTTCCGGGGAATGATCGAGGCTCGGACGCTTATAGTGGACGGGATCTTCCGTCGGCTCGTCGAGCGTGGCACCTCCGCAAGCTATGGCGAGCGGCTGGTGTCGGTGCGTCGACGTGCAGAGGAGGCGCGGCGGGCCGCGCAGAACGGATCGCTTGAAGTGCTGATCGGTTACGACCTGCGCTTCTGGCGGGAACTGAGCGGGCTGGTCGGAAACTCGTACATCACCGAGTTCCTGCACCGGATCCGGGTGCAGTGCTGGGTTTTTGCCGTACCCCACCTGCAGCGTGCGCCGCAGCAGATGCGCGCCGCGTTGTGGGACGGGCACGGCGAGCTCGTGGACGCGATCACACTCGCGGACGCCGAGGAGGTGCGCCGCTTGGTGCACGCCTACAATCAGCACGGCTTGGACTGGGCTGCCGCTCTGTAGGCGGGCGTTCGGTCTCCACCGAGACCGGCCGCGGGACGACGAGACGAACGGCTTGAACGGGTTGAAAACCAAGAACGGCATACTCACTGCCCCCGCGGTCTCCGCCAGGGGCAAGTCCGCCGACCCCTCGCCCGGGTCCGTCGGCCTGTCCGTGGTCATCCCGGCCTACAAGGAGGAGGAGCGGCTCGCTCCGACTCTTGACGTCGTGCGGGAGTACCTCGACGAGCACGTCGGCACCGGCTCCGCCGACTGGGAGATCGTCGTCGTCGACGACGGCTCCCCGGACGGGACCGCCGCCATCGCGCTGAAGGCGGCCGACGAAGACCCCAGGATCCGGCTGATCCAGTCCGAGCAGAACCGCGGCAAGGGCAACGCCCTGCGCCTCGGTGTCGTCGGCTCCCTCGGCCGGCGCGTCCTGATCATGGACGCCGACCTGGCGACTCCCATCGAGGAGCTCGACAAGCTGGAGCAGTCCCTGGCCGGCGACGAGAACCTCGACGCCGCCATCGGCTCCCGCGCACACCGCGACTCCGCCATCGAGCGCCAGCAGAGCATGCTGCGCGAGGTCCTCGGCTGGGTCGGCAACCGGGTCATCCGCCTGGTCGCCGTCCCCGGGATCCGCGACACGCAGTGCGGCTTCAAGCTGTTCGACGGCGACCAGGCCCGCACCGCCTTCGGTGCCTCCAAGCTCGACGGCTGGGCCATCGACGTGGAGATCCTCCAGTACTTCCGGCGCAAGGGGTGGCCCGTGGCCGAGGTTCCGGTGCGCTGGGCACACCAGGACGGTTCGAAGGTCCAGCTCCTCGACTACCTGCGCACGCTCGGCGAGCTGATGCGCCTGAACGCGGGCGGCATCGCCGTCGCCGCGCTCTACCTGCTGGGCTCGCTCTTCCTCTACAAGGGGCTGTGGAGCGACCTGGACGGGAAGATCCTGGCGCACTCGCTGCAGGACCAGAACCAGTGGGAGTGGTTCTTCGGCGTCACCGCCGACAACGTCTCCCACTTGCGCAATCCGCTCTTCACCGACTTCCAGAACATGCCCGAGGGCGTGAATCTGATGGGCAACACGGTGATGCTCGGGCTGTCCGTGCCGCTGACTCCGATCACGCTGCTCTTCGGCCCGACCGTCACCCTGGCGCTGGTCTTCACCCTCGGCATCGCCGGGACCGCCTGGGCCTGGTACTGGCTGATCCACCGCCGGCTGACCGAGAGCCGCTGGGCCGCAGCCGTGGGCGGTGCCCTCGCCGCCTTCGCGCCGCCGATGATCTCGCACGCCAACGCGCACCCGAACTTCGTCGTGCTCTTCATGATCCCGGTGATCATCGACCGGGCGCTGCGCCTGTGCGAGGGCAAGAGGGTCGTCCGCGACGGTGTCCTGCTGGGCCTGTTCTCCGCGTACCAGGTCCTCCTGGGCGAGGAGCCGTTCCTGCTCTCCGCCATGGGCATGCTGATCTTCGCCCTCGCGTACGCCTTCTACGACCGCGAGACGGCCCGCAAGGCCATCAAGCCGCTGGGCAAGGGCCTGGCCATCGCCGCGGCCGTCTCCGTGCCGCTGGTGGCCTTCCCGCTGTACTGGCAGTTCTTCGGCCCGCAGAGCTACCACTCGGTGCTGCACGGCGAGAACGGGGCGGGCAACCCGCTCCGCGCCCTGACCGAGTACTCGGCGCGCTCGCTCTTCGGCGACGCGGACAACGCCGGCAAGCTCTCGATGAACACCACCGAGCAGAACGCCTTCTACGGCTGGGCGCTGCTGGCCCTGGCCGCCGCGATCACCGTGTGGATGTGGCGCCGGACCGTCGTCCGCGCGCTGGGCATCACCGCCGTGGTCGCCGCGGTGCTGTCCCTCGGCCCCTCGGTGAAGATCGAGACCCTCGGCATCACCGTCCCCGGCCCGTGGGCGCTCCTGCGCCACGCGCCGCTGCTGGAGTCGGTCATCGAGAGCCGTGTGGCGATGGTCTGCGCGCCCGCCTTCGGCCTGCTGATCGCCCTGGCGCTCGACCGGTTCATCGGCTTCAGCGCCCGTGAGCACCGCGTCCTCGGCTACATGGCCGTGGGTGCCGCGCTCATCCCGATCCTGCCGCTGCCGCTGGTGGTCAAGGCCCGCGAGCCGGTGCCGACCTTCATCACGCAGGGCCTGTACAAGGACTACGTCAAGGACGGCCAGTCCCTCGTACCGGTACCGCTGCCGGACCCGATGACGGGCAACCCGCTCCACTGGCAGAGCAGCACCGGCTTCGGCTTCAAGCTGGCCGGCGGCTACTTCAACGGCCCCGACGGCCCGGACAAGGTCGGCATCTACGGCGCCAAGCCGCGGATGCTGTCCAGCCTCCTGAGCGACATCCGCTGGGGCGCCCCGTCGCCGGTGGTCACCTCGCAGATGCAGGAGGAGGCCCGCAAGGACCTCGCCTTCTGGAACGCGGGCGCGCTGGTCCTGCCCGAGAGCCAGAAGCACGCCAAGGAGCTGCGGACCACGATCACCGAGCTGCTGGGCCAGGAGCCGGAGAAGGTCGCCGACTCCCTGGTGTGGCGGGTCGCTCCCCAGTAGCCACAGCCGCATCAGTACGCACTTCCATGAACCCCGTCGGACCTCCCGGTCCGGCGGGGTTCTGCGCACCCCTTCGCGGAGGGTGTCCGGCGCACTACTCTGGCCCGATCGGCGGCAAACGACTGATCGGAGGCCGAGTGGCCTGTGACCTGTGGCTGGTCCCCCTTGTCGACGTGCTGTGCCACAGCCCCGACAACCCGTTCGCGGAAGAGATCGCCTCGTACGACAAAGCGCTGGGCGAGGCCGGACTGCCGTCCGTGCCGGTGTTCGCGTACATGCCCGGCCTGAGCGGCGACGTCGCCCCGGTCGCCGGCTTCGACTACGACGCCCTGCACTTCCTGCGGCGGGCGTACCTCCTGCAGCTCTGCGGGCTGCCGGTGACGCCCGTGGACGAGCTGGGCGGGGACTACGAGCAGCTGCTGGAGATGTTCGAGCCGACGGCCCAGCAGTCGCACCTGGTGTGGCACTACGACCACGCGGGTGCGTACGTCCCGGTGGACTTCGCGGCCCCGCTGGCCAACGAGGAGCTGCTGGCCGGGGGCGGGCCCCTGGGGTCCGCGCAGGGGCTCCTGCGGGAGCTGACGTTCGTCGCGCCCGCGATCGGGATAGACCCGGGGAACCCGCCGGCGGCGCCCGCTCCGCCGGGGCGGCCGACGTCGCTGGAGGAGCCCGCGGGGCCGATCCCGTACGACGACAGCCCCTTCGCGCGGGAGCGGCACGTGTGGCTGGGACTGCACGCGGCGGCGACCCGCAGCCTCGGCCAGGGCTCGATGATCATCTTCAGCTGACGGGATCCTCCGGATCCCGGACCCGGTGCTCCGACCCGCTCGCTCGCCCGCCCGCCCGCCCGCCGGACGGCTACCTCGGCTGTTCCGGCGGGCGCTGGCGCGGCATGTTGGGGCGGGTGCCCGGGGGGAGCGGGAAGCGGGCCGGGGGGATGCCGGCGTCCTGGCGGGCCGGGGAGCCGCCCAGGGACTGCATCACCAGCGGCGCGGGCCCCGTGCGGAACTCCACCATCCAGTCCGCCGTCTCCGAGCGCACCAGCTCCGTGATGTCCTCCGAGAACCGGCGCAGCACCGTCAGGCAGCGCTCCGCCGCCTCGCTCGCCGTGCCCTCGGTCGGGCCCAGGATCTCCCGTACGTTCTCCGAGGCCCAGTCGAACTGGAGTCCCTGGAGCCTGCGCTGCACGGCCTGCGCCGTGGCCACGTCCCGCATCCAGCCCGAGGTCAGCCCGAAGAACCGGTCGCAGGCCAGGCAGGCGGCCGCCAGGAGCAGGCAGAGATAGCCGTACGAGGACGCGCCCGGGGCCGAGCCCGTCAGCTCCAGCAGCGGCATCGCGGCGCCCGCGACGGCACCGGCCGCCGCCCCGGCGCGCAGCAGCCGCGCGCCCCGGCGCTTCCACGCCCGGTCGGACAGGTACCACTCGGCGGTGCGCAGGGCGTCGGCCTCGACCCGGCGGTAGAGCTCGTCGAGCCGCTCGGCGGGCTCGCCCCAGTCCCCGAGAGGGAACGGCCGGCCGGTCAGGTCGCCGTCCTCTGCGGGATCCCGGGGTGGCCCCTCGGGCTGCATCTCCGGCTGACTCACCCGGCACTCCCTCTGCCTGCGCTGACGTGTGGTGGTGCGCGTGTGCGCAATGATGCGCATGCTCTTCCTACCTTCGAATGGCGGGTCATGGGCAACGAATCCCCGGATTTCCGCCCGCAAGGAGGTCTCCATCAGGTACGCGCACGCCTGGTCTCTCACTCGAAAGAGTTGGTCCTCACGGCGTAGGGCGCGGCGCCCGGGGAGCACGTAGGCTCGGATTGACCAAGCCGTCCCGGGCTTGGACCGAGCTACGGAGTGAGTGACCTGTGATTCCCGGTGGTGGCCAGCCCAACATGCAGCAGCTGCTCCAGCAGGCCCAGAAGATGCAGCAGGACCTCGCCGCGGCCCAGGAAGAGCTGGCCCTGGCGGAGGTCGACGGCCAGGCGGGCGGTGGCCTGGTCAAGGCGACCGTCACCGGCTCCGGTGAGCTGCGCGCCCTGGTGATCGACCCGAAGGCCGTGGACCCCGAGGACACCGAGACGCTCGCCGACCTGGTGGTCGCGGCCGTCCAGGCGGCCAACGAGAATGCCCAGGCGCTCCAGCAGCAGAAGCTGGGCCCGCTGGCCCAGGGGCTGGGCGGCGGCAGCGGCATCCCCGGCCTCCCCTTCTAGCCCCGGCGGCCCCCGCGGCCGCGGCATACTCCCCCCGAAGCGAAAGAAGGCAGTCCGTTGTACGAAGGCGTGGTCCAGGACCTGATCGACGAACTGGGCAGGCTGCCCGGCGTCGGGCCCAAGAGCGCGCAGCGGATCGCCTTCCACATCCTGCAGGCCGAACCCACCGACGTCCGCCGCCTCGCGCACGCGCTGCTCGAAGTGAAGGACAAGGTCCGGTTCTGCGCGGTGTGCGGGAACGTGGCGCAGGAGGAGCGGTGCGGCATCTGCCGTGACCCGCGCCGCGACACGACGGTCATCTGTGTCGTCGAGGAGCCGAAGGACGTCGTCGCGATCGAGCGGACCCGCGAGTTCCGGGGCAAGTACCACGTCCTGGGCGGCGCGATCAGCCCGATCGAGGGCGTCGGCCCGGACGACCTGCGCATCCGCGAGCTGCTGGCGCGCCTCGCGGACGGCGAGGTGACCGAGCTGATCCTCGCCACCGACCCGAACCTGGAGGGCGAGGCGACCGCCACGTACCTCGCTCGCATGATCAAGCCCATGGGCCTGAAGGTCACCCGCCTGGCCAGCGGGCTCCCCGTAGGGGGAGATCTGGAGTACGCGGACGAGGTCACGCTCGGGCGGGCCTTTGAAGGAAGGCGACTTCTCGATGTCTGACGCAACGCTGCACGCCCTGGGCCAGGACCCGGACGACTTCGCCGTCCAGATCGCGGACCAGATCGAGTCCTTCATCGTCGCGGTCACCGAGGTGGCCAAGGGCGAGGACCCGGACAGCGCGGTGCCCTTCCTCCTCCTGGAGGTGTCCCAGCTGCTGCTGGCGGGCGGCCGGCTGGGCGCGTACCAGGACGTCCTCCCGGACGAGCGCTACGAGCCCGACCTCGGCCCCGAGCCGGACGTGGACGATCTCCGCGAGCGCTTCGCGCTGATGCTGGAGCCGGTCGACGTCTACTCCGAGGTCTTCGACCCCTACGAGCCGCGCAAGGCCCCGGTCGCGCACCGGATCTCCGACGACCTCGCCGATGTGGTGGCCGACCTGCGCCACGGCCTCATCCACTACCAGGCGGGCCGGGTCACCGAGGCGCTGTGGTGGTGGCAGTTCTCGTACTTCACCAACTGGGGTCCGACGGCCTCGGCGACGCTGCGCGCCCTGCAGTCGCTCGTCGCCCACGTGCGGATGAACCAGCCGCTGGAGGAGCTCGACGGCCTCGACACCGACGAGGACCTGGCCGAGGAGGAGCTCGCGGAGCAGGCCGGACGGGTGATGGCGGAGGAGCTCGGGCGCCTCGGGAAACCGTGAGATTCGCCCTGTCGGCCGTCCCGATCGCCGCAGATCGCCTGGTCAGGGAACCTGTTCTTTGATCTGTTCGTCTCATGATGTGGCACGGAGCGGCCGGATCGCGGTCGCTCGTTAGACTGCACCAGCAATGAGACGGACCGAGCGAGGAGCGCACGTGGGCCTTGTCGTGCAGAAGTACGGAGGCTCCTCCGTAGCCGATGCCGAGGGCATCAAGCGCGTCGCCAAGCGGATCGTGGATGCCAAGAAGAACGGCCACCAGGTGGTCGTCGTGGTTTCCGCGATGGGCGACACGACGGACGAGCTGATCGATCTCGCCGAGCAGGTGTCGCCGATGCCTGCCGGGCGCGAATTCGACATGCTGCTGACCGCCGGAGAGCGGATCTCCATGGCGCTGCTGGCCATGGCGATCAAAAACCTGGGCCACGAGGCCCAGTCGTTCACCGGTAGCCAGGCGGGCGTCATCACCGACTCGGTCCACAACAAAGCGCGCATCATCGATGTCACGCCGGGCCGCATCCGCACCGCGCTGGACGGCGGCAACATCGCCATCGTCGCCGGCTTCCAGGGCGTGTCCGCGGACAGCAAGGACATCACCACCCTCGGCCGGGGCGGCTCGGACACGACCGCCGTCGCGCTCGCCGCGGCGCTGGACGCCGAGGTCTGCGAGATCTACACCGACGTCGACGGCGTCTTCACCGCGGACCCCCGCGTCGTGAAGAAGGCCAAGAAGATCGACTGGATCTCCTCCGAGGACATGCTGGAGCTCGCGGCCTCCGGTTCCAAGGTGCTGCTGCACCGCTGCGTCGAGTACGCACGCCGCTACAACATCCCGATCCACGTCCGTTCGTCCTTCTCGGGACTTCCGGGCACCTGGGTCAGCAACGAGAATCCGCAAGGGGACGAGCAGGTGGAGCACGCCATCATCTCCGGAGTCGCTCACGACGTCTCCGAAGCCAAGATCACGGTCGTCGGCGTCCCGGACAAGCCGGGTGAGGCCGCGGCGATCTTCCGCGCCGTCGCCGACGCCGAGATCAACATCGACATGATCGTGCAGAACGTGTCCGCCGCCTCCACGGGTCTGACGGACATCTCCTTCACCCTCCCCAAGACCGAGGGCCACAAGGCCATCGACGCGCTGGAGAAGGCGAAGGGCAGGATCGGCTTCGAGTCCCTGCGCTACGACGACCAGATCGGCAAGATCTCCCTGGTCGGCGCGGGCATGAAGACCAACCCGGGCGTCACCGCCGCCTTCTTCCAGGCGATGTCGGACGCGGGCGTGAACATCGAGCTGATCTCCACCTCGGAGATCCGCATCTCGGTGGTCACCCGCCAGGACGACGTCAACGAGGCCGTCCGCGCCGTGCACACGGCCTTCGGCCTCGACTCCGACAGCGACGAAGCCGTCGTCTACGGCGGCAGCGGACGATGACCGCGACCCGGTCCCCCGGCCCGGCGCTCGCCGTGGTCGGGGCGACCGGAGCAGTCGGCTCCGTCGTGCTCCGGATCCTCTCCCAGCGGGCGGACGTCTGGGGTGACGTACGCCTGATCGCCTCCGCGCGCTCGGCCGGCCGGATGCTGTCCGTCCGCGGTGTCGAGAGCGAGGTGCTCGCCCTCACCGAGGACGCCTTCGACGGCCTCGGCGCGGGCGACGTCGTGCTCTTCCTCACCCCGGCCGAGGTCTCGGCCCGGTGGGCTCCCGCCGTCACCGCGCGCGGCGCCGTCGTCGTGGACCAGTCCGCGGCGTTCCGCGAGGACCCCGAGGTGCCGCTGGTGGTGCCCGAGGTGAACGGGCACGCCGTACGGACGCTGCCGCGCGGGATCGTCGCCGGTCCCGACTGCGTGACCGGCGCGATGATCGCCGCCCTGGGCGCGCTGCACGCCGAGTACGGGCTGGCCGACCTGGCCGTCTCCACCTACCAGGCCGCGAGCGCCGCGGGCCGGGCCGGCTCCGAGGCGCTGCGCCGCCAGCTGTCGCTGGTGGCCGGGACCGACCTGGGGGAGCAGCCCGGGGACGTACGCCGTGCCGTCGGCGAGGACACCGGCCCCTTCGCGGCGCCGCTCGCGCTGAACGTCGTACCGTGGTCCGGTGAGCTGTGCGAGGACGGCTGGTCCTCGCACGAGCTGGCCGTACGGGCGCAGGCCCGGCGGATCCTGCAGCTCGACCGGCTCCCGGTGGCGGTGACCTGCGTACAGGTGCCCGTGCTGACGGGGCACTCGCTGACCGTTCGGGCCCGTTTCGGGGCCGAGGTCGACGCCGCGCACGCGCGGGAAATCCTGGACGCCGCGCCCGGGGTGGTCCTGGTGGACGACCCGGCGGCGGGGGAGTTCCCGACCCCGTCGGACGCGGCGGGCACGGATCCGGCCTGGGTGGGGCGGGTGCGGGCCTCGCTCGACGATCCGCGCGGCCTGGAGTTCTTCGTCTGCGCCGACAATCTGCGCCAGGGTGCCGCGCTGAACGCGACCCGGGTCGCGGAACTGGTCGCGGGTGAGTTTGCGTAGTTCACTTTGTAGGATCGTCACTGATCCCTTGATCAAGGTGATGGCCCGACTGCCGCCTCGAAACACGGGGCAACCGGGAAGAGCGGCTACGCATGAGGGCATTGGGGATATCGCGGAGCAGTCCGCCGCGCGTGTACAACCCTGACGGGGGGACGCGTGTCCAACAGGCGTGGCAGAGGCATTGCTGGACTTCGCAGTCATACCGGTGCGCACCGGGGTATATCCGTCGCGCCGGGGTTCCCGGCTGTCCGGCGGGTTCCCGGTGATCGTTCCCGTCCCGCCGTCCCGTCCGGCAGCTTCGGCCCCCACCGCGCCCCCGGCGCTGTCGCCCGCCGTGCCGATCCGCGGCCGTGTGCCCTCGCCGCGCGAAGGCGCTGACAGCCATGGGAGCATCCCGGCGGCCGCGACGGCCGAGGCGGTGGAACTGGTGGCGGGGACCACCGTCGACCACCTCACCGAGACGTACCAGGCGCACTACCGCTCGCTCCTCGGGCTCGCAGCGCTGCTCCTCGACGACACCGCCTCCTGCGAGGACGTGGTCCAGGAGGCATTCATCCGCGTGCACTCCGCCCGCAACCGGGTCCGTGACCGGGACAAGACCCTGGCGTACCTGCGCCAGACCGTCGTCAACCTCTCGCGTTCCGCCCTGCGCCGCCGCATCCTCGGCCTCAAGCTGCTGTCGAAGCCGATGCCGGACATGGCGAGCGCCGAGGAGGGCGCGTACGACCAGTTGGAGCGGGACGATCTCATCAAGTCGATGCGCGGACTCCAGCGGCGCCAGCGCGAGGTGCTGGTGCTGCGCTATTTCGCGGACATGACGGAGGCCCAGGTGGCCGAGACGCTCGGGATCTCGCTCGGCTCGGTGAAGGCGTACGGATCGCGGGGCATTGCCGCGCTGCGGGTGGCGATGGAGGCTGCGCAGTCATGAACGAGGACCACAAGCCGGGCGAGGAAGAGGCACTGCGGAGCCTGCTGCGCGGGGCCGTCGAGGGACTCCAGCCCTCCGAGGGCGCGCTGGACCGGCTGCGGTACGCCGTACCCGTGCGCCGTACGCGCCGGCGCCAGGCCGTCGTGAGCGCGGCCGCGGCGGTGCTGCTGGCCGGGACGGCGATCCCGGCGGCCCTGCACATGGGCGCCGCGCAGGGCGAGAGCGCCGACCGCTCGGCCATGGCCGGCCACGGCCGGCACCAGGGCGGCAAGGACGGCTCCTCCGACCCGCACCAGAACGGCTCCGGCACCCACCCGAGGCCCACGGAGCGCTCCGGCCGGAACTACGGCGGCGCCGGCGGGGTCGGGGGCGGACCCTCGCCCGTGTCCAGCGGCGCCCCCGACGCGGCGACGGGCACCGGCCCCTCGGGCCGGCCCAGCGGCGGCAGCGTCGTCGGCTCCGGCAGCGGGATGCTGCCCCCGCCGGCGGCTCCGGGCGTGCCCGGGTGCAGTGCCGAGCAGCTCGGGGTGTCGGCGAGTGCGCGCGCCCGGGAGGCGGACGGCAAGGTCTACGGGAGTTTCAAGGTCACCAACGTCTCGCCGCGCGGCTGCACCGTCCTCGGCCCGGACACCGTGACCGCGGCCCCCGCGAGCGGGCCCGCGCCCGGCCAGGGCGGTACCGCCGTGGCCGTCGCCGGCCACAGCGCGGGGGATCCGGCGAGCGGGCTGCTGCCCGACCCGTCGAAGGAGGCGCCGCTGATGCTGCTCGCTCCGAACGCGGCGTACGAGGTCCGCTTCGCGTACGTGCCCCCGGACCAGGCCTGCTCGGCGACGACCCCGAAGCCGGGCGGCACGCAGCCGCAGGGCGGCGTGGCGAACGCCCCGGTGGACGGCGACAGCGCGGGCGCCACGGGTGCGGACGGCGGCGCGGGCTCGGGATCGACCGGCGGGACGGGCGGCACGACGCCGCCGGCTCCGGCCGGTACGGGGGTGACGGTGTCCCACACGCCCAGTACCCCGCTGCCCGGGGCGACCACGACGCAGACGACGATCCCCGACGCGTGCGGGGGCACGGTCTACCGCACGGGAGTGATCCCGGTGGAGACCCCGGCGGCGCCGTAGCCCTCCGGACGGAGCCGGGGCCGCAGCCGGGGCCGGGGCCGCAGCCGGAGCGCCCGGCCGCCGTCGCGCGGCTACGGCGCGACGGCCAGGCCGGCTTCCGCGTCGCGCAGGGTCTCCACCTCGCGGCGGTAGAGGCGGAACCACATGAAGAGCACGAAGGCGGCGAAGACGAACCACTCGCCGGTGTAGCCGAGGTTCTGGAAGGCCTTGAGGTCGAGCCCGGTGTTGCTCGGCGCCTCCGCGGGCACCGGAACCAGCCCGTCGGACGGGGTCTGCACGGTCAGCCACGCGTCGTACAGCTCGTACGGCACGAGGTTGACCAGCGAGGCCGCGCCGATCACGCCGAGCTGCCCGGCCGGTAGGCCGCCCTCCGCGTTCACGCCCTTGGTGCTGGAGTTCTCGGAGGCCTGCAGCGCGCCCGCCACCTCGACGCGCCCGGTCGGCGCCGCCGGCGCCCGGCCCGCGTCCGCGGTGCCCGGCAGCCAGCCCCGGACCACCGGGACGGCCTTGCCGGAGTCGGTCCTGAGCAGGGTCAGTACGTAGAAGCCGGACTTGCCGTCGAGCCGCCGGTCCGGGACGAGCAGCTGCTCGGCGTACTCCCCGGAGGCCGAAGCGAGCTGCCCGGAGGTCTTCTTGTCCACCGGAAGCAGCGATTCCAGCGGTACGGGCGCCTGGCCGGCGGGCTGCCCGGCGGTCGCCTCCTGGTGGGTGGCGACGCGGTCCTCGAACCGGCCGAGCTGCCAGGTCCCCATGAACAGGCAGAAGGGAACGCCGAGCGCGACGAAGACGTTGATCCCCCACCACCGCGGGGTCAGGAGAAACCGGTGCACCCCACCACCGTACGGGGGGTGCACCGGTCGCCTTCTCCCGGGGCTCCGTCAGGCGGACGGGCCGGGCAGGTGCTTCAGCGCGAAGTCCAGCTCCATCCGGACCTGCTTGATCCGCTCCTCCACCACGAGCGAGCCGTGCCCGGCGTCGTAGCGGTACACGTCGTGCACCGCCCCGCGCGCCGCGAGCCGGTCCACGTAGTTGTCGATCTGCCGGATCGGGCAGCGCGGGTCGTTGACGCCCGCCGCGATGTGGACGGGAGCCTTCACCGCATCGACGTAGGTCAGCGGCGAGGACACCTCGAAGCGCTCCGGGACCTCCTCCGGCGTGCCGCCGAAGAGGGTGCGGTCCAGGGACTTCAGCGCCTCCATCTCGTCGTGGTAGGCCGTCACGTAGTCGGCGACCGGTACCGCGGCCAGCCCCACCGCCCAGGCCTCCGGCTGCATGCCGAGGCCCAGCAGCGTCAGGTAGCCGCCCCACGACCCGCCCGACAGCACCAGCCGCTCCGGATCCGCGAGGCCGCTCGCGACGGCCCACTCGCGGACCGCCCCGATGTCCTCCAGCTCGATCAGGCCGACCCGGTGCTTGAGCGCGTCGGTCCACTCGCGCCCGTACCCCGTCGAGCCCCGGTAGTTGACCCGCACCACGGCGAAGCCGTGGTCCAGCCAGGCGGCCGGGCCCGCCGCGAAGGCGTCGCTGTCGTGCCAGGTGGGCCCGCCGTGCACCTCGAAGACCGTCGGGAAGGGGCCGTCGCCGTGGCCCACCGGCCGCTGCGCCAGCGCGTGGATCCGCCCGCCGGGGCCCTCCACCCACACGTCCTCCACCGGCACCGAGCCGGGCGGCCGGAAGCCCGGAGGGTCCAGTACGACCCCGCCCGCCGTCGAGCGCAGCGCCGAGGGCTCGGCCGCCGAGGACCACTGGTACTCCACCGACCCGTCGGGCCGCGCCGTGGCGCCCGAGACCGTCCCCGGCGGGGTGTCCAGGCGTACGAGGCCCCGCGCGGCCAGGTCGTAGCGCCACAGCTCGCTGCGCGCCTCGAAGCTGTGCGCGATCAGCAGCGCGGAACCGTCGGGGTACCACTCGGCGCTGACGTCGCCCGGGAGCTCGACCGCCAGCTCCTCCTGCGTACCGGTGGCCACGTCCCACACCATCGGCTCCCAGCGGCCGCGCCGCTGGTGGCCGATCAGCAGCCGGGTGTCGCCCGCGACCGGCGCGAAGCCCAGCACCTCCAGGCCGAGCTCCTCGGTACCGCCCTTGGAGTCGTCCAGCTCGGCGACGGTCTCGCCGTCGAGGGTCAGCACGCGCAGGGCGGAGTGCATGGCGTCGCCGTGCTCGGTGTGCTCGATGGCGATCAGGGACCCGTCGTGGGACAGGTCGCCCACGCCGGCCGACTCGCGGTGCCGGTAGACGACGGCGGGAGCGCTGCCGTCGGCCCGTACGACGTGGATCGTGGACCCGTCCTCGTCGGTGGACCGGCCGACGACCGCCGTGCCGTCACGGCCGATGGCGAGCCCGGCGGGGTACGAGGGCTCCAGCCCGGGCGTGGCCGGCTCGTCGGGGCCGCCTGCGAAGGGCTGGCGCACCCAGGTGCCGAACTCGTCGCCGTCGGTGTCGGAGAACCACCAGATCCACTCGCCGTCGGGGGAGAGGGCGCCGTCGGTGGTGCCGTTCGGGCGGTCGGTGGCCTGCCGCTGCGCGCCGGTGGCGCGGTCCCAGGCGTAGAGCTCGTAGGTCCCGGTCGCATTGGAGACGAAGAGCGAACGGTCCGGGGCGTCCTCTGCCCAGTCGGGCAGTCCTACGCGCGGCGCCCTGAACCGCTTTTCCCAGTCGGGCATGGCGTGTGCGTCAGTCATGCCCCTATGTAACCCGATGCCCCGGGATGCCGACTGGTCCGAACGGGTGCATGGTGGTGTGCGTACTCCGATCGTCCTGACGTTTCCGAGGAGGAGCGATCATGGCCAAGAAGGCTCGTACCGGTCAGCACGGCCACCAGGATTCCCAGCGTGCGATGGCGAAGAACACGGCGGCCGAGGCACGCGCCAAGGCCGCGGTCCAAGACGTGCACTCGTCCGCCGCGAAGACCCGGGGCATGCAGCAGAAGGCCCAGTCCAAGCGCGGCTGATCCACCGGCCACGGAACTAAGGTGGCCCCATGCGGATGATCGTCCGGGGCGCCCGGCTGCTGCACGCCGGTGACGGCACCGGAAGCCGGGGCCTGTACGACGTCGAGGTCGCGGAGGACGGGCGGATCGCCCGCGTCCTCCCGCACGACGACCAGAAGGAACCGCCGGCCACGGGCGTGCTGATCGAGGCCCACGGCGGGCTCCTCACCGCGCCCTTCGTCGAGCCGCACATCCACCTCGACACCGCTCTGACCGCGGGCGAACCGCGGCCGAACGCCTCCGGCACCCTATGGGAGGGCATCGCCTGCTGGAGCGAGCGCAAGCGGACCCTGACCCGCGAGGACGTCATCGCGCGGGCCACCGAGGTGCTGCGCTGGCAGGCGGCCCAGGGCGTGCTGCACGTCCGCACCCACTGCGACGTCACCGACCCGGCGCTCACCGGGCTCGACGCCCTGCTGGAGGTCCGCGACCGGGTCCGGGACGTCATGACCCTCCAGATCGTGGCCTTCCCGCAGGAGGGCATCGCCTCCTTCCCGGACGGCGGGGCGCTGCTGCGCGAGGCGATCGTGCGCGGGGCCGACGTCGTCGGCGCGATCCCGCACTTCGAGGACACGCGCGAGGATGGGGTGGCTTCGCTGGGCACCGCCTTCGCGCTGGCCGAGGAGTACGGACTGCGGGTGGACGCCCACTGCGACGAGATCGACGACGAGCAGTCCCGGTTCGTGGAGGTACTGGCCACCCTCGCCCTGCGCACGGGTCTGCGCGAGCGCGCCACGGCCTCCCACACGACGGCGATGGGCTCCTACGGCGGCGCGTACAGCTTCAAACTCCAGCGGCTGCTGGCGCGGTCCGGGATCAACCTGGTCTCCAACCCCTTCGCCAACCTCGGCCTCCAGGGCCGCTTCGACGCCTACCCCAAGCGGCGCGGCCTCACCCAGGTCAAGGAGATGCTGGCGGCGGGGGTCAACGTGGCCTTCGGGCATGACGACGTGATGGACCCCTGGAACGCGCTCGGCACCGGCAACCCGCTGCAGACCGCCCTCGTCGGCATCTACGCCGCCCAGCTCACGGGGGCCGACGAGATCCCGGTGGCCTTCTCGATGGTGACGGACCGCGCGGCGCGCGTGCTGGGCCTGTCGGAGGCGGAGTACGGCATCGCGGAGGGCGCCCCCGCCTCCTTCGTCCTGCTCCCGGCACCGAGCCCCGAGGAGGCGATCCGCCGCCAGGTGCGCCCGCGGTACGTCGTCTCGCGCGGCACGGTCCTCGCCGAGACCCCGCCGGCACCGGCCCGGCTGCTGGCGTGGCCGGGCGAACAGGCCCCCTCCGAGGTGGACTTCACCCGGCGCCGCCTACCCTGACACGTCATGACATGGACTTTTGACACGCCGGCGGGGCGGGCCGCCCTGGAGATCGCCACCGAGTACGCGGACGCGGAGCTGCTCGCCCACTCCGTCCGCTCCTACGCCTTCGCCGCGCAGTACGCGGAGCAGCACGGGCTGACGTACGACGGGGAACTCCTCTACGTCAGCGCCCTGTTGCACGACCTCGGCCTGACGGCGCCCTTCGACAGCCACACGCTCCCCTTCGAGGAGGCGGGCGGCCACGTCGCGCGCGTCCTGACGGCGGGCCTGGGCTGGCCGGCGCAGCGGCGGGCCCGCGCGGCGGAGGTCATCGTGCTGCACATGCGCGACGACGTCACGGCGGCCGAGGACGTCGAGAGCCACCTGCTCCAGGTCGGCACCAGCGCGGACGTCTCGGGGCTGCGGGTGGCGGACTTCGACCCGGCGTTCACGGCCGGTCTCCTCGCGCAGCACCCGCGGGGCGGCTTCGGGGCGTCCTTCCTCGCGCTGGTCGAGGACCAGGCCGTACGCAAGCCCGCCTGCGCGGCGGCGGCGTACGTCGCGGGCGGCGCGGCCGCGCGCATCGCGGCGAACCCGCTGGGCTGACCGGGACCGGCCGCCCCGGCCCGTCCGGGGCGGCAGGGTGGGTCAGAAGAACCCGAGGAGGTTGTCCAGGGACCAGACCTGCCAGCCCATCGCGAAGAAGGCCACGGCCGAGATCAGCGCCATCATCAGGTTCTGCCCCTGCTCGCCCCAGTCGTGGATCATGAGCACGAGGTAGATCAGGTTCAGGAGCAGCCCGGCCACCAGGGCTATCGGGGTCAGGAAGCCGGCGATGAGCCCGAGCCCGAGCGCCAGCTCCGCGTAGGCGACGAGGTAGGCCATGAAGCGCGGGTACGGCTTGACCACCAGGTCGAAGCCGCGCGTGACGAAGCCCCACCGGTGCTCGGCCGCCACCCCGGCCGCCCACCGGATGCCGCCACCGCCGAACCAGTCCTTCTTGTCCTTGTGCCGCCAGCTCTCCAGCCACCACAGCCCGAGCCCGATGCGCAGAACGGCGACCCATTCGGGCCCGCCGAGCCAGATGGTCTGCATCCCCGGTTCCCTTCCCTCGCGTACCTGACGATCCGTCAGTTTCCAGGCGAGGGCACCACGTGGCAAGGGGTCCGACGACCCCCGGCCCGGCATCTTCAAGATCAACCGGAAGTCATGGCCACCCGTACGGCCGCACACAACGAAGCAGGGCCGGTTTCCCTGAAGGAAACCGGCCCTGCGACTACAGCGTCGGGGTGGCGGGATTTGAACCCACGACCTCTTCGTCCCGAAGCAACCCGGGCCGATGGGTGATCTGCCGGTCCTGCTCCGCTGACCTGCGACGGAGGTTCGCCAGTGTCTGTGGTTGTCCGCCGCCGTACGGTGCCGTTGTCACGCAGTTAGACACTCACCGCTGCGCTCCTCCGTGGCATCCACAGCCGCCGAGTCAGCGGAACAGTTCCGGTACCGGGCAGACCTCCAACGGCTCCTCTGGCCGGTCGGCCCAGTGCCACCACACGTGCGGGCCGGGACACTTCCACAGCGCCCGGCACACCCGCTTGTCGTCTTCCGTCCGCCGGGACAGGACCAAGCCGCAAGACTTCAAGGGCTGGCTGCACTCGGGACAGGTCGGCGCGCCACTCGTCATGCTCCGCACGCTAGCCGACCTCTCAGTGATCTTCTGCTCCGTAGCTCTAGCCAGACCGGTCAGCGAGGGTCATTCCAGCCGTTTCGGAGCCGCACTGAGGCAACGCCGATCAGGCACGGTTGCGGTGGTTGCTGTACGCGACTGCTGTACTTCCGCCCAGCAAGGCTGCCAGCAATGCCATCGTGTTGACGTATACCCCTACGATTTCGGCCGCAGCCGGCCAGAGAACCAGAACGACGACGATCACCGGGACAAAGTCATTGACCCGGCTGGGATTTGACTCCTGGCCGCACAACGCCAGAATCGACATGGACCCTCCTGGGGTTCCGGGCCCGCCCCCAGCCGTCACGGTTCCAGCCTCAAGCGGCAGGGGGCGGGCGAGCGAGTTTCCATCATGGGGCGTCTCGACGCGGGGCCAAACTCTCGCTAGACAGATCAACTCACCGTCGTTAGCTGTCGCTAATTCGCAGCGTCCGGTTCAATTCTGGTATTACTGTAATTGCTGGTACGCACCCACCTGGGCCTTACCGTTTCCAATATTTGCGACTTTATAATGAAGCGTTGTAAGGACAGGGGACGCGAGGGGTGTACGCGTAACGATCGCTATGACCCGGCGCGACAGATGCGTGATGCAGATCACAATCCGGTCGGACGCGACCACAGCACCACCTGCTGTCATCCCGTCTGCCGTCGTCCCACACGGAGTGGTAGCGGGGCAGTCGCCAGGGGCCCAGGTGGAGCGCCCTGCTGGACGAACGACCTGGGCCCCTGGCGGCTGGTCTGCTACGGCTTGCCCTGGGACGACGGCAGGCGGGATGACAGCCCCCACCCCGAACCACAACCCACCCGCGGGCGCATGACGGGCCCCGCATCCCGGAGTCGGAGCGCCCCCGCCGGAGGCATGTCGGTGAGTGATGGCGCTGCCGGCCCGTAGGGCTCGACTCATGCCCTTGGGCCTACCCGCCTACAGGGGCGGGCGTCGGCGCAGCGGGGGCGGAGCGGGCCGCAGGCAGGAGCGTCGCCCCGAGCGGAGCCGGGAAGCCCGCCCGGCGGAGCGGAGCGCAGCCGGGTGCTTGATGAGGTAGAGAAACCTGTAACAGGTCCCCGCCGCTCCTGGCGGTCTTGCCGCCCTGGCCCGTAGCTGCTGGCATACCTGTGGGGACGGCAGCATGGGGGGCTGATGAGCGATCTCACGGTGAATCCGTGGAAGAGGCATGGCAGGGACCGGCTCTATGTGAACCTGCCGAACGGAATGGCTGTCGCCTGGGCAGACCGAGCGACGATGACCGTGACGATCAAGGTGCAGAAGTACCGGGACGAGGCACTCGCCCTCCTCCGGCTCCACCTCGGGGACGGGCTCGTCGTCGACGCCACACCCTCAACCCGCGTCCAGGCCTCGGACCCCGAACCGCCCGTCCCCGAGCCCCGGCCCACGCCCCCAAGGCACCGGCCAGATCGGGTGGCCTCCCTCCCGCCCCTCTCTCCGGGTGACGACCTGGCACGGAACCGCCCCGGGGCGCGTCTGCTGGGGACCATCGCCGAACGCGGCCCGTCTACGGCCCAGCGGTGGAAGGCGAAGCTGCTTAGACAGTCCTCGGAGTGGGACAACTGGTACACGGGACTTGAGGGAGAGCGGCGGGTCGGCCAGGAGCTGAATCGCCTGTCTCCGCTCGGCTGGCGGGTTCTCCACGGGGTCGAGAAGAGCAACGGCGGCGACATCGACCACTTGGTGATCGGACCCGGAGGCGTGTTCAGCATCAACACCAAGACCCACCGGGGCGCTTCGGTCTGGGTCGGTGACTCGATGGCCAAGGTCAACGGCGGGCCGCCGCAGCCCTACGCCGCTGCGAGCAAGGCCGAGGCCGACTACGTACGAAGGGTGCTCGGGCGGTACTGCGACTTCGAGGTCCCCGTCGAGCCGGTCCTGGTCTTCGTCGGCGCCGCGGCTCTAAAACGGGCAGTGACGCAGTATGCCGTTCGGATCTATCAGGAACGGGAGGTCTCGGCCCTCGGCCCGCTGACCGGCAAGCTCAACCCGGAGCAGGTGGAGAGCGTCTACGCCGTCGCCCGTCACCGACGCGCCTGGCTCCGGGCCTGACCCGCTTCATCGCGCAGGAGCCGACTCGTGAAGCCGTGCCGACACAGCCGCTCGTACGCCTCGGTCACGTCGCCGGGGACCTGCTGGCTGATCATGAAGCCCTGCGCCGGGTAGATCAGCAGACGCTGCAAGGCACCGACCAGCATGTCGATCACCAGGCGAGCATCACCGATGGAGTCGACGTACTCGTCCAGGGTCATCGGGCTGGAGGTACTGACGATCTCGACCTCGGGCCACAGCTTCCGCGCGGTGGCGTACGCACGCCGCTCCTCGTACGGCTTGCTGATCAGCAGCACGGAGGAGACGTCGACACCGGCCTCCTCGAGCAACTCTCGGGAGAAGCGGATGTTCTCGCCCGTGTTCCGGGCTCGCGGCTCGACGAGTACGGCCGAGCTGGGGACGCCGAGGTCGAGCGCCCGCTCTCGATAGTGGACGGCTTCACCGCGGGGCATCCGCTCCTGCGTCGTCGGGCTGGTGGCACCGGTGAAGACGAGGAGAGGAGCCATGCCGGTCCGGTACAGCTCGGCTGCGGTGTCGGCCACGCCCAAGTCATGGCTGCCGAGCCCGATCGCGACGGAGCACGGCCGGGGTGTGTGGCCCATCTGGTGGTAGTCCCAGAGGCGCCGCGTGTCCGCCCAGTCCTGTGTCGAGATCACTGCTGGCCTTCCGTGTCCTTCGCCGAGTCCGGCACCTTGAAGTCGTACTCCCAGGCGAACCGCGAGGCAGCGTGCACCCCGATGGCGAATTCGACCACGGTGCCGTCCGCCGTGTAGGTCGTACGGTGCAGCTCGACGACCGGTTCGCCCGGCGGTAGCTGCAAGAGCTTCGATTCGTCCGCAGTGGGCGTGCGGGCGAAGACCCGCTCCTTCATGTGGTCGATCTCGTAGCCCGCGTCGTACAGCACGCGAAACCCGCCGCCTCGGCCGGCAGGACCGGGCGTCGGATCCACCAAACGCGTACCTTCTACGTGCTCGGGCCGGTAGTAGCTGGTCAGCGTGTGTGTCGGCTGATCGCCTTCCTTCACCAGCCGGGCACGGGCATAGACCGGGGCGTTCGCCGGCAGACCGTGTGCGGCGGCCACCTCGGGGGATGCCTCGACGAGGCTGACGGACTGGGTCTGCTCGTTGCGGCGGTACGCCCGACCCGATGCCACGCGGTCCGCGATGAACGCCACCTCATCCCCATCGCGCCACTTGGCCTTGTCGTACCGGGCGATACCAAGCCGCTTGAGCGGCACCTGCTGTCGCACGACGGTGCCGTGGCCTCGGGAAGAGGTGACCAAGCCTTCCGCTTCCAGCGCCTTGTACGCGGCATGAACCGTGGACTTGGAGCCTTCTCCCGCCTCGACCAGCTCTCTGATGTGCGGCAACTGTTGGCCCGGCGCGTAGTCACCGCCTCTGATCCGTTCAGCCAGCTTGTCCGCCAGCTCTCGCCACTTGGGCGCCATTTCGAACTCCTCTCGCCGGAATCAGTCAAACACAGTCCCAGGACTGTTGACAGTCCTGGGACTGCGGTGCACTATCTCCTTAGGCGCTCGCAGTCCTAGGACAGCGAGCCTCGGCAGCCTTCTTTGGGCTGCTCCGACAACGCTGGAGGTACTGATGCCGTCGTTCAAGGTGGACACGTCGACCGCCGTGGTGTTCGTGGCCACGGCACCCACTCCGAAGCTCGTGAGCAAGCAGACCGGCGAACGAGCCATGGACCGGGAGACCGGGGCCGGGCTGTCCACGGTGGGGCTGCTGATCTCCGACGAGGGGGAGGGCAACCTCTACCAGGTGACCGTGCCGGAGACCGGGCTCCCCGAGGGCCTGATGCCGGGTATCCCGGTCTCCGTGATCGGCCTGAAGGCGCGGGACTGGGAGAACACGTTCAACGGCCAGACCCGGCACGGCATCTCGTTCCGTGCCGTCGCCCTCACGACCGCCGGGGCCTGACCATGACCGACCTGACGACCTTATGGGAGCTCGGCCTCCCTCTGGCCGGTAGCGGCGGCGGGCTCTGGTACACGAAGGCCCGCGCCCCGCGCGTGTACTGGTCCGTTGCCGGTCTGCCCATGGCGCGTGTGCGCTTCGCAGTCACGTACCGCTCCACGATGGACGTGTGCGGGCTGACGGTCCAGCCGTCCCGGCTCCGGGCCTTCGTGGTCCGCAACGTCGCCCGCCGCAGCGACGTACAGCCCGTCCCGCCGAAGGTTCGCCGGGTACGGGGCTCCTCGACCGGGATGCGGGTCACCCTGCGCCTGCCGGCCGGGCTGGAGCCCGCGGACGTGATCGCGGCCTCCGAACGGCTGCGGCACGCCTGGGGCGTCCACTCCGTCAACGTCGTGGAGACCAAGCCCGGGTTCGTCGAGCTGCGGATGACCGGCTACGACGTACTGCGACGGGTGAAGATGCCGCGCCGGATCCCTTCGGGGCAGCTGGCGGTCCCGGTCGCCCTCCGGGAGGACGGTACGGCGTTCGTACGGGACTACCTCAGGGTCCCGCACGCGCTGACCCTCGGCGCCAACCAGTCGGGCAAGTCGATGTACCTGCGCAACCTGATCACCGGATTGGCCCCGCTGCGGGTCGCCCTGGTCGGGATCGACTGCAAGCGGGGGGTCGAGCAACGCCGTTACGCGCCGCGGCTGTCGGCGCTCGCCATGACGCCGGACGACGCATCCGGGGTCCTGGACACGCTCCTGGAGGAGATGGAGAACCGCTTCGACCTGCTGAGCTACCACGGGGTCGGAGACCTCTGGGCCCTGCCCGACGAGGTGCGGCCGGTACCGATCGTGCTGCTCGTGGACGAGGTCGCGGAGCTGTTCCTCGTAGCAAGCAAGAAGGACGAAGAACGCCGGGACCGGATGGTCACCCAGTTGATCCGCCTCGGGCAGATGGCCCGCGCCGCTGGCATCTACCTGGAGATCTGCGGACAGCGCTTCGGGTCCGACCTCGGCAAGGGGGCTACGACGCTCCGCGCCCAGCTCACCGGCCGTGTGGTCCACCGCGTCAACGACAAGCAGACCGCCGACATGGGCCTGGGCGACATCGCCCCGGACGCGGTCGTGGCCGTGACGACGATCCCGCCCGACAAGCCCGGGGTCGCTGTGGCCGGCGACTCCTCCGGCGGCTGGTCCCGGATCCGCACTCCCGAGCTGAGCGCGGACGAAGCTGCCGAGATCTGCGCGCAGTTCGCGGACCTGACCCCGCTCATTCCCGCCCTCGCCCCGTACCGCCCGGTGATCTCGACCCGGACCCCCGCGGGTGGATCCGTCCCGCTGGTGAATCCGATCCCGGCGATGGACTGAGAGTCCCCCTTCCCTCGGTCGGCGCGACCGCCTCGCGCCAGGTCCCTACCCGGCCCATGCCCGAAACCGAAGGGAACCGCCATGACCGTCCAGAAGCAGCCGCCGACGCGGCGGCGCTCGCCCAAGTCCGCTCCGGCCGCGCCGAACTGTGAGACCTGCGGCGGAACGGGCGAGACCGCCACGACCGTCCGGGTCGGCCGCAAGCGCCGGGAGATCGGCGCCACGCAGTCCGGACTGTGCCCGGCCTGCCTCGGCACCGGCACCGCTTGACCGTCCCGAACCTGCTGGTGCCGGACCGAAGCGCCCGGCACCGGCCTTCCGAGAGGAGGTAGCTCGTGTCCCGCTCCATCCGAGCCGATCCGGTGGTCATCCAGGCCGTCATCGCCGGTGCCCTGTCCTTCGCCCACCTGCACGACCTGGCGGAAGCGGCAGGACAGGACGGCTGGAAGGCGTGGGCCTACCCGGTCAGCGTCGACCTGTTGCTCGTTGCGGCGTGGCGCCGGATGCGCGCCGACAGGGAGAACCGCGACGCATGGCTCTGGTTCGCCATCGCCCTCGTCGCGTCCCTCGGCGCCAACGTCGCCACCGCTGGGCTGCTCGACCTCGGCGCAGTCCCGCCGTGGCTGCGCATCCTCGTCGCAGGCTGGCCCGCGCTCGCCTTCCTCGGCGGCACGCTCCTCGCCCACACAACCGCTCCGGCGTCGCGGGAGGTGGCGTACTCGGGTAAGCCCGAGGGCGAGCCCGCTTCTTCGGACGTCACCGTGGAGCGTGCGCCGGATCCGGCTCCGGAGCTGCCGGCAGCAGACCCCGCGACACCGGAAGTACCAGCCCCGGCCGCCGTACCCCCGAGCGTTCCCGTCCCGCCTGCGCTACTCGCCCACGCCCAGAAGATCGCGGACGCCCATCAGGCCCAGAACGGGACCCCGATCGACGCCGCGACCCTGCGGAGCCGCCTCGGTGTTCCGCCCGCCCTTGCTGACGCCATCGCCATCCAACTCGCCTAACAGGAAGAGAGGCAGAACCGTGCGCCCGAACCGCTTCTACCAGGTCATATGCATCGGCCCCGTGAAGGTCGGCAGCCACAGCGACGGCCGCGGCCGCACCCTGCACACCGCCGTCTGCACCGCCCCCCGCTGCGACTTCTCGGCCGACTACACCAGCCGCACCGGTGCCGAACTCGCCGCCCGGACCCACCGCTGCAACCCCCGCTGACCACGAAGGAGACCCGCGTCATGGACGTACCGCTCTGGCTCGCCCTGATCGTCGTCGGCGTCCTCGGCTACAAGCTCGTCCGCCCGCCGCTGTGGCTCGTGGCCGTGATCCTCCTCGGCGGATACCTGCTCGCGCACAGCTTCATGGCCCCGCTCATTGACCCGTTCACCAAGTAGGGAGGCACTGCCATGCTCCGCCCCCGTGTCCCGGTCAACCCCGCCCCGACCGGCCTCGTCGCCCCGCTCGTCCGCCCGACCACCGGGGACATCACCTACGGCGCCACCGCCGCCCCGGCCTGCGGCTGCGACCACGCCCCGGCCGCCACGACCGACCAGCCCCGCGCCCAGCTCCCCACGGTCCGCCTCACCCCGGCCGGCTTCGTCGCCGTCGTCGCGGGTGGCGCCGGCCTCGTCCTGGTCGTCGGCGCGGTCCTGGTCTCCATGCTGCTCGCCGTCGCCGTCACGGGAGCCTCGGTCGCCGTCTGCGCGGTCGTCCTGCGCTCGCTCCTCAACGGCCAGAACCACCGTTGACCGGCCCCGGGACGGCCTAAACCGCCAAGTCTCCGCCGTCCCGGCGCCGTGCTCCTGCCCGAACCAAACGATCCGGAAGGAAGCACCATCATGACCCAGCACACCCCTGCCCTGCGCCCGGTCTGCCCGCACTGCGACGGCCACCCCTCCGTTGCCGTCACCGTCGGCGGCCGCGACCGCGCCGGCCTCCTCCGTACGATCACCGCCCACTGCCCCGCCTGCCACGGCACCGGCACCCGCCTCACGCGCGCTGCGCAGATCACGGCCGGGCGGTGAACGGCATGAACCTCACCCCCTCCTCCGACCGCCCGGGTCTGCACGTCAGCAAGCCGTCCCCCGACGCACCCGCCACGGGCTCCGCCGTCTGCCACTGCGGCGCCACTGCCACGGCCAAGGGAGACGCCCAGGTCGGCGCCCTGGTCGCCGGTTGGAACGCCAACCACGGCTCCGCCCACGGGAAGTGATCGCGTGACCAACACCGCCACCGCGGCGGGCCTGGACCCGGCCACCCTGAGCGATCTGCTCCGGGTGGCCGGGGACCCCGGCTTCGAGCGGCTCCATGAACAGATCCGCCGCACCGGGGGATGCGCCGCCCCGATCCGCCTCTCCGGCGGGACCAAGCTCCTCGACCCCGCCACCCGGACCGTGCTCCACGCCTACAGCACCGACGCCGAACCCGGCGGCGTCCTCCGCGTCGCCTGCGGCAACCGCCGGGCCTCCCGGTGCCCCGCCTGCGCCTGGACGTACGCGGGCGACACTTACCACCTGATCCGCGCCGGCCTCGTCGGGGACCCGGCCAAGGGCACGCCTGAGACGATCCGCGATCACCCGCGCGTCTTCGCCACCCTGACCGCTCCGTCCTTCGGGCCCGTCCACAACCGCCCCGGCCCCCGGCCCTGCCGGTGCGGCGTCCGGCACCTCGAGGACGCGGAGGAGCTGGGTACCCCGCTCGACCCGACCACGTACGACTACGCGGGCGCCGTGCTGTGGAACAACCACGCCTCCGAGCTGTGGCGGTACTTCACGATCTACCTCCGACGGGAGATCGCCGCCCGCGCCGGCCTGACGCAGAAGGCCGCTCGCGAACAGTCCCGCGTCTCCTTCGGCAAGGTCGCCGAGTACCAGAAGCGCGGAGCCGTGCACTTCCACGCCGTCGTCCGCTTCGACGGACCGGACGGGCCCGACAGCCCGCCTCCCGCGTGGGCCACCCTCGACCTGCTCACCGATGCCATCCGGGCCGCCGCCGCCCGCGTACGCATCGTCGTTCCCGCCAGCCCCGAGTACGGCTTCGAGAACGACTGGGTGCTCCGGTGGGGCGAGCAGATCGACGTGCAGCCCATCGGCGCCTTCGGGAACGGCGAGGACCTGACGGAACAGGCGGTCGCCTCCTACGTCGCCAAGTACGCGACCAAGGCCGCTGAGACCACCGGGACCGTGGACCACCCCGTGGGGAACAAGGAGGCCTTGCTCCTCCTTGGCGTCCCCGATCACCCTCGGCGGCTCATGGAAGCCTGCATGGACCTTGACCGGGCCTACCCGGACCGGCGCCTGCGGGCATGGGCTCACATGCTCGGCTTCCGTGGGCACTTCTCCACCAAGTCCCGCAGCTACTCGACCACGCTCGGCGCCTTACGCCAGGTCCGCGCCGACTACCGCGCCGCCCAGCAACGCGCCTCCCTCGGCCTGCCCGACCTCGACGACAACCCGGAGTCCACGCTCCTCGTCGTCGCCCACTGGTCCTACGCCGGCCACGGCTCCACCCCCGGTGAGTCCTGGCTCGCCGCCAACATCCGCCGCGACATCCAGCACAGCCGCGAGACCGCCCGCGAAGCACTGGCGGACCTGCCCGAAGAGCATGAGGGGGAGCGATGACCGTGATGGTGCAGCAGCCGGTTCTCTACCGAGTCGCTGATGTGACGGGGCTGTTGGGGTTGAGTCGGACGGTCGTCTACGAGCTGATCCGTTCGGGACGCCTCCGGACCGTCACGCAGGGCCGGGCCCGGCTCGTTCCTGCGTCCGCGATCGCCCAGTACGTCGATCTTCTGGAGCGCGAAGCGGTGGCCCGACCGTGACGAAGAGGCGTAGTCGAGGGGATGGCGGCCTCCACTGGGATGAGCGTCGTCAGCGTTGGATCGCCACTGCGCAGCTCGGCTTCGACGCGAGCGGCAAGCGCATCGTCCGGAGGGGGAGTGGCCGGACCAAGACCGAAGCCAAGAACAAGTTGAAGGAGGTTCTGCGGGACCACGAGGACGGCCTCGCCATCGCTCCCACCAACTACACGGTGGCCGATGCGGTGAACGACTGGCTGATGTACGGGTTGGCCGGCCGCGACGCACGCACCGTGGACACCGCCACGTCCCTCAGCCGGAACCACGTCATCCCTGCCCTCGGGGCCAGAAAGCTGCGTGAGCTGAGTGGGGAGGACGTGGACAAGTGGCTGGCAGAGAAGGCCAAGACGCTCAGCACACGGACGCTTCAAGCGGTGCATTCGTGCCTGAACCGAGCCGTCAAGCGCGCCATGGTGCGGGACAAGGTGAAGCGGAACATCGTGGAGCTCTGCTCCATCCCGACCGGGCAGCTCGGCCGCCCCTCGAAGGCGCTCAGGTTGGCCCAAGCCGAAGCGGTGCTCAAGGCTGCCGAAGGGACGACGGCGGGCGCGTACATCGTGGTGGCACTGCTCACGGGTGCCCGGACAGAAGAGATGCGCGCACTCACCTGGGATCACGTCTTCCTGAAAGGGGATCCCACCGCGGCGCCACCCGTTCCGCCGCACATCGCGGTGTGGCGGTCGGTCCGCTCCACCGGGGACACCAAGACCAAGAAGTCCCGACGGACGATCGCCTTGCCGGCCCGGTGCGTGGCCGCGCTCTGGCAGCAGTTCGAAGATCAGGGGTGGGACCGGCTCGCCGCCGGTGAGAAGTGGACGGAGAAGGGGCTCGTCTTCTCCTCCGCGTCGGGGACCGAGCTGGACTCGACCAACGTCCGCCGCGCCTTCCGGCAGGCGATCACCGGAGCCGAGGGGGTCGACGCGAAGGAGTGGACCCCGCGGGAGCTGCGGCACAGCTTCGTCTCGCTGCTGTCCGACAAGGGGGTCCCGCTCGAAGAGATCTCCCGGCTGGTCGGCCACTCCGGGACGGCCGTCACTGAGGCGGTCTACCGGAAGCAGATCCGGCCCGTGATCCAGACCGGGGCGACGGCCATGGACGAGATCTTCAAGGACGCTCGGAAGCCGTAGTCACTCAGTTAGTCACGCAGACGCAGAGAGAGCCGGTGCAGATTTCTCTGCACCGGCTCTCACCTGGTGTTTCTCTGTCGGGGTGGCGGGATTTGAACCCACGACCTCTTCGTCCCGAACGAAGCGCGCTGCCAAGCTGCGCTACACCCCGATCGTCGTCCTTGCAGCGTTGCTGCCTGGCGACATCGATTACTTTAGCGGACCCTCGGCCGGAGACGAAATCCGGTTTTCGCGCGGCGGTGCCGGGCGGTGGCGGTCCGCCGCCACCAGGGCCAGGCCGAGGGCGTAGAAGGCGATGCCCAGGACGACCGCGTTCACGGCGACCTCCGCGTAGCCGTACTTCGCCGCGTCCAGGAAGGGGTACGTGTAGCGGCTCGGCACGTCGGGGGACAGGAGCGCGCCGCGGATCAGGGCGAAGGCCAGGTACGCGCCCGGGAAGGCCAGCCACTGCAGGGCGTGCCGGGCGGTGAGGGAGCGGGGGGCTGTGAGCAGCACGAAGTCCAGGAGCGCGCCGATCGGCGTGACCGTGTGCAGGAGCTGGTTGGAGACGGCCTTGGCGCCGGTGAGGCGGTCGATGGCGTCGGCGTTGTTGAAGGGGCTCGCGTGGTTCGCCAGGACCAGGTGGAACACCAGCCCGGTGATCAGGATGAAGAGGAGCACCCCGCCCGTCCACAGCGCGGGCAGCGGCGGCCGGCGCCGCAACGAGCGCTGCGCGGAGATCCCGAAGACCACCGCGACCAGGATGTTCGTCCAGATCGTGAAGTAGCTCAGGACCACGGGCACGCTGCCGTACGCGCACTCGATCACGAGCCCGGTCACGGCCGCGGCGGAGATCAGGGCGCGGAAGATCGCGGGCAGCACCGTCGGCCGCACCGCCGGGACGGCCGCCCGGTCCGTTGATGGGATCATCCGGCCAACGTACTGCCTGCGGTTACGCCGCCGGGGTCAGCGTCAGGAGTGTCGCCTCGGGCGGGCACGCGAACCGCACCGGGGTGAAGCGGTTGGTGCCGCAGCCCGCCGACACGTGGAGGTACGCGCGCTGGTCGTCGCTCTCGTACGTCGACAGGCCCTTCACCCGCTTGGTGTCCAGGTCGCAGTTGGTCACCAGTGCCCCGTAGAAGGGGATGCACAGCTGACCGCCGTGCGTGTGCCCGGCGAGGATCAGCGGGTAGCCGTCGGCCGTGAAGGACTCCAGCGCGCGCAGGTACGGGGCGTGCACGACGGCGATCGAGAAGTCCGCCGCGGTGTCGGGGCCGCCCGCGACCTCCTCGTAGCGGTCGCGCTTGATGTGCGGGTCGTCCAGGCCGGTGAAGGCGAGGTCCACCCCGTCCAGCTTGAGCCGGGCCCGCGTGTTGGTGAGGTTGTGCCAGCCCGCCGCGTCGAAGGCGTCCCGCATGTCCTGCCACGGGTTGTGGACGGCGCCGACGACCGGCTTGTTTCCGTTCAGCCCGTGCCGGCCCTGGACCTTCTCGATCAGGTAGCGCCCGGGGTTGCGCAGCCGGGGCCCGTAGTAGTCGTTCGACCCGAACACGTACACCCCGGGGAACTCCATCAGCGGGCCGAGGGCGTCCAGTACCTCGGGCACACCGTCCGTGTCGGAGAGGTTGTCGCCGGTGTTCACGACGAAGTCCGGGCGCAGCCCGGCCAGGGACTGCAGCCAGGCGCGCTTCTTGCGCTGCCCGCTGACCATGTGGATGTCCGAGACCTGCAGGATGCGCAGCGGACGCATCCCCTGCGGGAGCACGGGTACCGTGACCCGGCGCAGGCGGAAGGACCGCGCCTCGAAACCGGCGGAATAGGCCACACCCGCGGCCCCGACCGCCGCGATTCCGGCGGTGACTTTCAGGGGTACTCCGTAACGCGCACGCATGCCCCCATCGTCGCAGACCGGGAAAACCAACGGGCGCCACAGGCCCCGGACCTGGCAGACTCGGGGCATGACCACGCTCAAGGCCAAGCTCCAGGAAGACCTCACCGCCGCCATCAGGGCGCGTGACGAGCTGCACTCGTCCACGCTGCGACTGACCCTTTCCGCCATCACCAAGGAGGAGGTCGCGGGCAAGGAAGCGCGCGTGCTCTCCGACGAGGAAGTCCTCAAGGTGATCGCCAAGGAGGCGAAGAAGCGCCGCGAGGCCGCGGATGCGTTCGCCCAGGGCGGTCGTCCGGAGCAGGCCGCGCGGGAGACCGCGGAGGGCGAGTTCCTCGACACCTACCTGCCCAAGCAGCTCAGCGACGACGAGCTCGACGCGATCGTGGTGCAGGCCGTCGAGGAGGCCAGGGCGACGGGCGCCGAGGGGCCGCGTGCCATGGGTGTCGTCATGAAGATCGTGAACCCGAAGGTCGCCGGTCTGGCGGACGGGGGCCGCGTGGCCGCCGCCGTGAAGAAGGCCCTCGCGTAACCGGGGCACCGAACAGACCGAATAAGAAAGGGGGGCCCCGCCGGATCCGGTCCGGCAAGGGCCCCCCTTTTTTCGAGGGCTCGCCCCCGTCAGCCGCAGCCGCCGATCAGTCGCGGCCGCCGATCAGCCCGGGCTCCAGGGTGAACCCGGGGAACGGGTTGTCCGGGGTGCCGCCGGTGCCGCCGGTGGCGCCGCCCGGGTTCCCGCCGGTGGCTCCGGCGACCGTCTGCTGCCCGCCGGGGCGCCCCTCACCGGGCTTGCCGTCGCCGCCCGGCTTTCCGGGCTTGCCGGGCTTGGTCGGGTTGGTGTTCGGGTTGGGCCGGCCGCCGCCGTTGCCCCCCGGGGTGTCGGGGATGTGGACGGTGGAGAAGCCGGGTGCCTCGCGGCCCGCGAGCGCGCCCGAGATCGCCTGCTTCCAGATCGGGCCGGGCAGCCCGCCGCCGTAGACCTTCGGGTAGTACGTGCCGCCGATGGTGATGTTCTCCATCGACACCTGCTTGGCGCCGCCCGAGCCGACCCAGGTCGCGCCGGACATGTTCGGGGTGTACCCGACGAACCAGGCGTTGTAGCGGTTGTCGGTGGTGCCGGTCTTGCCCGCGTTCTGCCGGTCGGTCAGGCCCGCGGCCGTACCGGTACCGGAGTCGACCACGCCGAGCAGCAGCGTGTTGATGGTGTCGGCGGTCTTCTCCGACATGACGCGCTCGCACTGGCTCTTGGGGACGGTCAGCGCCTTGCCGTGCGAGTCGGTGATGGACTCTATGGCGACGGGCGTGCAGTACACGCCCCGGTTGGCGAAGGTCGCGTACGCGTTGGCCATGGTCAGCGGGGACATGCCCTGGGTGCCGAGCGAGATGGCCGGGACCTCGGGCAGCTTGGTGCCGTCGGCCGGGACGACCCGCAGCTTGTTGGTCATCTGGGTGACGGGGCAGATCCCGGTCTCCGAGATCATCTCCACGAAGTAGGTGTTGACCGACTTGGCCATCGCCTCCTTCATGCCGAAGGAGCCGAACTCGTTCTCCGCCTCGTTGGGCACCCGCTCCTGCTTGAGGTTGACCCACGGCTTGTCGCCGCAGGTCCGCACGGGGCTCGGGTACTCCATCTCCTGCGGGGTGGTGTACACCTTCGTCGGCAGGATGCCCAGCTCCAGGGCCGAGGCCGCGACGAAGGGCTTGAACGTCGAGCCGGTGGGGAAGCCGAAGTTCGACCCGCCCATCTGCTTGTCCACCGAGAAGTTGATCTGGGTCTCGTTCTTGCCGAAGCCGTACGGCTTGGACTGGCCCATCGCGAGCACCCGGCCGGTGCCCGGCTGGACCAGGGTGACGGCGGTGGCGACCTTGTCGTCCTGGTCGACGTGGTCCTTGATCGACTCGTTCGTCGCGTCCTGCGACTGCGGGTCGAGGGTGGTCCGTACGGTCAGACCGCCCTGGTTCCAGACCTTCGCCCGCTCCTCGCGCGTCTTGCCGAAGACCGGGTCGGTCAGAAAGGTGTTGCGCACGTAGTCGCAGTAGAAGCCGGCGCCCTTCACGGCGGTGATGCAGCCGTTCTTCGGCTTGGTCACCTTCAGCTGGACCGGCTTGGCCTTCGCGGCCTCGCCCTCCGCCTCCGTGATGTCCTTCATGTCGATCATCCGCTGGAGGACGACGTTGCGGCGCTTGGTGGCCTCCGCCGCGTCGTTCACCGGGTCGAACCGGCTCGGCGACTGGACGACGCCCGCCAGCAGCGCCGACTCCTCCAGGGTCAGGTCCTTGGCCGGCTTGCTGAAGTAGCGCTGGGCGGCGGATTCGATTCCGTACGCCTGCTGGCCGAAATACGTGATGTTGAGGTAGTTCTCGAGGATCTTCTTCTTCCCGAGCTCCTCCTCGACCTGGATCGCGTACTTCAGTTCGCGGATCTTGCGGCCGAGGCTCTTGACCTGTGCTTCGCGCACCTTGGTCTCGTCGTCGCCCGCTTCTTCGACGAAGACGTTCTTCACGTACTGCTGGGTGAGCGTCGACGCGCCCTGCGCGGCGCCGCCTTCCTGCGCGTTCTGGTTGACCGCGCGCAGGATGCCCTTGAGGTCGACCGCGCCGTGCTCGTAGAAACGAGAGTCCTCGATCGCGACGATTGCCTTCTGCATGTACGGGGAGATGGCCGTGAGCGGCACCACCTGCCGGTCACGTGAATAGACAGTGGCGATCAAGCCACCTTCGGAGTCCAGAATCGTGGTGCGCTGGCTCAGCGGCGGAGTCTTGAGATTGGCCGGGATCTCGTCGAATCCCTCGACGGTCCCCTTGGCCGCGAGCCCCAGGGCGCCGGCGCCCGGGATCGCGATACCCGCAAGCACAACACCGGAGAGAACGGACACCCCGAGGAACTTGGCGGCCTGCTGTGGCCCCGTGAGCCCGCCGCCCGAGCGCTTCTTTCCCATGGAGGGCAGCCTACGTTCTCATTCGCCGGACACGCGCGAATGCCTTGGCCTAAGCTGTCCCCAACTGTCACAGCAGTGCGGTGCGACATCAACCCCTCGGCTTGTTTTTCACCCTTCCCGAATGGGGTGGACTCATGTCCGAATCCCGCCCCCTGCTGTCCGGGTGATCCGCCGATTCCACCCGAATTGCCGGAATGGTCGGGCATGTCGCCGGATCACTCCGTCGGGTGATCTGCCGCTTACCCATAGTCCGTTCGGACCATTCAAGATTGGGCCCGTCGGGGGTGTTGCACTGTGCCCGCCTTCCGTAACGTCCTCAACTGGCAGCGGTGAATATGCCGCTACCGCCGTGGGGGAGCCTCGATTCGGGAGAGGACGGCGCCGGGATGGGCTGGGTTACCGACTGGAGTGCGCAGGCAGCCTGCCGCACTACCGATCCGGATGAACTGTTCGTTCAAGGAGCGGCAC
The DNA here is from genome assembly GCF_040682455.1 of Streptomyces sp. NPDC051183. Taxonomy (NCBI): domain Bacteria; kingdom Bacillati; phylum Actinomycetota; class Actinomycetes; order Kitasatosporales; family Streptomycetaceae; genus Streptomyces; species Streptomyces sp. NPDC051183. The sequence goes on from NZ_JBFBBA010000028.1 coordinate 66,863, forward strand.
AGAACAGGGCCAAGGCGGTGTGCACCGGATGTCCGGTGCGGACCGAATGCCTGGCCGACGCGCTCGACAATCGTGTCGAGTTCGGCGTGTGGGGCGGAATGACCGAGCGGGAACGACGTGCGCTGCTGCGCCGGCGTCCCACCGTCACCTCGTGGCGGCGACTGCTCGAAACCGCCCGCACGGAGTACGAGCGCAGTACGGGCATCCTCACCGGGGATGTCGACGTGGAGATTGACGTTCCGTACGAGACGTACGCGGCAGCCGGGTAGATCACCCGAACGCCACCCCGTACGAGGCACCACGTACGAACGCCTACGCTCCGGCCGGAACCCCGGCCGCGAGTCGCTCTCCGATGGCCCGAAGCCCGGCGAGGTCGTGTACATCGCCGGGCAGGGCGGCCACTTCGGCCACCGCCACCTCGGGGTGCAGCGAGGTGAAGCGGTCGCGCGTGCGCTGTTCGCGCGCGATCACCTGCATCCGCTCGGCATGCAGGCGCAGCAGTCCTGCCGTGATCTCGTCCACCTCGGCCTCGGCCTTGGTGCTCGCGTCCTCGTCGGTGGGGGAACCGTCGTCGGCGCGGTCACGAAGTCCAGCTTTCCCGGACTCCTGATCGACAATGCCGCCTTCTTCAAGATTCTCTGCGGCCGCCAACGCCCGCTCGGCGGACAGCTGGTCGGCCCCGCTGCCGTGGACCCGGTTCAGCACCAGCCCGGCCAGCGGCATCCGCTCCGCGGCCAGCCGTTCCACGAAGTACGCCGCCTCGCGCAGGGCGTCCGGTTCGGGCGCCGCGACCACGAGGAAGGCCGTACCGGGAGCCTGCAGAAGCCGGAAGGTCGCGTCCGCGCGCGTGCGGAAACCGCCGAACATCGTGTCCATGGCGGCCACGAAGGTCTGTACGTCCTTCAGCAGCGAGGCGCCCATCAGCTTGCTGAGCGTGCCCGTCATCATCGACATGCCGACATTGAGGAACTTCATCCCCGCCCGGCCGCCCACCTTCGCCGGAGCCATCAGCACCCGGATGAACTTCCCGTCCAGGAAGGACCCGAGGCGCTTGGGGGCGTCCAGGAAGTCCAGCGCGGACCGGCTCGGCGGCGTGTCCACGATGATCAGGTCCCAGTCGTCCCGGGCCCGCAGCTGGCCCAGCTTCTCCATCGCCATGTACTCCTGAGTGCCCGCGAAACCGGCCGACAGGGACTGGTAGAAGGGGTTGGCGAGGATGGCCTCGGCCCGCTCGCGGTCCGCGTGCGCCTCGACGATCTCGTCGAAGGTCCGCTTCATGTCCAGCATCATGGCGTGCAGTTCGCCGTCGCTCCCCACCCCGGTGACCCGGCGCGGGGTGTTGTCGAGCGAGTCGATCCCCATGGACTGGGCGAGCCTGCGCGCCGGGTCGATGGTGAGCACCACCGCCTTGCGGCCGCGCTCCGCCGCCCGTACGCCGAGCGCCGCCGCGGTGGTGGTCTTGCCGACCCCGCCCGCGCCGCAGCACACGATGATCCGGGTCCCGGGATCGTCCAGCAGCCGGTCGACCCCGAGCCGCGGCGGCGCCTCCAGGCCCGTGGTGCCCGCCGCGCGCTCCGTCATGCGCTCCGTCATGCGTCGCCCACCTGCTTCCGCAGCTCCGTGGCCAGCCCGTAGAGCCCGGCCAGATCCATCCCCGTGCCGAGCAGGGGAAGCTCGTACGCCGGCACGCCCAGCTCCTCCAGTACGGTGCGCTGCGCGCGCTCCAGCTCGACCCGGCTCGCGTGCTCGGCGGCCTGGGTGAGCAGCGGGTCCACCAGCCGCTCGGCCAGCCCCCCGCGCCGGGCGCCGCCGAGGCCCGCCCGGGACAGCGCCTTGGCGACATCGGCGCGGCGCTCGCCGGCCGCGGCGCGCAGGGCGTCCTCGTCGAGGTGGTGCGGCCGGACCATGTTCACGACGACCCGCCCCACCGGCAGCCCCGCATCCCGCAGTTCGGCGATCCCGTCGGCGGTCTCCTGGACGGGCATCTCCTCCAGCAGCGTCACCAGGTGGACCGCCGTGTCGGGGGACTTCAGCAACTGCATCACGGACTGCGCCTGGTTGTGGATCGGCCCGAACCGGGCCAGGCCCGCCACCTCGTCGTTGACGTTCAGGAAGCGGGTGATCCGCCCCGTCGGCGGGGCGTCCATGATCACGTGGTCGTACACGTACCGCCCGGCCTTGTCCTTGCGCCGCACCGCCTCGCACGCCTTGCCGGTCAGCAGGACGTCCCGCAGCCCCGGCGCGATGGTCGTCGCGAAGTCGATGGCCCCGAGCTTCTTGAGCGCGCGGCCGGCCGAGCCGAGCTTGTAGAACATCTGGAGGTAGTCGAGCAGCGCCCGCTCCGCGTCGATGGCGAGCGCGAACACCTCCCCGCCGCCCGAGGCGACGGCGATCTTCCGCTCCTCGTACGGGAGCGCCTCCGCCCCGAAGAGCTGTGCGATGCCCTGCCTGCCCTCGACCTCCACCAGAAGAGTCCGCCTGCCCTCGCGTGCGAGGGCGAGCGCGAGTGCCGCGGCGACCGTGGTCTTGCCGGTGCCGCCCTTGCCGCTGACCACCTGGAGCCTGCTCACAGCGCCCGAGCCTAATTCCTCGCTCCCGGCTCCGGGGGTGCCGGGTGGCCTCGCGGCGTCCCGGGGCGTGCGCGTGGCCCCCGCGCGGCAGGCACTACGCTCGCTCTCATGACCAAGAAGTTCGAATACGCGACCGTCCCGCTGCTGGTCCACGCCACCAAGCAGATCCTCGACACCTGGGGCGAGGACGGCTGGGAGCTCGTCCAGGTCGTACCCGGCCCGAACAACCCCGAGCAGCTCGTCGCTTACCTCAAGCGGGAGAAGGCATGAGCGGCGCCGTCGACGCGAAGCTGGCCGAACTCGGCCTGACGCTGCCCGAGGTCGTCCCGCCGCTGGCCACGTACCAGCCGGCCGTGCGGTCGGGCGCGTACGTGTACACCGCGGGCCAGCTCCCGATGGTCAAGGGCAGCCTGCCGGTGACCGGCAAGGTCGGCGCCGAGGTCTCGCCGGAGCAGGCCAAGGAACTGGCCGCCGTGTGCGCGCTGAACGCCCTGGCCGCGGTGAAGTCGGTGATCGGCGATCTCGACAAGATCGCGCGCGTCGTGAAGGTCGTCGGCTTCATCGCCTCGGCCCCGGACTTCACCGGGCAGCCGGGCGTGCTGAACGGTGCGAGCGAGCTGCTGGGCCAGGTGCTCGGCGAGAAGGGCGTCCACGCCCGCAGCGCGGTCGGCGTGGCGGTCCTCCCGCTGGACGCGCCGGTCGAGGTCGAGATCCAGGTCGAGCTGCTCCCCTCCTGACGCACTCCCCTCCTGACGCGCCCCTCGCTCGGCTCGGCGCCGGGGCGCCTCCCCGGCTTCGGGCCGCTGCGCCGGACTCCGTCCGGCGACGCTGGTCCGGTGGCGCTGCCTGAGCGCCGGCGGGGCTGATTCCAGCCTCCGCCGGCGTTGGGGCGCGGTGGCCGGGGCGGGGCCCCGGGTCGGCCGCGGGCGCCCGCGGCCCGGCACACCCGCGGCGGGGAACCCTCGAACATCGGGCCGGATGGCCGTAGCATCCCGCCATGCCGAATGGTCAGGAACGCCAGCCGCCGCAGGACCCCGCCACCGCCGGAGGGCAGTGGTATCCGCCGGAGTGGCCCGACCGCATCCGCGCGCTCAACGAGGGCTCCCTCGTCCCGGTCCCGCCCAGGCGCGCCGCGACCGTCATGCTGCTCCGCGACACCCCCGCCGGCCCCGTCGTGCACATGCTGCGCCGCCGGGCCTCCATGGCCTTCGCGGGCGGCGCGTACGCCTACCCCGGCGGCGGGGTCGACCCCCGGGACGAGGACCACCGCATCGGCTGGGCGGGCCCGAGCCAGGAGGACTGGGCCGCCCGTCTCGGCACCGACGCCGCCACCGCCCAGGCGATCGTCTGCGGGGCCGTGCGCGAGACCTTCGAGGAGGCCGGCGTCCTGCTCGCCGGTGAGACCGCCGACACCGTCGTCGGCGACACCACCGCCGACGAATGGGAGGCCGACCGCCGGGCGCTCGTCGCCCGCGAGCTGTCCTTCGCCGAGTTCCTCGACCGCCGCGGGCTCCTCCTGCGTTCCGATCTGCTCGGTGCGTGGGCCCGGTGGATCACCCCGGAGTTCGAGCCGCGCCGCTACGACACCTGGTTCTTCGTCGCCGCCCTCCCCGAGGGGCAGCGCACCCGCAACGCCTCCACCGAGGCCGACCGGACCGTGTGGATCCGCCCGGCGGACGCCGCCGAGGGCTACGACAAGGGTGAGCTGCTGATGATGCCGCCGACGATCTCCACGCTGCGCTCGCTGGAGGCGTACGAGGGTGCCGCCGACGCGCTCGCCGCGGCGGCCGCGCAGGACCTGACCCCCGTCCTCGCCCAGGCCGCGCTGGAGGACGGTGAGCTGGTGCTGAGCTGGCCGGGGCACGACGAGTTCACGAAGCGCGTCCGCCTGGGGCGTGTGGCGGACGGCCCCGCGAGCCCCGCCGGCCCCGCAAGCCCCGCCCGCCCCGCGAGCCCCGCCGGCCCCGCGAGCCCCGCACGTCCTGGAGACCCCGTATGACCGACGCCGCCGCCCTGCCCGGCCAGCCTCGCGGAATGGTCACCTCCGGGCCTGCCACCGCCCGCGCGGTGAACATCCTGGCCCCGAACGCCTCCGCCATGACCCTGGACGGCACCAACACCTGGCTCGTGTCCGAGCCCGGTTCCGACCTGGCCGTCGTCATCGACCCCGGCCCGCTGGACGAGGGGCACCTGGCCGCGGTGCTCGCCGCCGCCGAGGAGGCGGGCAAGCGGGTCGCCCTGACCCTCCTCACCCACGGCCACCCCGACCACGCCGAGGGCGCCGCCCGGTTCGCCGAGCTGACCCGTACGAAGGTCCGGGCCCTCGACCCCGCCCTGCGCCTGGGCGACGAGGGACTGGCCGCCGGGGACGTGATCCGTACCGGCGGCCTCGAACTGCGCGTGGTCCCCACCCCGGGGCACACCGCCGACTCGCTGTGCTTCCACCTGCCGGCCGACCGGGCGGTCCTGACCGGTGACACGATCCTGGGCCGCGGCACCACCGTCGTCGCCCACCCCGACGGCCGCCTCGGCGACTACCTCGACTCGCTGCGCCGGCTGCGTTCGCTGACGGTCGACGACGGGGTCCACACCGTGCTCCCGGGCCACGGACCGGTCCTGGACGACGCCCAGGGCGCGGTGGAGTTCTACCTGGCCCACCGCGCACACCGCCTCGCGCAGGTGGAGACGGCGGTGGAGAACGGTTTCGTCACCCCGTCGGCCGTCGTGGCGCAGGTCTACGCGGACGTGGACCGCTCGCTGTGGCCGGCGGCGGAGTGGTCCGTACAGGCGCAGCTGGAGTACCTCCGGGAGCACGGCCTGATCCCCGGGGGGCCGGTCGAGTGACCAGGCCCTGGACGGCCTACTAGCGCTGTGACCTCGTGCCGTGCCGGGCCGTGTACTCGTCCGCGAGCCAGGGCCCGAGGTCCTCGATGTACGAGCGCAGCACCGCGGGGTCCGCGACCGGGTCCAGCGCGACGGCGGCCGCGGCCCGCATCTGTGCGGCGCGCTCGGGGTAGTACCGGCCGAAGATCTCCGCGGACTCGGGGAGATCGCTGGTCCAGCCGCCCCACCGGGGCATGACCAGGGTGAACCCGGTCCGCACCAGGTGCCGGGCGAAGCCCCGGGCGAGGGCGCGCTGCTCCTCGGGTGTCGCCGCGGCCGCGGCCCTGGCCCGCCAGCGCGGGAGCAGTTCGGCCAGGCCGCCGTTGGTCTCCCGGGCGAGCAGGCTGTCGGGGCGGTACCGGGGCAGGTGCTCGGCCAGGTCGGCCCCGAGCAGCGGCGTGCACAGGCAGGCCAGGAACCAGCCCAGGTCGTAACGTTCCTGCTCGCTCAGCAGCCGGTCCTTGCCGTACAGCAGGACCCCCACCCCGTCGATCTCGGCGAAGTCCTGGTCGAGCCCGCGTCCCAGTACCTCGGCGGTGTCCCGGTCCTGGTCGGAGGGCTCGTGGTGCAGGGCGAGCAGCAGGTCGAGGTCGGACCGCCCGGGCCGGGCCGTGCCGCGCGGCAGGGACCCGTACAGGTACGCGCTGTGCAGCCGCCGCCCGTACGCCTCGGCGATGCGCTCCCGCGCGGCGGAGACGACCGGTGCGAACACGGGCTGGATCGCCCCGAGGGACCCCTCCCGCTCGAAGTACCCGTACGCGTCCAGTCCTCTGTGCTCCATGGCCCCACTGTGCAATATGCGGCCTCGTCGGCGCTTGAGGCGCCGCGTCCGGACATGCGGAAGGGCCCCGCCCGACCGGGCAGGACCCTTCACACGCCAGGTACCGGCGTCAGCGCGAGCGCTTCGCCAGCCGCTCCACGTCCAGCAGGATGACCGCACGGGCCTCCAGCCGCAGCCAGCCGCGCCCCGCGAAGTCGGCCAGGGCCTTGTTCACGGTCTCGCGCGACGCGCCGACGAGCTGGGCCAGCTCCTCCTGCGTCAGGTCGTGCACGACGTGGATGCCCTCTTCGGACTGCACGCCGAAGCGGCGCGACAGGTCCAGGAGCGCCCTGGCCACGCGGCCCGGCACGTCGGAGAAGACCAGGTCGGACATCTGGTCGTTGGTCTTGCGCAGGCGCCGGGCGACGGCGCGCAGCAGGGCGGTGGCCACCTCGGGCCGGGCGTTGAGCCACGGCTGGAGGTCGCCGTGGCCGAGGCCGAGCAGCTTGACCTCGGTCAGGGCGGTGGCGGTGGCGGTGCGCGGGCCCGGGTCGAAGAGCGACAGCTCGCCGATCAGCTCGCCGGGGCCGAGGACGGCCAGCATGTTCTCGCGGCCGTCGGGGGAGGTGCGGTGCAGCTTCACCTTGCCCTCGGTCACGACATACAGCCGGTCGCCGGGGTCGCCCTCGTGGAACAGGGCGTCACCGCGTGCGAGGGTCACCTCGCCCATGGAGGCGCGGAGCTCCGCGGCCTGCTCGTCATCGAGCGCCGCGAAGAGCGGGGCGCGCCGCAGAACGTCGTCCACGAGTCTCTCTCCTATGTCGACCAGCTCAGGGGACCGGTCTCCCATTTTGCCGGACGGCTCAAACAGTGCGATCAATCACTACCTAGGATGCCGGACGTACGCGTGTGCTGTGCGGTGAGAGACCAATCGGGGTGGTGTTACCTGAGGTCCGGGCGGGTGTCAGCGGCCGGCCTTAGGCTGGCCGGGTGTCCAACAAGCCGGTGAGAGCACAGGCCAAGGGGTCCGCGGGAGTGACGGCGGCCCATAATTCAGCCGTGGGCGAACAAGCCTCCGGGAAGGTGTCCCGGACGGCGTCATCGCCTCCCCAGGGCAAAGGTTCAGCCAAGAAACCCGCCGCGAAGCCTCCGGCCAAGGCGCCCAGGCCCGAATCGCGCCTGTCGATGGTCCGGCGGGCCCGCCGCATCAACCGCGAACTGGCCGAGATCTATCCGTACGCCCATCCGGAGCTCGACTTCCGCAATCCCTTCGAGCTGCTGGTCGCCACCGTCCTGTCCGCGCAGACCACCGACCTGCGCGTGAACCAGACGACCCCGGCGCTCTTCGCCGCCTACCCGACCCCGGAGGACATGGCCGCCGCCGCCCCCGAGGATCTGGAGGAGATCATCCGGCCGACCGGGTTCTTCCGGGCGAAGGCCAAGTCCCTGCTCGGCCTCTCGCAGGCCCTGCGCGACGACTTCGGCGGCGAGGTGCCGGGCCGGATCGAGGACCTGGTCACCCTCCCCGGAGTCGGCCGCAAGACGGCCAATGTCGTCCTGGGCAACGCCTTCGGAGTCCCGGGGATCACCGTCGACACGCACTTCGGCCGGCTGGTGCGCCGCTGGAAGTGGACCGAGCAGGAGGATCCGGAGAAGGTCGAGGCGGAGATCTGCGCGATCTTCCCGAAGGGCGAGTGGACGATGCTCTCGCACCGCGTCGTCTTCCACGGCCGCCGGATCTGCCATGCGCGCAAGCCCGCCTGCGGCGCCTGCCCGATCGCCCCGCTCTGTCCGGCGTACGGGGAGGGCGAAACGGACCCGGAGAAGGCCAGGAAGCTGCTGAAGTACGAGAAGGGCGGCCAGCCGGGCCAGCGCCTGACCCCGCCCCCGGACTACCCGGGCCTCCCGGCGGCGCCGCTGGGCGGGCGAGCGGCGCCGCAGCCGTAGGGCTGTAGGGCTGTAGGGCCGTAGGAACGAATCGGTACCCGGGCCGCGTTTGGCGGTGTGGGACACGGTGTCGACAGAAAGACGCGGACAGGGGTGCCTATGACGCGCGGTACGCAGGGCGAGACCACGGCCGGAGCCCGCGAGGGCGGGGAAGCGGCCGTCACCACCGACGGCCTGCCCGGCTGGCTCGACCCCGTCGTGGAGGCGGTGCGCACCGTCCGGCCGACGCAGCTCAGCCGCTTCCTGCCGCCCGAGGACGGCCGCGGCCGCCAGTCCGCCGTGCTGATCCTCTTCGGCGAGGGCCCCCGCGGCCCCGAGCTGCTGCTCATGGAGCGCTCCGGAAGCCTGCGCTCGCATGCCGGCCAGCCCTCCTTCCCCGGCGGCGCCCTCGACCCCGAGGACGGCGACCCGCACACCACCGGCCCGCTGCGCGCCGCGCTGCGCGAGGCCGAGGAGGAGACCGGCCTCGACCCGGCCGGCGTACAGCTCTTCGGGGTGCTGCCCCGCCTCTACATCCCGGTCAGCGAGTTCGTCGTGACCCCGGTCCTCGGCTGGTGGCGCGCCCCCAGCCCGGTCGGAGCCGTGGACCCGGCCGAGACCGCCCGCGTGTTCACGGTCCCGGTGGCCGATCTCGCGGACCCCGGGCACCGGGTCACCGTCGTCCACCCCGGCGGCTACCAGGGCCCGGCCTTCGCCGTCGAATCGGCTCTGGTCTGGGGGTTCACCGCCGGGGTGATCGACCGCATCCTGCACTTCGCGGGCTGGGAGCGCCCGTGGGACCGATCACGTCAGGTCCCGCTCGACTGGCGCGCATGAGACGGTGGCCCACGTGAACGTGCTGGACATCCTGTTGCTGCTCGCCGCCGTGTGGTTCGCGATCGTCGGCTACCGCCAGGGGTTCGTCGTCGGCATCCTGTCGGTGATCGGCTTCCTCGGCGGTGGTCTCGTCGCCGTGTCCCTGCTGCCCCTGATCTGGGACCGGGTGACCGACAACGGCACCCAGGTGTCCACCACGGTCGTCGTCATCGCCGTCGTCGTGATCATCATCTGTGCCTCGATCGGCCAGGCCCTCACCACGCACCTGGGCAACCGGGTCCGGCGCCACATCACGTGGTCCCCGGCCCGCGCGCTCGACGCGACCGGCGGCGCCCTGGTGAACGTGGTCGCGATGCTGCTGGTGGCATGGCTGATCGGTTCGGCGCTCGCCGGGACCTCGCTCCCCACGCTCGGCAAGGAAGTCCGCAACTCCAAAATCCTGCTCGGCGTGTCGCGGGTGCTCCCGGCCCAGGCGAACACCTGGTTCTCGGACTTCAGTTCCACGCTGGCGCGCAACGGCTTCCCGCAGGTCTTCAGCCCGTTCTCGAACGAACCCATCACCGAGGTCAAGGCGCCCGACCCGGCGCTCGCCCAGAGCCCGGTCGCCGAGCAGGCCAAGCGCTCGATCGTGAAGGTCGTCGGCACCGCGCCCGGCTGCAGCAAGGTGCTGGAGGGCACGGGCTTCGTCTTCGCGCCCGGCAAGGTGATGACCAACGCGCATGTCGTCGGCGGGGTCGGCGAGCCGACGGTGCAGGTCGGCGGCGAGGGCAAGCTGTACGACGGCAAGGTCGTGCTCTACGACTGGGAGCGCGACATCGCCGTCCTGGACGTGCCCAAGCTGAAGGCGCCCGCGCTGGAGTTCGCCGACAAGGACGCGGCGAGCGGCAGCGACGCCATCGTCGCCGGCTTCCCGGAGAACGGCTCGTACGACGTCAGGTCGGCGCGCGTCCGCGGCCGGATCAACGCCAACGGCCCGGACATCTACCACCGTGGCACCGTCCGCCGTGACGTCTACTCCCTGTACGCGACGGTCCGCCAGGGCAATTCCGGCGGCCCGCTGCTGACGCCCGACGGCAAGGTGTACGGGGTCGTCTTCGCGAAGTCCCTGGACGACCCGAACACCGGCTACGCCCTGACCGCGGACGAGGTCCGCGACGACATCCGGATCGGCAGGACCGCGGAGCGGCGGGTCGACACCCAGGGCTGCGCCCTCTGAGCCGTACGGGCGCGGTTCCGGTTCCTACGTTCGCTGGTGCCGGAGCCTGGCCGAGACCCAGCGGGCCCGGCGGCGCAGGATGCGCGGGATCCCGAGTCTGGGGTCGTGGCCGTGTCGGCCCGCCCTCTCGTGGGTGCCCGGCGTAGCAGCCGAGCGGCGTTCGTGTGCGGTCTCACCGTAGTCGTGCGTCCAGCCCATACTTCGAGCTCTGCCCGTGCCCCAAGGTCCGTAACCGCGTTGGGGGCGGCCAATTGGCGTATGCGCCGGGCAATTGAATGCTTGTCACATGGTCGTACGAGTGATCCGCGAGGGTGCTCAGCGGTCCGGCTCGGGGTCCTTCAGCCAGTTGACCAGCTCGGTGGAGAACGCGACCGGGTCCTCCTCGTGCGGAAAATGCCCCAGGCCGTCGAACAGCCGCCAGCGGTACGGGGCTTCGACGTACTCCCCGGATCCCGCCGCGCTGCGCGTACGCATCACCGGATCGAGCGAGCCGTGCAGGTGCAGCGTCGGCACCCGCACCGGCCGCTTCATCCGGCGGTTGAACTGGAGCCCGTCGGGCCGGGCCATCGAGCGCATCATCCAGCGGTACGGCTCGATGGAGCAGTGCGCGGTGGACGGAATGCACATCGCCCGCCGGTACACGGCGAGATCGGCCTCCTCGGGCGGCACGGGGCCGGACCAGTCCCGGATCAGCTCCGCGACGAGCGCCCCGTCGTCGGCGACCAGTTGCCGCTCGGGGATGAACGGCCGCTGGAAGCCCCAGATGTGCGAACTGGCGCGGGTCTGCCCGAAGTCCGCCAGCATCGCCGAGCGCCAGCGGCGCGGGTGCGGCATCGAGGAGACGACCAGCCGGCGCACCAGCTTGGGCCGCATGACGGCCGCAGTCCAGGCGAGGTAGCCGCCCAGGTCGTGCCCCACGAGGGCGGCGTCCGGCTCGCCGAGGGACCGTACGACCCCGGTGATGTCGAGCGCCAGGTTGGCGGGGTCGTAGCCGCGCGGGGTGCGGTCGCTGCCGCCGACACCGCGCAGGTCCATGGCGACGGCCCGGTACCCGGCGTCGGCCAGCGCCACCAGTTGGTGCCGCCAGGTCCACCAGAACTGCGGGAAACCGTGCAGGAGCAGCACCAGCGGCCCGTCACCGAGTTCGGCGACGTGGAACCTCGCGCCGTTGGCGGCGACGTCGCGGTGCGTCACCGCCCGCCCGCCGGGCACGTCGATCCTGACCGCCGTGGCAGCGGTGGGCGGAGTGCTGGAGTCCGGCGAGGGAGCTGTCATGAGGACGAGCGTGCCACACCCACAGCCTTGTCACTCACCGGCCGCGGGTGCGGCTTGACGGTCCCGACGAGGGCGGCGGTCTGCTTGACCGAGTCGATGGTCTTCGTCGGCGGCTTGACCTTCTTGAACTTCGCGACGGCGAGCAGCCCGATCAGGCCCGCGAGCAGCCAGAACGCACCGCCGACGATGAGAAGGGACCAGGCGAGCCCGAGACCGAGGTTATGGATCCCGTACGCCGCGGCGAAACTCAGTACGGGGAGGGAGAACAGCACGAGCACTCCCGCGACGATCGCGGCGCCGCTGCCGATCCCCGCGCGCTTGACGTCCTGCTTGATCTCCACCTTGGCGAGGGCGATCTCGTCGTGCACCAGGGCGGACATCTCGGCGGTGGCCGAGGCGACCAGCTGGCCGAGTGTGCGCTCGGCTCCCTGCGCCTCTTGGTCCACTGCGCTCATCGCTCTCTCCCTCTGTCGTCCGTCGGCGACGGCTGTGCTCCGTCGGTCCTGCGTCAGTCAGATCATGCCGGACGGTCGCCGTCGGCGCTGGACCCGGCTGCCGCCCGTGCCGCGGCGTCCGCCTTCGCCTCGGCCTTGCGGCGGTGCTCCGCGGCCTTCTCCTCGTAGATCTTCGCCATCCGCAGGTGGTACTCGGGCTTGTTCTCCTCGTAGATGTCCGGGATCCCGTCGAGGTCCTCGTCGCGCTCCTCGGCCTCGGTGAGCGCCTTGTACTTGCGGTTGCGCAGCTTGAGCATGACGCCCGCGAAGACGGCGGCGATGAGCGAGCCGATCAGGACGGCGGCCTTGACCTCGTCGGTGAGCACCTGGTCGCCGGTGAAGGCGAGCTCGCCGATCAGCAGGGACACGGTGAAGCCGATTCCGGCGAGCGAGGCCACGGCGAACACGTCGGGCCAGGCGAGGTCGTCGTTCAGCTCGGCCTTGGTGAAGCGGGCGGCGAGCCAGGTGCCGCCGAAGATGCCGACCGTCTTGCCGACGACCAGGCCGAGCACCACGCCGAGGGTCTCGGGCCGGGTGAAGACCTGCCCGATGGAGTCGTCGGAGAGCGAGACCCCGGCGGAGAACAGTGCGAAGAGCGGCACCGCGAGACCCGCCGAGACCGGCCGGACCAGGTGCTCGATGTGCTCGCCGGGGGAGTGCTGCTCGCCGTCCTTGCGGTGGCAGCGGAGCATGAGGCCCATGGCCACGCCGGCGATGGTGGCGTGGACGCCGCTGTTGTACATCAGGCCCCAGATCGCCAGGGCGAGGGGGAGGTAGACGTACCAGCCCCGGACGCCCTTGCGGAGCAGGAACCAGAAGAGGGCCAGGCCCACGACCGCGCCGCCGAGCGCGAGGAAGTTGATCTCGCTGGTGAAGAACACCGCGATGATCATGATGGCGAACAGGTCGTCGACGACCGCGAGGGTCAGCAGGAACGCGCGCAGGGCGGACGGCAGCGAGGTGCCGATGACCGCGAGGACGGCGAGCGCGAAGGCGATGTCGGTGGCGGTCGGGACCGCCCAGCCGTCGGTCGAGCCGTTCCCGAGGACGTTGACCAGTACGTAGACCAGCGCGGGCACGGCCATGCCGCAGATGGCGGCGATCACCGGGAGGGCGGCCGCCTTGGCGTCGCGCAGATCGCCCGCGACGAGCTCGCGCTTGAGCTCGATGCCGGCGACGAAGAAGAAGATCGCGAGCAGGCCGTCGGCGGCCCAGTGCTGGAGGGAGAGGTCCAGACCGAGCGAGGCCGGGCCGATGTGGAAGGACCGGACGCTGTCGTAGCTGTCCGAGATCGCGGGGATGTTCGCCCACATGAGGGCGGCGATCGCGGCCACGAGGAGCAGCACGCCGCCGACCGTCTCGGCGCGCAGTGCGTCGGCCACGAAGCGGCGCTCGGGCAGGGACAGCCTGCCGAGGAGCTTGCGGTGGTGGTTGTCGGTGGGGTTGGGCGCGGCCACGGGTGGCACCTCCGGGGTGGGTTGGACGGCATGACGAAGCACGTTGCCGACCAGACTTCCCGGCGCACCCTGTGAGTATTTCTTTACGCTTCTAATACTTTACAGGGCGCACGCAGGGGCGTATCCGGTGATCATCACTTTATGCGCGAAAGGGGCATCCGGCGCGATGCGTCGGATGCCCCCTCCCACCGTGTCCTACTGGTGTTCCGGTGCCCTGCCGGTGTCTTGCCGGTGCCTAGTCCTCGTTGCCGGCGGCCGGGAGCTTGCTCTGGATCAGGTCCATCACCGAGGAGTCCGCGAGCGTGGTGACGTCACCGACCGCGCGGTTCTCGGCGACATCGCGCAGCAGACGCCGCATGATCTTGCCCGAGCGGGTCTTCGGCAGCTCCTGCACCGGCAGGATCCGCTTCGGCTTGGCGATCGGGCCGAGCGTGGCGCCCACGTGGTTGCGCAGCTCCGCGACCAGCGTCTCAGTCTCGGAGGCGCTGCCGCGCAGGATGACGAAGGCCACGATGGCCTGGCCGGTGGTCTCGTCGGTGGCGCCGACCACGGCGGCCTCGGCGACCGAGGGGTGCGAGACGAGCGCCGACTCGACCTCGGTGGTCGAGATGTTGTGGCCGGAGACCAGCATCACGTCGTCCACCCGGCCGAGCAGCCAGATGTCGCCGTCGTCGTCCTTCTTGGCGCCGTCGCCCGCGAAGTACTTGCCCTCGAAGCGCGACCAGTAGGTGTCGATGAACCGCTCGTCGTCGCCCCAGATGGTGCGCAGCATCGACGGCCACGGCTCGGTGAGGACCAGGTAGCCGCCACCGCCGTTCGGCACCTCGTTCGCCTCGTCGTCCACGACGGTGGCGGAGATGCCCGGCAGTGCGCGCTGCGCAGAGCCCGGCTTGGTCTCGGTGACGCCCGGCAGCGGGGAGATCATCATCGCGCCGGTCTCGGTCTGCCACCACGTGTCCACGATCGGGCAGCGGTCGCCGCCGATGTGCTTGCGGTACCAGATCCAGGCCTCGGGGTTGATCGGCTCGCCGACCGAGCCCAGCACGCGCAGGCTCGACAGGTCGAACTTCGCGGGGATGTCGTCGCCCCACTTCATGAACGTACGGATGGCCGTGGGCGCGGTGTAGAGGATGGTGACGCCGTACTTCTGCACGACCTCCCAGAACCGGCCCTGGTGCGGGGTGTCCGGCGTGCCCTCGTACATGACCTGCGTGGCGCCGTTCGCGAGCGGCCCGTAGACGATGTACGAGTGCCCGGTCACCCAGCCGATGTCGGCGGTGCACCAGTAGACGTCGCTCTCCGGCTTCAGGTCGAACACCGCGTGGTGGGTGTACGCGGCCTGCGTGAGGTAGCCGCCGGAGGTGTGCAGGATGCCCTTGGGCTTACCCGTGGTCCCCGAGGTGTAGAGGATGAAGAGCGGGTGCTCGGCGTCGAAGGCCTGCGGGGTGTGCTCGGCGGACTGGCGGCCGACGAGCTCGTCCCACCAGATGTCGCGGCCCTCGGTGAAGGCGGTGTCCTGGTTGGTGCGCCGTACCACGAGGACGTGCTCGACCTGCGGGCACTTGCCGACGGCCTCGTCGATGGCGGGCTTGAGGGCCGAGGGCTTGCCGCGGCGGTAGCCGCCGTCGGCGGTGATGACCAGCTTGGCGTCCGCGTCCTGGATGCGGGAGGCGACGGCGTCGGCGGAGAAGCCGCCGAAGACCACCGAGTGCGCGGCGCCGACGCGGGCGCACGCGAGCATCGCGACGACCGCCTCGGGGATCATCGGGAGGTAGACGGCGACCCGGTCGCCGGCCTGTACGCCGAGCTCGGTCAGGGCGTTGGCGGCCTTGGACACCTCGTCCTTGAGCTCGGCGTAGGTGATCGAGCGGCTGTCGCCGGGCTCGCCCTCGAAGTGGATGGCGACGCGGTCGCCGTTGCCGGCCTCGACGTGGCGGTCCACGCAGTTGTACGCGACGTTCAGCTTGCCGTCCGCGAACCACTTCGCGAAGGGCGGGTTGCTCCAGTCGAGCGTCTCGGTGGGCTCGGTGTCCCAGGTCAGCCGCCGGGCCTGCTCGGCCCAGAAGCCCAGCCGGTCCTCGTCGGCCTGTGCGTACGCAGCCGCTGTCACGTTGGCTGCGGCGGCCAGGTCGGCAGGAGGAGCGAACCGACGCTCCTCCTTCAACAGGTTGGCCAGGCTTTCGTTGCTCACGACATCTCCCTTTCCCAGGGTGTCCGTTGTGTCCCCGGGCATAGCTCATCAGTCACAGGGCCTGGTGGCAAGGGGTGGCCGGAAATTGGTTTAGACCTATATCACGGCTACCCCGCTCCGATCGCGCGCTCCACGCGCGAGTGGCCCCTTCCCGCTGCAGGGTGCGGGAAGGGGCCACTCTGTGGCACGGATACCGGAGAGTATCGGTTCAGGCGCGCTGGCCGACGCTGTCGAACACGCGGCAGTCGAAGTAGTCCTCGCCCTCGGAGAGCAGATACGCCTGCGCCTCGCCCACGTGGAAGTACATCCCGTGCAGCTCCAGCGTGCCCTCCGCCAACCGCCTGGCCACCGCTTCGTGTGCCCGCAGGTGCTCCAGCTGCTGCACCACATTGGTCAGGCACAGCTGCTCCACGGCGTCCGCCGGGAGCCGGCCCGCGATGCGGGCCCAGGCGTGGTGACGGCTGCCCATCCGCTCCAGGCTGGGCAGCCCGTGCCGCAGCCAGCGGTGCAGCGGGGTCATCGGTGCCCCGGGCGAGGAGTTGAGCAGCGCCTGCATGGCTCCGCAGCCCGAGTGCCCGCACACGGTGATGCTGTCGACCTTGAGCACGTCTACGGCGTATTCGATGGCTGCCGCGACCGAATCATCAGTGGACTCGGCGCCCGGCAGCGGTACGAGGTTGCCGACGTTGCGGACGGTGAACAGGTCGCCGGGGCCGCTGGCCGTGATCATGCTGGTCACCAGGCGGGAGTCCGCACAGGTGAGGAAGAGCTGCGAGGGCCGCTGCCCTTCGCGCGCCAGCCGGGCCAGCTCGTCCCGCACGCGGGGCGCGGTGTCCCGCTGGAAGGCGCTGATTCCGTTGGCCAGTTGGCCGGCGCCCCGCCCCCGGCCGCGGGGCTGCGCGGTGGCGACCGGCTCGGCGGCTTCGGCGGTCCCGGCGGCCTCGGGGTCCGCCTTCGCCTCGGTGCCCGCCTCCGGGCTCGTCGTACGGGGAGCCGTGTGCCGGTGGTCGCAGTGGTTCTGCCAGGGGGTCCAGGGCCGACAGCAGTGGTGGGCTCCGCGCCGGCCGCCCGCGAGCTCGGCCTCCGCGCGCTCCCGCTCGACCTCGGCGATCCGGGCTCCCGAGCGGCCGGTGATCTCCACCGAGCCCCCGTGGGCCAGGTGGGACTCCTGCCAGTCGTGGAGCGTCTCGTAGGCGGCGTGGTCGATGAACGAGCCGTCCAGCTCGATGACCGTGTGCGCGGTGTGCGGGATCTGGTTCAGAACGCGGCTCAGCCGCGGTACCGCGAGGAAGGTCAACTGCCCGCACGCCCACACCCGGTGGACGCCGCTTTCGAGCTCCTCCACGGTGATGCGGGTCCGGGCGAGCCGGTGCAGGGCCAGCGCGACGGCGACCGCGACGCCGATGGCGACGCCCTCCAGGACCCCGCCGATCACGACGGCCGCGATCGTGGTCGCGTACACCAGGGCCTCGCGGTGCCGGGTGACTGTACGCAGGTGCGTGATGCTGACCATCTGCACGCCGACGGCCATCACGAGGGCGGCCAGCGCGGCGAGCGGGATCAGGTCGAGCACGGGGACCAGCAGCGCGGCCGCGAGCAGGATCCAGAAGCCGTGCAGCATGGCCGACCTCCGGCTCGCCGCACCGGACTTGACGTTTGCCACGCTGCGGACGGCCACACCCGTGATGGGCAGGCCGCCCAGCGCCCCGGAGACGATGTTCGCCGCGCCCTGGCCGCGCAGTTCGCGGTTGAGGTCGGCCCGCGCGGGGCGGTTGCCCGTGGCCCGCTCGGAGGCGATCAGTTTGTCGGTGGCGACCGCGGACAGCAGGGACTCCACGCTGCCGACCAGGGTGATGGTCAGGACGGCGGCGATGATGCCGAGGACCGGCCCCTCGGGCAGCTCGGGCAGTGCGTGGCTGCGCCAGGACGGCAGGTCCACGCGGGGCAGGGTGAGCCCTGCGAGCGCGGCGAAGGCGGTGGCCGTGGCGACGGCGGCGAGCGCGGCCGGCACCTTGCGCAGGGCGCGCCCGGCCCGTCCGGGCAGCCGCGGCCAGCCGAGCAGCACCACCAGGGTGAGCGCGCTGACGCCGAGGGCGGCGGGGTGCAGGTCGGCCAACTGGCCCGGCAGCCCGAGGACGTTGGCCATGGCGGAGCTCTGAGGGGTGCCGCCGAGCACGATGTGCAGCTGGGCCAGCGCGATGGTCACGCCGATGCCCGCGAGCATGCCGTGCACGATGGCCGGGCTCACCATGAGCGCGGACCGGGCGGTGCGCAGGGCGGCCAGCCCGAGCTGGCAGCAGCCGGCCAGCACGGTGATGGCGCACGTGGTGCGCCATCCGTAGTGCTGGATCAGCTCGGCGGTGACGACGGTGAGTCCGGCCGCGGGGCCGCTCACCTGGAGCGGTGCGCCGCCGAGCCGCCCGGCCACGATCCCCCCGACGGCCGCGGCGACCAGCCCGGCCTGGAGCGGGGCGCCGGTGGCCAGCGCGATGCCGAGGGACAGCGGCAGGGCGATCAGGAAGACGGCGATGGAGGCGGACAGGTCGGCAGGGAAGTCTTTGAAGTCTTTGGCTTCTTTGAAGTCTTTGGCTGGGGCTGTCATAGGTCCCGTCTCCTCGGTGGGAGGGGTGAAGCGGCGGGAGTCTCAACACTCGGTAAATGAACGGTAATGGAGAGTAAAGAGTTGTGGTAGGTAATACGGGCAAATGGCCTATGAATTGACCCTTGGGAGTGATTAAGCATTTAGTCCGGCTTGTCATACCTTCCTCAAATCGGACCGCATGGGACGTTGCGGCGCGGAAGTCCTGCGAGGGAACCGCGAAGGAACCGCGAGGAAGGGGTGGCCCGATGACCGCCGCCACGAAGAAGATCGCCGGTGGCATTGCCGCCTCGGCGCTGGTCCTGGGAGTTGCGGGGTGCAGTACTTCGGAGCCCGCCAAGGCCCCGCCCGTACGGAAGGGTGCCGCTGCCCCGGAGGCCCCGGGCAGCGTGAAGCGGCTCATCGGCGACGGCTCGACCTCGTACACCGGTCCGCAGCCGAACGTACAGAAGGCGCAGAAGCTCAAGCCCGGCGAGAAGCCGCCGCAGTTCGTCGTGTACTCGTGGGACGGGGCCGGCGAGGACAGCCAGCGGCTCTTCTCGCACTTCCGTGAGGTCGGCAAGAAGTACAACGCCCGCATGACGTACTTCCTCAGCGGCGTGTACATGCTCCCGGAGGCGAAGAAGGACCTCTACACGGCCCCGCAGCACTCACCGGGCCGCTCCGACATCGGCTTCGGCGACCTCCAGGGCATCAAGGACACCGCCACCCAGGTGCGCGCCGCCTGGCTGGAGGGCAACGAGATCGGCACCCACTTCAACGGCCACTTCTGCGGACCCGACGGCGGGGTCGGCACCTGGTCGGTCGACGAGTGGAAGAGCGAGATCAATCAGGCCAAGTCCTTCGTCAAGAACTGGAAGACGAACGCCGCCCTGAAGGACATGGAGGCGCTCCCCTTCGACTATGACAAGGAGCTCATCGGCGCCCGGACCCCCTGCCTCGAAGGTCAGAAGAACTTCATGCTGGCCGCGAAGGGCATGGGGTTCCGCTACGACTCCAGCGGCATCAGCAAGCAGATCTGGCCCAAGAAGACGGACGGCCTCTGGGACCTGCCGCTCCAGTTGGTGCCCATGCCGGGCCGCGCTTTCGACACGCTGAGCATGGACTACAACTACATGGTCAACCAGTCCGGTACGACCTCGCAGGGCGACCCCTCGCAGCACGCGTACTGGGGCGAGCAGATGCGCGACGGCCTGATGAAGGCCTTCGAGCGCACCTACCAGGGCAACCGGGCGCCGCTGATCATCGGCAACCACTTCGAGTCCTGGAACGGCGGCACCTACATGCGCGCCGTCGAGGACTCCATCAAGGGCATGTGCACGCAGAAGGAAGTCCGCTGCGTGCCCTTCCGCGAGCTGGCCGACTGGCTGGACGCCCAGGACCCCAAGACCCTGGAGTGGATGCGCACGCTCGATGTCGGCCAGGCGCCGAAGGAGGGCTGGACGAAGTTCCTGACGGTGGGGCCGCCGGCGCCGCCGGTCGCCCCCGCCGGGGTCAAGCCGGCTGAGGAGTCGGCCGACGAGAGTCAGAGCGAGGACTGACGAGGTCCTCCGCGGCGACGATTTCCCGCAGGACGAAACCGGGGTCGATCTGGTCCGCCAGGTCGACCCCCGTCTTCGCGTTGCCCCAGCTCTCCGCGTTGCGCAGGTGGAAGTGCACCATCTGCTCGGTGTACCGGACCCAGTCGCGCTGCGCGTACGAGTCGTCGGCCGCGTCCTGGAGCGCCTGCAGCGCCAGCCGGTTGCTCGCCTCCAGCAGCTCGAAGGCGGCCGGGCGGCCCTTCTCCATCGACCGCACCCAGTCCGAGTGCCCGACGGTGACCAGCAGGTCCTGGCCGACCTCGTCCTGCAGGAACTCGATGTCCTCCGGACCCTGCACCTTGTTGCCGATCACCTTGAGCGTGACCCCGAAGTCCCGCGCGTACTCCTTGTACTGGCGGTACACGGAGACGCCCTTGCGGGTCGGCTCGGCGACCAGGAAGGTCACGTCGAAGCGGGTGAACATCCCCGAGGCGAAGGAGTCCGAGCCCGCCGTCATGTCGACGACGACGTACTCGTCCGGCCCGTCGACGAGGTGGTTGAGGCACAGCTCCACCGCTCCGACCTTGGAGTGGTAGCAGGCCACTCCCAGATCGGACTCGGTGAACGGGCCCGTGGCCATCAGCCGTACGGGCTCCCCGTCGAGCAGCAGCGTGCGCGCGCACGCCTCGTACACGGGGTTGTCCTCGCCGACCCGCAGCAGTCGCGAGCCGGTACCGGGCGGGGTGGTCTTGATCATCGAGTCCGCGGACGCGATCCGCGGGTTGGAGCCGCGGAGGTAGTCCTTGATCAAGGGCAGGTGTGCGCCCAGGGCGGGCAGCGCGGCCGCCTCGTCCTCGCTGAGTCCGAGCGCGGCGCCCAGGTGCTGGTTGATGTCGGCGTCCACCGCGACGACGGAGGCCTCATTGGCGGCGAGGTGGCGGATGAAGAGGGAGGACAGCGTGGTCTTGCCGCTGCCGCCCTTTCCCACGAAAGCGATCTTCATGTTCACGAAGCGTAGTGGATTGGTCGCTTTGGGTTGTCCCGGTAAGTGAAGAAGACCACTCCAAGGAGGGGTCGGTGCTATGGGGGCGCAGTGCGTAGGCTCCCTACTTATGAGTAGTGCTTCTGACTCCGCCGCCCGCGCCGCCTCGGCCGCGGCCGCCGACCCGCTGGCCCCGCTGGGCGCGCTTCCCGGTGTCGCCGAGTCCGTGGATTCCGTACGCAAGGCCGTGGACCGGGTGTACGGGCACCGGGTCATGCGCCGCCGCAGCGGGGAGATCACCTCGGAAGCCGCACTGCGCGGTGCGCGCGGGAGCGCGGCGCTGTCCGGGGCGGACTGGGCACTGGAGGAGGTGCGCCGCCGGACCGACTTCGGAGCGGAGGCCGAGGCGCGCACGGTGGGCGCGGCGCTGCGCCTCACGGCCGAGGCGGGGCAACTGCTCAGCATCTGGCGCCAGTCGCCGCTGCGGGTCCTGGCGCGGCTGCACCTCGTGGCCTCGGGGTCGACCGCGGACGGCGATGCGGTGGGGCGCCCCCGGCTGGCGGGCGAGCCGGTGGACGAGCCCTTCGTCACCGCGCCGCTGCCCAGTGCGGAGGAGGTCGCGGGCCGGCTGGACGGGCTCTCCCGGCTGATCATCGCGGGCGGCTCCGCCCCGGCGCTGATCACGGCGGCGGTGGTGCACGGCGAGCTGCTGGCCCTGCGTCCCTTCGGCTCGTACAACGGCCTGGTCGCGCGTGCGGCCGAGCGGATCGTGCTGATCAACAGCGGTCTCGACCCGAAGGCGATCTGCCCGGCGGAGGTGGGCCATGCGGAGCAGGGCCGGGACGCCTACCTGGCGGCCTTCGAGGGGTACGTGTCCGGCACCGCGGAGGGGATGTCCGCCTGGATCGCCCACTGCGGGCGCGCGATCGAGCTGGGTGTGCGCGAGTCGACGGCGGTGTGCGAGGCCCTGCAGCGGGGCGCGGCGTAGGCGCTGACGGCTGGGCGTAGCTGCTGACCGCTGACCGCTGACGGCTGACGGCTGACGGCTGACAAAGGGTTGCGGCGACACCGTCTTGCTTTGGTGTCGCCGCTGGCATTTACGCCCAGTTACCAAGCGTCCTCGATGGTTGCCCATCAGGTCGGGAACTTTGCCCGTCACCTGGTGCGGCTGGCCCGTAATCGACGGGTCGACGTCGCGTGGGTGCTCGGCGTTCATGCTTCGGTCCGTGGGCCTTACTGCGTTTTAAAGATGATCCTCTCGGATGTTCTTTGGTCTCGCGGGCCGTTGACTCCTTTGTACTCCGCTTCCGAGCCGAGCGAAACCCCTGGCCACATTTCTTTGCTTTACGGGGCGTCCGGGGGCGAACCGGACAGCCCAAATCGGCGCAGGTCAGGCAGTCGCTCGGGGCGTCTCAGGCGGAGCCGGCAGCGGCGAGCGCGGCTCGGCGACGGCTCGCGTACCAGACCAGTCCGGCGGTGGCCGCGGCCGCACCGACGGCCGCCGCGGCGACGAGCGCCGGACGGGCCGGCATCGACAGCCCGGGCAGCCGCTGCTTCAGCCGTACCGGCCGGTTGAAGACCAGTACCGGCCATTCGCGGGCCGACGCCTCGCGCCGCAGCGCCCGGTCGGGATTGACCGCGTGGGGGTGCCCCACCGCCTCCAGCATCGGGATGTCGGTGGCGGAGTCGCTGTACGCGTAGCAGCGGGCGAGGTCGTACCCCTCGGACTCCGCGAGCTCGCGCACGGCCTCCGCCTTCGTCGGGCCGTAGGCGTAGTACTCGATCTCGCCGGTGAAGCAGCCGTCGTCGCCCACGACCATCCGCGTGGCGACGACCCTGTCGGCGCCCAGCATCTCGCCGATCGGCTCGACGACTTCGGCGCCGGAGGTGGACACGATCACCACGTCGCGGCCCGCGGTGTGGTGGGCCTCGATGAGGGATGCGGCCTCGTCGTAGATGATCGGGTCGATGAGGTCGTGCAGGGCTTCCGCGACGATCTCGCGGACCTGCTGCACGTTCCACCCCTTGCAGAGGGCGGAGAGGTACTCCCGCATCCGCTCCATCTGGTCGTGGTCCGCGCCGCCGGCCAGGAAGATGAACTGGGTGTACGCCGTGCGCAACACGGCTCGCCGGTTGATCAGGCCGCCTTGATAGAAGGACTTGCTGAACGTCAGAGTGCTCGACTTCGCAATGACCGTCTTGTCCAGGTCGAAGAAGGCTGCGGTGCGAGGCAAGGAGTGCGGCAAGGGCTGATTTTCCACGACCCGAGCATATGCGCCCACCATTCGGCGTAAGGTGTGGCGCGTGGGTTTGCCTGAGAAGGCTCTCGGGTACACCATGGAAGTCACGGATCGTTCGCGACCGTGCTAACCCGGTCTGGCTCCTCCCCCCCCGAGTCGGACCGTGGGGACGACCCCCGCTCTCCCCCCCGGCGGGGGTCGTCGCATGTCCGGACGCGGTTCGCGTCCCTGCCTTCGGCCCCAAGTGACCATCCCTCTGGCCCTTCCTCTTGTCGGGGCCAGCGCGGCGAAGGCCCTCACCAGATCAGACTCGTCACGGTGCGTAGCGGTTCCGCCGCGCTCTGGAACTCACCTGTTGGGGTGAGTGAGTTATTCACATCCGGCTGGATGTCCACAGTTTTCAAGCAAGATCCACTTCTTTTTCCTGATCGCGGCACGGTGATTCCGGCCGCGAAGTCCGCGGTGCTGGATATGCGGTGAGAAGGGGGCGGAGATCGTGGCTGGATCCAAGTCGTGGGAAGTCCGGGAAGCCGTCGTGGCGGGCGGGGTGGGTCGGATCGCGGGTGCGGGCCGTACGGCACCCGGTGGCGGACGACCACTGATCATCACCGAGGACCCCGTGCTGCTGGACGACCTGTTGCGGCTGTGCGCCGCCGCGGGTGCCGAGCCGCACGTGCACCATGCGGTGCCGGGGCAGAGCGGAGCCGGGACCGGTGTGAGTGGTGATGCCGGCGGTGGTGGGAGCGGTGGTGGGAGCGGCGGCGATGCCGGCTGGGAGTCGGCGCCGCTCGTCCTGGTCGGGGACGACGCCGCCCGGCGCGTGCGCGGGGCCCCGAGGCGGGACGGGGTGTTCCTCGTCGGCCGGGAGCTCGACGATCCCCTCGTGTGGCAGCGGGCCTTGGAGATCGGTGCCGAGGAAGTGCTCCGGCTGCCCGACGCCGAGGGCCTGCTCGTGGACCGCATTGCCGATGTGGTGGAAGGGGCCGGGCGGCCCGCGCTGGCCGTCGGGGTGATCGGCGGCAGCGGCGGAGCCGGAGCCTCCACCCTCGCCTGCGCGCTGGCCCTGCGCGCCGCCCGAGCGGGGGAGCGGACCATCCTCATCGACGGCGACCCCCTCGGCGGGGGCATGGACGTACTGCTCGGGGGTGAAGCCGCCGAGGGGCTGCGCTGGCCGGACTTCGCCGGTTCCAGGGGCCGGGTCGGCGCCGGAGCCCTGGAAGAGTCGCTACCCGAACTGCACGCCCTGCGGGTGCTCAGCTGGGACCGCGGGGACCGGGTGGTGGTGCCGCCCGCCGCCATGCGGTCGGTGGTCGCCGCCGCACGCCGGCGCGGAGGGGTCGTGGTGGTGGACCTGCCCCGCCGGGTGGACGAGGCCGTGGCCGAGGTGCTGGCGCAGCTGGACCTGGTGCTGATGGTGGTCCCGGGCGAGTTGCGGGCGGTGGCCGCGGCGGGCCGGGTGGCTGCGGGGGTGCGGATGGTGGCCCGGGACGTACGCGTCGTCGTACGGGGCCGCGGACCCGGCGGACTCGACGCCGAGGCGGTGGCCGGGCTGCTGGGGGCGCCGCTGGCCGGTGAGGTGCCGGTCGAGGTGGGGCTCCCGGGGCGGGTGGCCGAGGGGGAACCGCCGGGTGCGCAGGGGCGCGGTGCGCTGGCCCGGTTCTGCGACGGCTTCTGGCAGCGGGTGCTCGGCTCCGCCCAGGGGGTGACGGCATGAGCGCCGTGCTGCTGGACGCGGTGCGCCGGCGGCTCGCCGAGAGCGGGGCGGATCCGACCCCGGCCCGGGTCGCGGCGGCCCTGCGGGAGCAGGGCCGACTGCTGGGCGACGCCGAAGTGCTGGGTGTGGCCGCCGAGTTGCGCTCCGAACTGGTCGGTGCGGGACCGCTGGAGGCGCTGCTCGCCGACCCCGAGGTCACCGATGTGCTGGTGGCCGCACCCGACCGGGTGTGGGTGGACCGCGGCGGCGGGCTGGAGCTGACTCCGGTGACCTTCGCGGACACCGAGGCCGTGCGCAGGCTCGCCCAGCGGCTCGCCGCCGTCGCGGGACGGCGCCTCGACGACGCCCGGCCCTGGGTGGACGCCCGGATGCCGGACGGCACCCGGCTGCATGCGGTGCTGCCGCCGGTGGCCGTCGGGTCGGCCTGCCTGTCGCTGCGGGTGGTGCGGCCGAGGGCGTTCACCCTGGAGGAACTGGTGGCGGCGGGAATGCTTCCGCCCGGTGGGCAGCGACTGCTGCGGGACATGATCGAGGCCCGGCTGTCGTTCCTCGTCTCCGGAGGGACCGGCACCGGCAAAACCACTCTGCTCAGTGCCCTGTTGGGGCTCGTCGGGCCCGGTGAGCGGATCGTACTGGCCGAGGACTCGGCCGAGTTGCGCCCCGACCACCCGCATGTGGTGCGGCTGGAGACCCGCCCGGCCAACCAGGAGGGGGCGGGCCTGGTCACCCTCGCGGATCTGGTCCGCCAGGCGCTGCGGATGCGCCCGGACCGGCTGGTCGTCGGCGAGGTGCGGGGCGCCGAGGTGGCGGATCTGCTGGCCGCGCTGAACACCGGCCACGAAGGCGGCTGCGGCACGGTCCACGCCAATGCCGCGGCGCACGTCCCGGCCCGGCTGGAGGCGCTCGGGACGGCCGCGGGGCTCGACCGGGCCGCCCTGCACAGCCAGTTGGCGGCCGCGCTCACCCTGGTGGTGCACCTGGTCCGGGACCGGGCCGGCCGGCGCCGGGTCGCCGAGGTGCATGTGCTCCAGCGGGACGCCGCCGGGCTGGTGGTCACCGTACCGGCGCTGCGCTGGGCCGCGCGCGGGTTCGTACGGGAGCGGGGCTGGGAGCGGCTGCGCCCGCTGCTGGGCGGTGCCCGGTGAGCGCCGTCGCGGGGGTGCCGGTGCCGGTCTTCGCCGGGGTGCTGTGCGCCGGGGCGGCCGCCTGGACGCTGGCCGGGGGCGACCGGGTCTCCCGGCGGACCCGGATGGTGCTGGCCGGCGCGGGACCGGTGGTTCCGAGCGGGCCGGTGCGCTGGGAGCGGCTGGTGATCGGCGTACGGGTACGGGCCGCGCGGTGGCGGGAGTGGGCCTGCCTCGGGGCCGGGCTGGTGCTCGGGCTGCTGGGCGGGTCGGTGATTCCGCTCGTGGCGGGCGCCGTGGCGCTGCCGCTGGTGCGGCGTTGGCTGCGGGCCCGGGAGCGGGAGCGCGCCCGTGCGGCGAGGGCCGCGGAGGTGGCGGCCCTGTGCGGTGCGGTGGTGGGTGAGCTACGGGCCGGGGCGCAGCCGGGCCAGGCGCTGACCGCGGCGCTGCGCCGGACGGTCGCGGTGCCCGGTGGGCCGGGCGGGGCGGAAGCTGCCGTGCTGGCGGCCGCGACGTTCGGCGGGGAGGTGCCCGGGGCCCTGCGACAGGCGGCCCGGGAGCCCGGCGCGGAGGGGCTGGCCGGGATGGCGGCCTGCTGGCGGGTCTCGGTGGACGGGGGCGCCGGGCTGGCCGCCGGGCTGGACCGGCTGGAGGCTGCGCTGCGGGCCGAGCGGGACCGGGAGGAGTCGCTGCGGGCCCAGTTGGCGGGGGCGAGATCGACGACGGCGGTGCTGGCCCTGCTGCCGGTGGTGGCGCTGCTGATCGGCATCGGGCTGGGGGCGGATCCGCTGCGGGTGCTGCTCCACACGCCCGTGGGGTGGGGCTGCCTGCTGGCGGGCGGGGTGCTGGAGGTGCTGGGACTGCTGTGGTGCCGGCGCATCGTGCGGGCGGGGGAGCGGTGATGGGCGGCTTTACGGTCCACAGGCTGGGGACGGCGCTGTGCCTCGCGGCGGTAGTGCTGTGCGTGGCGACGGCCTGGGCGGGCAGAGCCCGGGAGCGGGTCGCCCGGCGGCGGGTCTGCGCCCTGCTCGCGACGCAACCAGCTCGGAAACGAGTGGTGTTCGGGCCCCGGATACGGGCTGCGGCGGCCGCCTGGGCGGGGCCGGCCGGGGCCCTGGCGGCGGGCTGGGTGCTGATCGGCGGGTTCGCGGGGGTGGCGGTCGGGTGCGCGGCGGCCTTCGGGGTGCGGTGGTGGTCGGGCCGCCCGCGGCCGCCTGCCGGGGTGGACCCGAAGGAGGCGGAGCACCAGTTGCCGTTCGCGGCGGACCTGTTGGCCGCCTGCCTGGCGGCGGGAGCCGGGCCCGTGGAGGCCGCCGAGGTGGTGGGGGAGTCCCTGGGTGGCCCCGTGGGCGAGCGGCTGTCCCTGGCCGGGGCGGAGCTGCGGCTCGGCGGGGAACCGGGCGCCGCGTGGGGCAGGTTGGCGGAGATGCCGGGCGCCAGGGCGCTCGCCGAGTGTCTGGAGCGGTCCGCCCGGACGGGTGCGCCGGCGGCGGAGCCGGTCTCCCGGCTGGCGGGGGCGCTGCGGGCGGACCGGACCCGGCTGGCGGGCGCCCGCGCGCAGCGGGCGGCGGTGCTCGTCACCGCGCCGGTGGGGCTGTGCTTCCTCCCTGCATTTCTTGCGATCGGAGTGGCGCCGGTGGTGATCGGTATGGCTTCGGGCCTCCTCTCGAACACCTGAAATCCAAATCTGAAATCACGTCAAGAAGCTGAATCAACAGGAGGTTGGCATGAGGATCATCTGGTCTCGCGTACGGGCGGCGCTGACGGGCCGTGGCGGAGATGCGGGAATGTCGACATCGGAATACGCCATGGGCACGATCGCGGCGTGTGCATTCGCGGCCGTTCTGTACAAGGTGGTGACGAGCGAGGTGGTCTCCACGGCGCTCCAATCGACCATCGGGAAGGCTCTCGATGTGCCGTTCTGAGCGAAACTCACGGGGAATGCGGGGCGGGAGGGACGACCGGGGCTATGTGACGGCGGAGGCCGCCCTGGTGATCCCGGCGCTGGTGCTGTTCGCGGCGCTGCTCGTGTGGGCGCTGATGGCGGCCGCCGCGCAGATCCGGTGCGTGGACGCCGCGCGGGCCGGTGCCCGGGCGGCGGCCCGCGCGGAGCCGGCGGAGGTGACGGTGGCGGCGGCCGAGGCGGCCGCCCCGCCGGGCGCCGAGGTCAGGGTGGAGCGGACGGGCGACCTGTGGCGCGTCCGCGTGTCAGCCCCCGCCCCGGGTCCACGCGGCCTCACGGTCCACCTCGGCGCCCAGGCGGTATCCCTGGCCGAAGACACCGTGGGACCACCGCCATGACCAGACGCGTAACCAACCCGGCACCCTGCCGCCCGAGCCGCGCCGTGACCTGGCCCCCGGGCCGTTCCGTGGGCAGCGCCGCGTGCTGGCCCCCGAGCCGGGCCCTGAGCGGGGCGGCGGTCCTGAACCCGAACCGGTCCCCGGGCCGGGCCGTGACCTGGCCCCTGAAACGGGCTGTGAGGTGGTCCGGGGGCCGGTCCCCGAATGAGGGTCAGGGCTGGACCGCGAGCCGGGCCCTGAGCTGGGCAGCGGGCCGGGGCCCGAACCGGTCCCGGGGCTGGGCCGTGTGTTGGTCCGTCAGCCGGGCTGCGGACTGGCCCTTGGGCTGGTCCGTGGATTGGACCGCCAACCGGACCCCGGGCCGGTCGCCCATGGGCCGCCCCGGGGTCCGGTCTGCGGGCCGGGCCCTGAGTCGCGCCGTGAACTGGTCCTGGGGGCGTTCTGTGGGCCGGGTTGTGGCCTGGACCGCGGGCTGGGCCGTGAGGCGGTCCGGGGGCCCGTCCCCGAACCGGGCCGGGAGCCGGCATCTGGGCTGGTCCGTGGGCCCGGGCCCGAACCGGTCCGCGGGCTGGGCCACGTGTTGGTCCGTGAGCCGGGCTGTGGACTGGTCCGTGGGCTGGGCCGCGTGTTGGTCCGTGAGCCGGGCTGTGGACTGGTCCGTGGGCTGGGCCGCGGGTTGGCCCCCGAGGCGGGCCGTGGGGCGGTCAGGGGGCCGGTCCCCTGACCGGGGGCAGCGCTGGGCCCGGAGCTGGGTCCTGCGCTGGGCGGCAGGCCGGGTCTCGGGCTGGTCTGGGGGCCGGGTCCTGGGCGGGGCCGGGAAGCGGGCTTGGGACCGGGCCGTGAGTCGCCTCATGGGTCCGGCCCGGGGTCGGGCTGGGGAACGGGGGTCGGCGACGGTTTGGGCGGCGCTAGTGGTGACCGTGCTCGGGGCGGTGTTCGGCGGAGTTCTCCTGCTCGGCCAGGCCGTCGTGGCCCGCCACCGGGCGGCGGCGGCCGCCGACCTGGCGGCCCTCGCGGCCGCGGCGAGCTGGACCCACGGCCCGGAGGCCGCCTGTGCCACGGCGGTACGGGTTGCCGTGGCGCAGGGTGCGCGGCTCACCGGGTGCGTGGTGGCGGGAGAGACGGCGCAGGTCACGGCCCGCGTGGCGTCTGGCCCGTTCACACCGCCGATCCGCGCCCGGGCGGGCCCGCCCCTGCCGCCACCGGACGGCCGAGCCATACCGGGCCAGCGGCCCACCCCGGCTGGGCCCCCGACCTGAGCCGAAGCCCCGTCCCGGGCACTGACACCGCCCCAACCCAGGGCCCTGGTACGGCACGGTCGCGGGCCCCGCCAGTCGGCCCGGGTAAGGACAGGGTCCGGCCCTGCTGCGAGCCCGGACTCCGGTTCTGGCCCGACCCGGGGTCCGATCCGGGGCACTGGGCTCCGGCCCAGAGCGTGGTTGCGGCTCGGGACTGGGTCCGGCACCGTACCGGCCCGCACCGGGTGTCGGCCCGGGTGAATACCGGCCTGGGCTCCCGTGCCGGCCCCGACCGTGGTTCCGGCTCGGGTGCTGGGGTGGACCAGTTCTGGCCCGCACGTGGGCGCGGGGCCCACGCCTGGTGTGGGTTCGCACCGTGGTGTCGGCCCGGACCTGTACGGATCTGGATTCCGGCGCCGGTGGGCCTTGGGGCTGCCAGGACCAGTGCCGGTCCGCTCGCGCGGTCGCGCTATGCCCGTTGGTGCCACGGACTCGGCGTCGGCCGGGGCCAGCACCGGCCTGGAGTCGGGTGCCGACCCGGGCTGCCCCGGGTTTGGGATGGCCGCGGCCCGGGTCCCCGGACCGGCCGCCGGGCCGGTAGCCCGGCACCTCGGGACCGGCCCGGGCTGTGGGGGCTTGGCGTGGTGCAGCTCTTGGCCCGTGGCGGGCCGGGGTGCTGCGGTGTGGGACTGGCCCGGGTCGTGGGGGCTTGGCGTGGTGCAGCTCTTGGCCCGTGGCGGGCCGGGGTGCCGCGGCGTGGGGCTGGCCCGGGTCGTGCCCACGCCGAGCCCACGGCAGCCCTTGGCCCGGGCCCGGGGCTCCGTGGCTCGGGGGTGGGGCCGTGCGCCCGGTGTCCGTTCGGGGCTCCACGGAGCGGGGTGGGCCGCGGGCCGGGGCGGGTTCAGGGCGGGGCTAGTGGTGGGGGGAGTCCTTGAGGAGGTGGGTCAGGAGGCGGATGGCGCCGCGTTTGTGGAGGGGGTCGTTGCCGTTGCCGCATTTGGGGGACTGGATGCAGGAAGGGCAGCCGGCCTCGCATTCGCAGGCGGCGATGGCGTCGCGGGTCGCGCTCAGCCAGGCGTGGGCCGTGTGGAAGGCGCGCTCGGCGAATCCGGCGCCGCCGGGGTGGCCGTCGTAGACGAAGACCGTCGGGAGGAGGGTGTCGGGATGCAGCGGGACGGAGACCCCGCCGATGTCCCAGCGGTCGCAGGTGGCGAAGAGCGGCAGCAGGCCGATGGAGGCGTGCTCGGCGGCGTGCAGGGCGCCGCCGAGGATCTCCGGGTTGATCCGGGCCTCGTCGAGCTGGTCCTCGGTGACCGTCCACCACACGGCCCGCGTGCGCAGGGTGCGGGGCGGCAGGTCCAGCTTGGTCTCGCCGAGGACCTCGCCGGTGATCAGCTTGCGGCGCAGGTAGGAGACGACCTGGTTGGTGACCTCGACGGAGCCGAAGCAGAGCCGGCCCCGGCCCCACGGGACCTCCGTCTCGGTCTCCAGGACCGAGATCGAGGTGGTATCGCGGGCGGTGGTGGAGAAGGGCGGGCTGGACTCCTCCACCAGGGCCACCGAGTCCTCCAGGTCCAGGTGCTTCACGAGATACGTGCGGCCCTGGTGGAGGTGGACCGCCCCGTCGTGGACGCCGGTGTGGGCGGCGGACTCGTCGACCGTGCCCAGCAGCCGGCCCGTGGCGACCTCGACGATCTGCACGGGGCGGCCGCCGTCGCCCCGGATGTCGGTCAGGTCCGAGGCCCGCTCACGGCGGGTCCAGTGCCAGGCCGTCGCCCGGCGGCGCAGCAGCTTGGCGGCCTCCAGCTGGGGCAGCAGTTCCCGGGCCGCCGGGCCGAAGAGGTCGAGGTCCGCCTCGGTCAGGGGGATCTCGGCCGCGGCCGCGCACAGGTGCGGGGCCAGGACGTACGGGTTGTCCGGGTCCAGGACCGTGGCCTCGACCGGCTGGCGGAACAGCGCCTCCGGGTGGTGGACGAGGTACGTGTCGAGCGGGTCGTCGCGGGCGATCAGCACGGCCAGGGCCCCCTGGCCCGAGCGCCCGGCGCGGCCGGCCTGCTGCCACAGGGAGGCCCGGGTGCCGGGGTAGCCGGTGATCAGTACGGCGTCCAGCCCGGAGACGTCCACGCCGAGCTCCAGGGCGGTCGTGGCGGCCAGCCCCAGCAGTTCCCCGGAGTGCAGGGCCCGCTCCAGGGCGCGGCGCTCCTCGGGCAGGTAGCCGCCCCGGTAGGCCGCGACCCGCCGGGGCAGTGAGCGGTCCACCTCGGCGAGCCGTTCCTGGGCGATGACGGCGATCAGCTCGGCGCCGCGCCGGGAGCGGACGAAGGCGACCGTGCGGACGCCCTGGACGACCAGGTCGGTGAGGAGGCTCGCCGTCTCGGCCGTGGCCGTACGGCGCACGGGGGCGCCCTTCTCGCCCTTGAGGTCGGTCAGGGGCGGCTCCCACAGGGCGAAGACGACCTCGCCGCGCGGGGAGGCGTCGTCGGCGACCTCGACGACCGGCAGGCCCGTCAGGCGGGACGCGGCGGCCGCCGGGTCGCTCGCGGTGGCGGAGGCCAGCAGGAAGACGGGTTCGGAGCCGTAGCGGGCGCACAGCCGCCGCAGCCGGCGCAGGACCTGGGCGACATGGGAGCCGAAGACTCCCCGGTAGCTGTGGCACTCGTCGATCACCACGTAGCGCAGGGCCCGCAGGAAGGAGGACCAGCGGGGGTGGGCGGGCAGGATCCCGCGGTGCAGCATGTCGGGGTTGGTGAGGACGTAGTTGGCGTACTGGCGCACCCACTCGCGTTCCTCGACGGGGGTGTCGCCGTCGTAGACGGCGGGGCGGATCGCGTTGCCCAGCGGGGCGGCCAGTTCCCGTACGGCGCGCCGCTGGTCGGCGGCCAGGGCCTTGGTCGGGGCCAGGTACAGGGCGGTCGCACCCCGTCCGTTGGGGGCCTCGGCGCCGTCCGCGAGGGCGGAGAGCACGGGGGCCAGGTACGCCAGGGACTTGCCCGAGGCGGTGCCGGTCGCGACGACCACCGACTCGCCGTCGAGGGCGTGCTCGGCCGCCGCGGCCTGATGTTCCCACGGATGGTCGATGCCGGCTGCCTGGATGGCGGCTACGACATCAGTTCGGATGCGGTCGGGCCAGACTGCATGACGGCCCGCCCGAGGGGGCAAGTGCTCCGTATGGGTGATGCGCGCAGCCCGGGAAGACCCCCCTGCCAGCCGGTCCAGGACCGTGCCGGGGGTGGGTCGTGGGTCCACGGGTGCCGTGGGCCGACCGGGGCGGTGAGTATTGGCCATTGGAACCGAGTGTGTCACTGGCGTGCGGGACAATGGTCCCAAGGCGTCGTGCGCGCCTGCCGGTAAGTGATTGAATGCCATCGCGGCAGCCAATCCCTCGCCTACCTTCGGGTGGGGAGGCCCCTGGGGGGCGCCGCTCGATAGCAAGGTGCTGGAGGATCCGTGGACCTGTCCCTGTCGACTCGCACTGTCGGCGACCGTACGGTCGTGGAGGTCGGTGGCGAGATTGATGTGTATACCGCGCCCAAGCTGCGCGAGCAGTTGGTCGAGTTGGTGAACGACGGCAGCTACCACTTGGTTGTCGACATGGAGCGAGTGGACTTCCTCGACTCCACCGGGCTTGGTGTGCTCGTGGGAGGCCTCAAGCGCGTCCGCGCGCACGAGGGCTCGCTGCGTCTGGTCTGCAACCAGGAGCGCATCCTGAAGATCTTCCGCATCACCGGCCTGACCAAGGTGTTCCCCATCCACACCTCGGTGGAGGACGCCGTCAGCGCCACCGACTGACGGCTTCCCGGCGGCCGCCCGGCGGGCAGCCGCCGATGAGCCGCATGAGGAGCGGGGGGCACCGGGCCACAGGCGGTCCGGGCCCCTGCAAGGCACGCCCGTAGTCCGAGGGGGACGCGCATGGCCACCGTTGAACTGCGCTTCAGCGCCCAGCCCGAACACGTCAGGACGGCCCGCCTGGTCGCGGCCGCCGTGGCGCGGCGGGCCGGCGTGGAGGAAGCCGTCCTCGACGAGGTCCGCCTCGCCGTGGGCGAGGCCTGCTCGCGCGCCGTCGGACTGCACCGCAGCAACGGGCTGACCGCGCCCGTCCGGGTCGTACTGACCGAGGAGGAGAAGGTGTTCTCCATCGAGGTCGGCGACGAGGTTCCCGGGCCGCCCGGAGGCCCGGCCGACGCCGTGGCCGGCATCGACGCCGTCCTGGACCCGGACATCGAGGGCGAGGACGAGATGGGCCTCGCCGTGATCAGCGGGCTCGTCGACGACGTCGAGGTGACCAGTGGGGAAGCGGGCGGGACCATCCGGATGAGCTGGCCCGTCGCCGGGGTCTCCGAGCTTCCGTAAGGCGTCGGGCGTCAGGCGTAAGGCGCGAGACGTCAGGACAGGACCTCCTGCGGCCGGGTTCGCCCGGACCGCCGGTATCGCGCCGGGCCCGTGGCCCCGGCGCCTTTTGTGCTGCCCGTCTGACCCGCCCGTCTGACCCGCCCGTCTGACCCGCCCGTCTGACCCGTGCTCCCGCCTGCCCGCCCGAACGTGCGTCGGTTGGCCGTCTGCTGGCCGTCCGTCGCTTGGGCTCAGCCCGTCTGCGGATCGTCTCCCGGTCGCCCCGGACCCGTCGTCCGACGCCGCCGCGCGCGCGGGTCGTCGTATCTTCCGATCTTTATCCCGGCCCTGCTGAGCAGGGCCTCTTTTGCGTTTCCGCGCCGCCCTCGCGCGAATTCCTAGATCAATGACCAGGCGTCAATGCCTTTGTCCCATTACCCCTTTCGAGGGTAATGGAGTGACGCGATCTATTGCTGAGGAGCAAGAGCAGGCCAATTCCGTTTCCCGCGCACTGTTTTGATCAGGGTGCGCTCCCTACAATCCGTCCACATCTTGAGCTCATCACGTCAAGGAGGACGAATGACGGGGCTCTTCACCCCTATCGCGCCCGATCGCACCACTGATCTGGCATCCGCAGTACTCACCGATGACAATCGGCTCATCGTGATCGTCATTGCGGCCGTGGCACTGGCCGCGCTCGTCGTCGCGCAGATCCTGGTCCGCCAGGTCCTCTCCGCCGACGAGGGAACCGACAGCATGAAGAAGATCGCCGCAGCCGTCCAGGAAGGCGCCAACGCCTACCTCGGCCGCCAGTTGCGCACCCTCGGCGTCTTCGCCGTCGTGGTCTTCTTCCTGCTGTTCCTGCTGCCCGCCGACGACTGGACGCAGCGGGCGGGACGTTCCGCCTTCTTCCTCGTCGGCGCCATCTTCTCGGCGGCCACCGGCTACATCGGCATGCGCCTCGCGGTCCGCGCCAACGTCCGCGTCGCCGCGGCCGCCCGCGAGGCCACCCCCGCCGAGGGCGAGCCCGCCAAGGACCTGACCGAGGTCTCCCACAAGGCCATGCGGATCGCCTTCCGCACCGGCGGCGTGGTGGGCATGTTCACCGTCGGCCTCGGCCTGCTCGGCGCCTCCTGCGTCGTCCTGGTCTACGCCGCCGACGCCCCCAAGGTCCTGGAGGGCTTCGGCCTCGGAGCCGCCCTGATCGCGATGTTCATGCGCGTGGGCGGCGGCATCTTCACCAAGGCCGCCGACGTCGGCGCCGACCTGGTCGGCAAGGTCGAGCAGGGCATTCCGGAGGACGACCCGCGCAATGCCGCGACCATCGCCGACAACGTGGGCGACAACGTCGGAGACTGCGCCGGAATGGCCGCCGACCTCTTCGAGTCCTACGCCGTCACCCTGGTGGCCGCGCTCATCCTCGGCAAGGCCGCCTTCGGCGACCTGGGCCTCGCCTTCCCGCTGATCGTCCCCGCCATCGGTGTGATCACGGCGATGATCGGCATCTTCGCGGTCTCCCCGCGCCGTACCGACCGCAGCGGCATGACCGCCATCAACCGCGGCTTCTTCATCTCCGCCGTGATCTCGCTCGTACTCGTCGCCATCGCCGTCTACGCGTACCTGCCGGCCACCTACAAGGAGCTCGTGGGCGTCGAGAACCCCGCGATCACCAACCACTCCGGTGACCCGCGCATCCTGGCCGTCGTCGCCGTCGCCATCGGCATCGTGCTCGCGGCCCTGATCCAGCAGCTGACCGGCTACTTCACCGAGACCAACCGCCGTCCCGTCCGGGACATCGGCAAGTCCTCCCTCACCGGCGCGGCGACCGTCGTGCTCGCCGGCATCTCCGTGGGCCTGGAGTCCGCCGTCTACACGGCGCTCCTCATCGGCCTCGGGGTCTACGGGGCGTTCCTGCTCGGCGGCACGTCGATCATGCTGGCGCTGTTCGCCGTGGCCCTGGCCGGCACCGGTCTGCTCACCACGGTCGGCGTCATCGTCGCCATGGACACCTTCGGGCCCGTCTCCGACAACGCCCAGGGCATCGCCGAGATGTCCGGCGACGTCGAGGGCGCCGGCGCGCAGGTCCTGACCGACCTGGACGCGGTGGGCAACACCACCAAGGCCATCACCAAGGGCATCGCCATCGCCACCGCCGTGCTCGCCGCGGCCGCGCTCTTCGGCTCGTACAACGACGCCATCGCCACCGCGGTCAAGGAAGTCGGAGCCAAGGCGGGGGAGATGAACCTCAGCCTGGACATCGCGCAGCCCAACAACCTCGTCGGGCTGATCCTGGGCGCGGCGGTCGTGTTCCTGTTCTCCGGCCTCGCCATCAACGCCGTATCCCGCTCCGCGGGCGCGGTCGTCTACGAGGTGCGCCGCCAGTTCCGCGAGCACCCCGGGATCATGGACTACAGCGAGAAGCCCGAGTACGGGCGCGTCGTGGACATCTGCACCAAGGACGCGCTGCGCGAGCTCGCCACGCCCGGCCTGCTCGCCGTCCTCACGCCGATCGCCGTCGGGTTCTCGCTCGGTGTCGGCGCGCTCGGCTCCTTCCTGGCCGGAGCCATCGGCACCGGCACCCTGATGGCGGTCTTCCTCGCCAACTCCGGTGGTGCGTGGGACAACGCGAAGAAGCTCGTCGAGGACGGGCACCACGGCGGCAAGGGCAGTGCGGCCCACGAGGCGGTCGTCATCGGGGACACGGTCGGCGACCCGTTCAAGGACACCGCCGGTCCGGCCATCAACCCGCTGCTCAAGGTCATGAACCTGGTGGCCCTGCTGATCGCCCCGGCCGTCGTGCAGTTCAGCTACGGCGCGGACACCAACCCGACCGTGCGGGCGATCGTCGCGGTCCTCGCGATCGGCGTCATCGTCGGCGCGGTGTACGTCTCCAAGCGCCGCGGCATCGCGGTCGGCGACGAGAGCGGGACGGTGCCCGCCGAGCGGGTGGCCCAGTCGGCCGACGCCGCGGTGGTCTCCTCGTAGGCCGGGCACGGGCAACGATCGGGCAGCGGCCGGGCAGGGTCTGACCGGGAGTCGGACGGGCTCGGTCGTACGCCCGAACGGCGGACGGGCGGCGCGGACTGACGCGCCGTCCGTCCGCCGTTGCGTGTCCCCGGATGGCAGGCGTGTATCTTCCGGGCCGAGAGCCTTCGAAGGGACCAATCCGGTGAACAAGAAGCTTGCGGCCGCAGTGTCAGGCGGTGCGGTACTGATGCTCGTCCTGTCCGGCTGCGGCGGGGACGACGGCGACAAGAAGGCCGACGCCTGGGCCAAGAAGGTCTGCGACAGCTGGCAGCCCGAACTGAAGAAGATCGAGCAGGCCAACGCCGACATCAAGCGGGTGGCCACCGAGAGCAGCAAGCCCGAGGAGGTCCAGTCGACCGACTCGGCGGCGTTCGGGACCATGTCCGCGTCGTACAAGGCGATGGGTACGGCCCTGCAGGGGGCGGGAGTTCCCCCGGTCAAGGACGGCCAGGCGACCCAGACCGCGGCGGTCCAGGGCTTCGAGTCGACCTCGCAGGGCTACACGGCCCTGAAGACGAAGATGGACGCCCTCGACCCCAAGGACCAGGGCAAGTTCGCCGAGGGGCTCAAGGACGTCGCGGCCGGGCTGGAGGACGCGACCAAGGGCGGCAAGGACGCGCTCGACCAGCTCAAGGCGGGCGGTCTGGACAAGGCGATGAACAGTCAGAAGGGCTGCCAGGTCACGACGGCGTCGCCGGCGAAGTAGGCCGCGCGGCGGCGGCTCGCGCAGGCCGCACGCCGACCAGGGCGGCAAGCTGCCTTACGCCGACCAGGGCGGCAGGCCTTACGCCGACCAGGGCGGCCGGGGTCCCCGAGGGGGCCGCGGCCGCCCTGGCGCGTGTCCGGGCCTCGCGACGCGGGCATTGTCCGCGCCAGCGGCCACAATGGACGGGTGAGTACCACCAGCCTTCCCTCGCCCGACCGCGCCGCCGAGCTGCGGACCGCCCTGCTCGACGCCGGCTTCACCGCCGACGGGCTGCTCGAACTGCTCGGCGCCCCCGCCTACGCCGCGCTGGCCCGCAGCGAGACGGTCCCCGCGCTGCGCGCCACCCGCGGCGCCGGCGACGGCTCTCTCGCGAGCCTGATCCGGCTGTTCCTGCTCCAGGAGCCGGAGCCGTACGTGCACGCCGCGGCCGCGCTGCCCGTCGAGGCGGCGCTGGCCGACGGCTGGCTGCGCCGGGAGGGCGACGAGGTGCACGCCACCGTCGACGTGCGCCCGTTCGGGGGCCCGGACGGCGAGGACTGGTTCATCGTGTCCGACCTCGGCTGCGCCGTCGGCGGGGCCGGCGGGATCGGCAGCCGCGAGGAGGGCGTCGTCCTCGGCGTCGGCGGAGCCTCCACCACCCTGGCCGGGGTCACCGTCCGCATCCCGGTCGGCAGCGCCCTCGACCTGGGCACCGGGTCCGGCATCCAGGCGCTGCACGCCACCCGGCACGCGACCCGGGTCACCGCCACCGACGTCAACCCCCGGGCCCTGGAGTTCACCCGGTTGACGCTGGCGCTGTCCGGGGCTCCGGAGGCCGAGCTGCTCACCGGGTCGCTGTTCGAGCCCGTGGGGGACGCGACGTACGACCTGATCGTGTCGAACCCGCCCTTCGTGATCTCCCCCGGCGCCCGCCTCACGTACCGGGACGGCGGGATGGGCGGCGACGACCTGTGCCGGACGCTGGTGCAGGAGGCGGGAGCCCACCTCAACCCGGGCGGGTACGCGCAGTTCCTCGGCAACTGGCAGCACGTGGAGGGCGAGGACTGGCACGACCGGCTCCGCTCCTGGGTGCCGCGCGGCTGCGACGCGTGGATCGTGCAGCGTGACGTGCAGGACGTGACCCAGTACGCGGAGCTGTGGCTGCGCGACGCGGGCGACCACCGCACCGACCCGGCCGAGTACGCGCGGCGGTACGAGGACTGGCTGGACGAGTTCGAGGCCCGCAAGACCAAGGCGGTCGGCTTCGGCTGGATCACCCTGCGCCGCAGCGACGCGGCCGAGCCCTCGATCGT
The DNA here is from genome assembly GCF_040682455.1 of Streptomyces sp. NPDC051183. Classification (NCBI taxonomy): domain Bacteria; kingdom Bacillati; phylum Actinomycetota; class Actinomycetes; order Kitasatosporales; family Streptomycetaceae; genus Streptomyces; species Streptomyces sp. NPDC051183. The sequence continues at coordinate 105,544 of NZ_JBFBBA010000028.1, forward strand.
GGTCGAGGAGTGGCCGCACTCGGTGGAGCAGCCGCTCGGCGACACCGTCCTGGCCCACTTCGCCCGCCAGGACTACCTGCGGGACCACGACGACGCGGCCCTGCTGGAGGCCCACTTCACGCTGGCCGCAGAGGTCGTCCAGGAGCAGGTCGGCGCGCCCGGCGCGGAGGATCCGGAACACGTCGTGCTCCGGCAGAACCGCGGAATGCGGCGCGCCACGAAGGTCGACACGGTCGGGGCGGGCTTCGCAGGAGTGTGTGACGGCTCACTCAGCGCGGGCCGGATCCTGGACGCCATCGCGCAGCTGATGCAGGAGGACCCGGTGGTCCTGCGCGACCGGACGCCGGAGGCCATCCGGATGCTGGTGGAACAGGGGTTCCTGGAGCCGCTGACGGGTCCCGCGAAGTAGCCGCCGGCGGGCCGGCCCCGGGATGTAACCCGGGGTATGCCCGCTGTTCCCCCGCCCCTGGCAGGCTCCTGCGGAGCGGGATCCGGGGGGATCCCGGGAGCGGCCCGCGGGTTTGGGGGAGCGGCATGGAAGGCGGTCCGGCGTTCTTCGCGGCGACGGTGTTCCTGCTGTTCGGGGCCGTTCTGCTGGCCTGGACCGGGGCGCGTGCACTGCGCCGTGCCCCGGTGGCCGAGGGCGTGCGCCCCGCCGTGGCCGTGCCGCTGGCACTGCTGGGCGGCGGGGTGTCGCTGGCCCTCGGGGTCTGGTGCCTCGGGCGGGCGTGAGACGGGGGCTGTGAAGCCGGGGCGCGCGCACGACGAGCCGCCGGGGCGCACGCACGACGAGCCGCCGGGGCGCGCGCACGCCGGCCCGGTCCGGAGCCGGGTGACGACGCCCCGAGCTGACCGGAGCCGTCCGAAAGTCGCCCGGAGCCGTGTGAAGTCGCCCGGAGCCGCGTGAGCCGCGCCGGGCCCGCCCCGACGCCGCGTCAGGCCGCCCGGAGCGGCGTGAGGCCAGGTGAAACGGGGCGCGGGGGCGGGGCCAGACGGCCCCTTGGCCACTCGGCATGGTGATCGCCAAGGGTCCGGCGCGGCATCCGGGCGGCAGAAATGGCACTTGTCGGGTTACCGTTCGAGTGGCCGTTGCGGGCTTCTGCCGTTTGACACGGGGGCGGGTTGTACCGTCACACTCCGCAGCGTCGCCGTACTGCGACCGAGTGCCGACCGGAGAGAAGAGCCAAGTTGTCCCCGACTAGCGAGACCGCAAAGGGCGGCCGCCGACTCGTCATCGTCGAGTCCCCTGCCAAGGCGAAGACGATCAAGGGCTACCTCGGCCCCGGATACGTCGTCGAGGCGAGCGTCGGGCACATCCGCGACCTCCCGAGCGGCGCGGCCGAGGTTCCCGACAAGTACACCGGTGAGGTCCGCCGTCTCGGTGTGGACGTCGAGCACGACTTCGCGCCGATCTACGTGGTCAATGCCGATAAGAAGGCCCAGGTCAGGAAGCTCAAGGAGCTGCTGGCCGAGTCCGACGAACTCTTCCTCGCCACCGATGAGGACCGCGAGGGCGAAGCCATCGCGTGGCACCTGCAGGAAGTCCTCAAGCCCAAGGTCCCCGTCCACCGGATGGTCTTCCACGAGATCACCAAGGACGCGATCCGCGACGCCGTCGCCAACCCGCGCGAGCTCAACCAGCGCATGGTCGACGCCCAGGAGACCCGCCGCATCCTCGACCGCCTCTACGGCTACGAGGTCTCGCCGGTCCTGTGGAAGAAGGTCATGCCGAAGCTGTCGGCGGGCCGCGTCCAGTCCGTGGCCACCCGCCTCGTCGTCGAGCGGGAGCGCGAGCGCATCGCCTTCCGCTCCGCCGAGTACTGGGACCTGACCGGCACCTTCTCCACCGGGCGCGCCGGTGACGCCTCGGACCCGTCCACGCTGGTCGCCCGCCTGAACACGGTGGACGGCAAGCGCGTGGCGCAGGGCCGTGACTTCGGTTCGACGGGTCAGCTCAAGAGCGAGGTGCTGCACCTCGACGAGGCAAACGCCCGGGCGCTCGCCGCCGCGCTGGGGCAGACCGCGTTCGCCGTCCGCTCGGTCGAGTCCAAGCCGTACCGCCGCTCCCCGTACGCCCCGTTCCGTACGACGACGCTGCAGCAGGAGGCCTCGCGCAAGCTGGGCTTCGGTGCGAAGGCGACCATGCAGGTGGCGCAGAAGCTGTACGAGAACGGCTTCATCACCTATATGCGTACGGACTCCACGACGCTCTCCGACACCGCGGTGTCGGCGGCGCGGGCGCAGGTCACGCAGCTCTACGGGGCCGACTACCTGCCGGAGAAGCCGCGCGTCTACGCGGGCAAGGTCAAGAACGCGCAGGAGGCGCACGAGGCGATCCGTCCTTCGGGTGATCGTTTCCGCACCCCGGCCGAGACGGGTCTGACCGGCGACCAGTTCCGCCTGTACGAGCTCATCTGGAAGCGGACCGTCGCCTCCCAGATGAAGGACGCGGTCGGCAACTCCGTCACCGTGAAGATCGGCGGCCTCGCCTCCGACGGCCGGGACGCGGAGTTCACCGCCTCCGGCAAGACGATCACCTTCCACGGCTTCATGAAGGCGTACGTCGAGGGCGCGGACGACCCGAACGCCGAGCTCGACGACCGCGAGAAGCGCCTCCCGCAGGTCGCGGAGGGCGACGCGCTGTCCGCCGAGGAGATCACGGCGGACGGTCACTCGACCAAGCCGCCGGCCCGCTACACCGAGGCCTCGCTGGTCAAGGAGCTCGAAGAGCGCGAGATCGGCCGCCCGTCGACCTACGCGTCGATCATCGGCACGATCCTGGACCGCGGCTACGTCTTCAAGAAGGGCACGGCGCTCGTGCCGTCCTTCCTGTCGTTCGCCGTGGTGAACCTGCTGGAGACGCACTTCGGGCGGCTCGTCGACTACGACTTCACCGCGAAGATGGAGGACGACCTCGACCGCATCGCGCAGGGCGAGGCCCAGTCCGTGCCGTGGCTCAAGCGCTTCTACTTCGGCTCGGAGGACGCCTCGGAGGTCGTGCCGGCCGGCGGCGACCACCTCGGCGGCCTGAAGGAGCTGGTCACGGACCTGGGCGCGATCGACGCCCGGGAGATCTCCTCCTTCCCCGTCGGCCAGGACATCGTGCTGCGGGTCGGCCGCTACGGGCCGTACGTGGAGCGCGGTGAGAAGGACGCCGAGGGCCACCAGCGGGCCGACGTGCCCGACGACCTGGCTCCGGACGAGCTGACGGTGGAGTACGCGGAGGAGCTGTTCGCGAAGCCGAGCGGTGAGTTCGAGCTCGGCAAGGACCCGGTCAGCGGCAACGAGATCGTCGCCAAGGACGGCCGCTACGGGCCGTACGTGACGGAGATCCTGCCCGAGGGCACGCCGAAGACCGGCAAGAACGCGGTCAAGCCGCGCACGGCCTCGCTGTTCAAGTCGATGACCCTGGACACGGTCACGCTCGACGAGGCGCTCAAGCTGATGTCCCTGCCGCGGGTCGTCGGCGCGGACGCCGAGGGTGTGGAGATCACGGCCCAGAACGGCCGCTACGGCCCGTACCTGAAGAAGGGCACGGACTCGCGGTCGCTGGAGACCGAGGACCAGTTGTTCTCGATCACGCTGGACGAGGCCCTCGCGATCTACGCGCAGCCGAAGCAGCGGGGCCGGGCCGCGGCCAAGCCCCCGCTGAAGGAGCTCGGCACCGACCCGGTGAGCGAGAAGCCGGTCGTGGTCAAGGACGGCCGCTTCGGCCCGTACGTGACGGACGGCGAGACGAACGCGACGCTGCGGCGGGACGACGACGTCGAGACGATCACGCCGGAGCGCGGCTACGAGCTGCTGGCGGAGAAGCGCGCGAAGGGTCCGGCCAAGAAGACGGCCAAGAAGGCTCCCGCGAAGAAGGCCCCCGCGAAGAAGGCCCCGGCGAAGAAGGCGACGGCGACCAAGACCGCCGCCGCGAAGAAGACGGCGGCCAAGAAGACCACCACGGCCGCGAAGAAGACCACGGCCAAGACCGCGGCCAAGAAGACGACGGCGAAGGCGGCCGCGACGGCCTCGTCGGACGACTAGCCTCCCGGCCCGGTTCCGGGCCCCGGCTCCGGGCAGGGCCCCGTGCGAAACGCACGGGGCCCTGCCCGTTCGCGCGAGGTGGGTCCGGGGTCACACCCGGGGTTGTCCACAGGCTTCCGCACCCGCCAAGCACAGCGGATAGGCTGGGCGGATGACGCGAGCCGAGCAGCCAACGGTCGTGACCGCCCCCGCCACCCCCACCTACGACGAAGCCCTAGCCGCGGACTCCCGCGAGCGAGCGGTGCGCGCCCTGCTGCGCACGCCCAGGCTGCGCCGGCTGTGGAGTGCCCAGCTGGTGAGCGGCATCGGTGACGCCCTCGCCCTGCTGGTGCTGGTGCTGCTCGCCTTCCAGGCGGCCGTGTCCCAGGACGCCTTCGGCGGTGGATACGGCGGCTGGGCCATGGCCGTCGCCGCCGTCTTCGGCGTCCGGATCCTCGCCACGCTCCTGTTCGGCGCCGTGCTGCTGGGCCCGCTGGCCAAGCTCACCGCGCCCCGGGACGCGGGCGGGAAGCTGGACCGCCGCTGGACGATGATCGGGGCCGACGGGGTCCGTCTCGGCCTCTTCGTCGTCGCCCCGCTCTGGCTCGACTGGATCCCGGAGCACGCGCTGACCGCGCTGCTCGCCACCGTCTTCGTCTCCGGCGCCGCCGAGCGGCTGTGGAGCGTGGCCAAGGACAGCGCCGCCCCCGCGCTGCTGCCGGCGCCGCCGCCGGAGGGGGCGACCGTACGGCCGCTGCCGGACCACCTCGACGCGCTGCGCCGGCTGAACCTGCGTACCGCCTTCGCGGCCATGCCGGCCGCCGCGGCCGTGCTGCTCGCCGCGACCCTGATCGGCAAGGCCCTCGGCCTCGGAGTGGGCTGGTTCGCCGAGAACCAGGCCGCGCTGGGCTCGTACGTGGCCTCCGGCCTGTTCGCGGCGTCCGTTTCGCTGCTGCTCCCGCTGGTGCTGCCCGCCACCAAGACCCCGCGTCCGCGCTCCCCGCTGGAGGGCCTGCGCGCCCCGAAGACCGGCGACCGGCCCGAGAAGGGCCGTACGGGCGCGATCCCGCTGCTCGTGCTGGCCTGCGCCGCCGTCGCCGGAGCGGTGGCCTGCGCCGCCGCCGTGGCCGTACTGCACGCCATCGACCTCGGCGGCGGCCCGGCCTCCTTCGCGATGCTCGTGCTGGCCCTCGTCGGCGGCACCGGCCTCGGCATCCGTGCCACCCAGGCCGGCAAAGTGCTCCCGGCGCTGTCCCGGCGCAGGCTGCTGGCCCTGGCCGTCGGCGTCACCGGGCTCGCGCTGCTGCTGACCGGGCTGGTCCCTGACACCGCGACCGTGCTGTTCCTGTCGCTGCTGGCCGGCACCGCCGCGGGCGTCGCCGCCAACACCGGCCACACGCTGCTCGACCAGGAGACCGAGGAGTTCCGCCGGGCCCGGGTCACCGAGCACCTGCAGGCCGTCGTACGGGTCGCCGTGGCCGTGGGGGCCGTGGCCGCGCCCGTCCTCGCCTCGGCGATCGGCCCGCACCGCCTCGCTTTCGGTGACGTCGTCTTCGCGCACGACGGCGCCGCATTCACGCTGATGCTGGTCGGCGCCCTGCTGCTGCCCGTCGCCGTCGTGGTGCTCGCCAAGGCCGACGACCGCGGCGGCGTACCGCTGCGCCGCGACCTGCGCGAGGCGCTGCGCGGCGGGGAGCCCGCGCAGGCGGCGTCCACCACCGGCTTCTTCATCGCCCTGGAGGGCGGGGACGGCGCCGGCAAGTCCACCCAGGTGGAGGCGCTGGCCGACTGGATACGGGGCAAGGGCCACGAGGTCGTGGTGACGCGTGAGCCCGGGGCCACCCCGGTCGGCAAGCGGCTGCGCTCGATCCTGCTCGACGTGTCCTCCGCCGGGCTGTCGAACCGCGCCGAGGCCCTGCTCTACGCGGCCGACCGCGCCGAGCACGTGGACACGGTCGTCCGGCCCGCGCTGGAGCGCGGCGCGGTCGTCATCTCCGACCGCTACATCGACTCCTCGGTGGCCTACCAGGGCGCGGGCCGCGACCTGTCCCCGACCGAGATCGCCCGGATCTCGCGCTGGGCCACCGACGGGCTCGTACCGAACCTGACCGTGCTGCTCGACGTGTCGCCGGAGGCGGCGCGCGAGCGGTTCACGGAGGCGCCGGACCGGCTGGAGTCGGAGCCCGCGGAATTCCACCAGCGGGTGCGGTCCGGGTTCCTGACGCTCGCGGCGTCCGACCCCGGGCGCTACCTGGTGGTGGACGCCGGCCAGGACCCGGAGTCCGTCACCACCGTCGTGCGCCACCGCCTGGACCGGATGCTCCCGCTGTCCGAGGACGAGGTGGCCGCGCAGCTCGAGGCGCGGCGGCTCGCCGAGGCGGAGGCCAAGCGCAAGGCCGAGGAAGAGGCGGCGCGCAAGGCCGAGGAAGAGCGGCTGCGCGCCGAGGAGGAAGCACGCAAGGCGCGCGAGGCCGAGGAGGCCCGGATCAAGGCCGAGGCCGAGGCCGCCCGCAAGGCGGCGGAGGAGCGGCAGCGCGCCGAGGAGGAGGCCCGGGCCCGGGCCGAGGCCGAGCGGCTGCGTGCGGAGGCCGAGGCGAAGGCCCGCGCCGCGGAGCAGGAGCGGCTGCGGCTGCAGGAGGCGGAGGAGGCCCGGCTGCGGGCCGAGGCCGAGGAGCGGCGGCTGGAGAAGCAGCGGCGCGCGGAGGAGGCCCTGCTGAAGGCCGAGGAGGCGCGCCGGCTGGCGGCGGCCGCGGCGGCCGAGGCGGCGGCGAAGGCGGCCGCGGCTGCGGCGGCTACGGCGGCGGCCTCTGCGCCGGCTCCGGCTCCGGCCTCTGGACCTTCGGCACCTGCTTCGGCTTCGACTTCGGCGGCGGAGGCTCCGGCGCCGAGGGTCGGCATGCGCAAGGACCCGGCTCCGGAGCGGGCCGAGGACGTGACCGTGGAGACCCCGGTGGTCAAGCGGGTCATGAAGCCGGACGACGTCACCGAGACGGTGCCGGTGCCGAAGATCGACCCGGCCGCGGAGACCTCCGTGCTGCCGCCGGTCCGCGTGACGGGTCCGGCCGACGAGACGGCCGTACTGCCGCCCGTACGCCCCACGGGGGCGGCGCCCGCGCGGCCGGTGCGGGACGCGCAGTCCGGGCAGTCCGGGCAGTCCGCGCAGGGTCCTCAGCGGGCCGCCCAGTCCGCCTCGCGGCCGACGGCCCGGCGTCCGGAGGAGAACCCGGCCGACCGGGTGCCGCCGGGCATCTTCCGGGACTCCGGCAATGACGCGACCCGGGAGCTTCCGGTCCTCGGCGACGACGGCCGGCCGCGCAGGCCGCGCCCGGACTGGGCCGAGGAAACCCCGCTGGACGATCTGCCGACGCTGGCGGACGAGCTGCTGGGCCCGCGCCGGGACGACGAGGACGACCGCCGTCCGCGCCGCTCCTGAACCGGCTGACCCGGCGGCCGGCCCGGCTGCCCGGGCTGTCCGGGATTGTCAGTGGCGCGCGCCACACTGTGAACAGGTACGGCACGGACGGTAAGTGAAAGGCGGTGGGCGGGATGCCCGTATGGGACGACCTGGTGGGACAGGAGCGTGTCCAGACGCAGCTGGCCGCCGCCGCCCGCGATGCCGACGCCCTGGTCACGGCCATCTCGGCCGGGACCGAGGCGCCCGCCGCGTCCAAGATGACCCATGCCTGGCTGTTCACCGGGCCGCCCGGCTCCGGGCGGTCCACGGCCGCTCGGGCCTTCGCGGCCGCGCTCCAGTGCACCAGCCCCGACCGCGCCCTCGGGGGTGAGCCGGGCTGCGGTTTCTGCGAGGGCTGCCACACCACCCTGATCGGCACGCACGCCGACGTGGAGATCGTCCGTACCGATCTGCTGTCCATCGGTGTGAAGGAGACCCGCGACCTGGTCCGCCGGGCGCAGCTCTCCCCGGCCGTGGGCCGCTGGCAGGTCATCGTCCTGGAGGACGCCGACCGGCTGACCGAGGGCGCGGGCAACGTACTGCTCAAGGCCGTGGAGGAGCCCGCTCCGCGCACGGTGTGGCTGCTGTGCGCGCCCTCGCTGGAGGACGTGCTGCCCACCATCCGCTCCCGCTGCCGGCACCTGACGCTGCGTACGCCGCCGGTGGCGGCCGTCGCGGACGTGCTGGTCCGGCGGGACGGCATCGAGCCCGCGGTCGCCGCGGCCGCCGCCCGCGCGACCCAGGGCCACATCGGCCGGGCCCGCCGGCTCGCCACCGACGAGGCCGCTCGGACGCGTCGGGCGTCCGTGCTGAGGCTCCCGCTCCGCGTGGACGACGTGGGCGGCTGCCTCAAGGCCGCGCAGGAGCTCGTGGACGCCGCCGCCGAGGATGCCAAGCAGGTCGCGGAGGAGGTCGACACCAAGGAGACCGAGGAGCTGCGCGCGGCGCTCGGCGCCGCTGCCGGCACCGGCGGGCGCATGCCGCGCGGCACGGCGGGCGTGATGAAGGAGCTGGAGGACCGGCAGAAGCGCCGCCGCACCCGCACCCAGCGCGACAGCCTCGACCTGGCCCTGACCGACCTCACCGGCTTCTACCGGGACGTGCTGGCGCTCCAGCTCGGCTCCTCCGTGGCCATCGCCAACGAGGAGATACGGCCGGACCTCGACCGGATCGCCCGCGAGTCGGGTCCCGAGCGGACCCTGCGCCGGATCGAGGCGATCATCGCCTGCCGGGAGGCCCTGGACCGCAATGTGGCGCCGCTCCTCGCGGTCGAGGCGATGACGATGTCGCTGCGCGCGGGCTGACGGACCCGGACCCCCTGCCCTCGGCTCGGCCCCGGCTCGGCCCCGGGGCGGGTAGCGCGGCGGGGCTCCCGTTGACGGCTTCACCCGTACGAGCGGTCCGGGCCGCGGGGCCGGTCCGTGGCCGTCCGTGGCGGTCCGTGGCCGTCCGTGCCGGGTGGCACGGGGTGCCCGGGCGGCGGTGGGCCGGGCGTCCCCGGTGCGGGCCCGGTGCGGGCCCGGGCCGGGCCGTACCGGGAGGGTGCCCAGGCCGTAGGCTCCGGGAATGGACACCAGTCGCGTGCTGCGCACCACCGGGACCGTGATCGCCGCCGCCGCGCTGCTGCTCTCCGGGTGCACCTCGGGCGGTTCGGAGGGATCCCGGGCCGCCGCGTCCTCCTCCGGGGACGCGGGCAGTGGTTCGGCCGCACCGACCGCGATCCCGGCCGCGCTGCGCCCGTACTACGACCAGAAGCTGAGCTGGCGCGACTGCGGTGTCCCGGGCTTCCAGTGCTCCACGATGAAGGCCCCGCTCGACTACGCCCGCCCCGAGGCCGGGGACATCGAGATCGCGGTGGCCCGCCGCCCCGCCACCAGCCCCGGCAAGCGGCTCGGCTCGCTGGTGGTCAACCCCGGCGGTCCGGGCGGCTCCGGGATCGGGTACCTGCAGGCGTACGCGGGCATCGGCTATCCGGCGCCGGTGCGCGCCGCGTACGACATGGTCTCCTTCGACCCGCGCGGCGTGGACCGCAGCAGTCCCGTCCAGTGCCTCACCGGCCCGGCCATGGACAAGTACACGCAGGTCGACCAGACGCCGGACAATGCGGCGGAGCGGAGCCTGCTGGTGGCCGCGTTCAAGGAGTTCGCGGCCGGCTGCCAGGCGCGCTCGGCGCGGGTCCTGCCGCACGTCTCCACCGTGGACGCCGCCCGGGACATGGACCTGCTGCGCGGGGTGCTGGGCGACGAGAAGCTGACGTACGTGGGGGCCTCGTACGGCACCTTCCTCGGGGCGACGTACGCGGAGCTCTTCCCGGGCCGCGTCGGCCGACTGGTGCTCGACGGCGCGATGGACCCCTCCCGGCCCGCGCTCGAACTGAACCGGGACCAGACCGAGGGCTTCGAGACGGCCTTCCGCGCCTTCGCCAAGGACTGCGCGAAGCAGCCGGACTGCCCGCTGGGGCGGGGCGGTCCCGACGCGGTGGCGGCGCGCCTGAAGGAGTTCTTCCGCAAGGTCGACGCCCAGCCGGTGCCCAGCGGCGACGACGACCGGCCGCTGGGCGAGTCCCTCGCGACCACCGGGGTGATCGCGGCGCTGTACGACGAGAACGCCTGGCCGCAGCTGCGCGAGTCGCTCGCGGCGGCGATGGACGGCGACGGCTCGGGGCTGCTGGGCCTCGCGGACAGCTACTACGAGCGCGAGCCGGACGGCAAGTACGCCAACCTGATGTACGCGAACGCCGCCGTCAACTGCCTCGACCAGCCCCCGGCCTTCGCCGGGCCGGAGGCGGTCGAAGCGGCCCTGCCCTCCTTCGAGAAGGCCTCCCCGGTCTTCGGCCCGGGCCTGGCCTGGGCCTCGCTGAACTGCGCGTACTGGCCGGTGAAGGCGACGGGCAAGGCCGGCCCGATCGCCGCGAAGGGCGCCGCGCCGATCGTGGTGGTCGGCACGACCCGCGACCCGGCGACCCCGTACAAGTGGGCCCAGGCTCTGGCGAAGCAGCTCGACTCGGGGGTGCTGCTCACCTACGACGGCGACGGGCACACGGCGTACGGGCGCGGCAGCGACTGCATCGACACGGCGATCAACACCTACCTGCTGGAGGGCAAGGCCCCGGCGGACGGCAAGAAGTGCTAGGCCGCGCCACGCCGAGCTGGGAGCTGACCGGCGTGCGACGCCGGTTATGCCGCACCTTGTACCGGTACGGGACCGGGCTCCGGCCCCTCCCGCAGCCCGGTTCGGGGCACCCCGTTTAACCCTGTAGACTTGGCGCCGCTGCTGATGAGAGCCTCCCACCAGGGAAATTCTTGTCTTCCCAGCGGTGCCGCCTTAGCTCAGTTGGCCAGAGCAACGCACTCGTAATGCGTAGGTCTCGGGTTCGAATCCCGAAGGCGGCTCGGATTAGCCCCAGGACTCACTCGCCGTGACCTGGGGCTTTTTCATGCCCTTTACCAATGCGGGCATGCGGCGGCGGGGGTTGGGAACCCCGTGCGTGAGCATGCGTGAGCGCTGGATGCGGGGACTGTGTCGGGATCAACGGCGCGAAGAGCGGCGGCCGACTCCAGGAGGCCGTCTCGCTCCAGGCGGTCAAGCGCATCGCCCGTGGTGCCGGGTGGCTTTCGCCAGGAGTCGGCGATCTGTTGGACGGCGGCGAAGACCCGCTGTCGATCGAGATCGATCTGGGCCAGAACGAGAACGAGGTGACCGGACGGTTCCCGGATTCCAGCGGTCGTGGTGCATGGGGCAGTCCTCTGCGCGGAGGTTTTGGTGACGCCCCAAAGGCATTGCCGGCGGGTGCTGTCACGTTGTCGGTGGGGTGATCGTCTGAGGGCGTGAGGAAGCCGTTGGCGGCTGGTTGCTCAGGCTTCGGAGGGCACGCCGGCGGCGC
>NZ_JBFBBA010000029.1:0-116232 GCF_040682455.1 Streptomyces sp. NPDC051183
AATGTCCTCTGGGCGATGATCCGTGACGGACAGTGCTACCACGGGTCACTTCCCGTCACGGCAGCCGCTTGACTTCAGCATTGGGATGTTCCTTCCCTCTACAGGCGCGTTCAACGCCCCCCACCCGGCCCGCTATTCCATGTGCACGTCAGGCCCCGGCGGCCCCCTGGGCACGGGCACGCTCCGTGAGCTCCGCCCACACCTTGCGCACCTGGGGTTCCAGCGCCGCCAGCGGCCCGTCGTTGTCGATCACGACCGTGGCCACGGCCAGCCGCTGCTCCCGCGTGGCCTGCGCGGCCATCCGGGCCCGCGCCTCCTCCTCGGCCATGCCGCGCAGCGCCGTCAGCCGCGCCAGCTGGGTTTCGGGGGCCGCGTCCACCACGACCACCAGGTCGTACAGCGGCGCCAGCCCGTTCTCGGCGAGCAGCGGTACGTCGTGCACCACGATCGCCCCGGCCCCGGCGGCCGCCTCCAGCTCGGCGGAGCGCGCCCCGACCAGCGGGTGCACGATCGCGTTGAGGGTCTGAAGCTTCGCCGGGTCGGCGAAGACCACGGACCCCAGCTTCGGCCGGTCCAGCGTCCCCTCCGGGGTCAGCACGGACTCGCCGAAGGCCTCCACGACCGCCGCCAGCCCGGGCGTGCCCGGCTCCACGACCTCCCGCGCGATGCGGTCGGCGTCCACGACCACCGCTCCGTACCCGGCCAGCAGCCGCGAGACCTCGCTCTTGCCGGCACCGATTCCGCCTGTCAGGCCCACTTTCAGCATGGCCCGCAGCCTAGTGCTATCAGCACAAGCGTTCACAGCGCCCGACGGGGAACGCTCAGCCCTCGCCCTCGCGCTCCGCCAGGAACCGCTCGAACTCGCGGCCGATCTCGTCCGCCGAGGGGATCTCCGCGGGCTCCGCGATCATGTTGCCCCGGGTCTCGGCGCCGGCCGCGGCGTCGTACTGGTGCTCCAGTCCCTGGACCAGGCTGACGAGCTCCTCGTCGCCCTCGCGGATCTGCCGGTCGATCTCCGTCTGGGTCCGGTGCGCCTCGGTCCGCAGCGCGTGCGCCACCGCCGGCAGGACCAGCCCGGTCGCCGCGGTGATCGCCTCCAGCACGGTCAGAGCCGCGTCCGGGTACGGCGAGCGGGCCACGTAGTGCGGTACGTGCGCGGCGACGCCCAGCACGTCGTGCCCGGCCTGGCCGAGGCGGAACTCGACCAGCGATTCCGCGCTGCCCGGGACCTGCGCCTCGTCGAACGGGCTGCGGTGCCCCGGCATGAGGTCGGTCCGGTTGCCGTGCGGGGTGATCCCGACGGGCCGGGTGTGCGGGACGCCCATCGGGATGCCGTGGAAGTTGACCGAGAGCCGGACGCCGAGGCGCTCGACGATCTGCCGGACGGCGACGGCGAACCGCTCCCACTCCACGTCCGGCTCGGGGCCGGACAGCAGCAGGAAGGGCGCTCCGGTGGCGTCCTGTACGAGGCGCACCTCCAGGAGGGGCTCCTCGAACTCGGTCCAGTGGTCGCGCTGGAAGGTCAGCAGCGGGCGCCGGGCCCGGTAGTCCACGAGCCGGTCCGCGTCGAAGCGGGCCACGACCTGGTGGGGCAGCGTGTCGAGCAGCCGCTCGACGATCTGCTCCCCGGCCTCACCTGCGTCGATGTACCCCTCGAAGTGGTAGAGCATGACCAGACCGGCCGAGTCCTGGGCCAGCGCCAGGTCGGCCACCGCCAGGCCCTTGGCGTCCCATTCGTACAAACCCTGTGGATCAAGCACCGTCACCACTCCTCCTCGCCGCGTTCTCTGCCAAGAACGTCCAAGACGGCGCCACCATTCCCCAGTTGGCCGCTTTCACCGGAACGCGATGGCGGGAGCGGCCCCCGAAGCCCCCGACAGGACGGCCGGCCCGGAGAACGCGGTAAGGCCCGCCCCCCGAAGGGGACGGGCCTTACCGTTCAACTCAGCTCAGCTCGGCTCACACCGGAGTGTGATGCGCGCTGCGATCAGCTCTGGCCGCCGGCCAGCTTCTCGCGGAGCGCGGCCAGGGCCTCGTCCGACGCCAGGGCGCCGGAGGTCTCGTCCGACTCCGAGGAGTACGAACCACCCGAGATGCCCGCACCGGCGTTGCCACCGGCGGCCGGGGCGGCAGCACCCTCGGCGGCAGCGGCCTCGTCGGCCTCGCGGCTCTTGATGACCTGCGCCTGGTGCTGCTCGAAGCGCTGCTGCGCCTCGGCGTACTGGGTCTCCCAGGCCTCGCGCTGCTTGTCGAAGCCCTCGAGCCAGTCGTTGGTCTCGGGGTCGAAGCCCTCGGGGTAGATGTAGTTGCCCTGGTCGTCGTAGGACGCGGCCATGCCGTACAGGGTCGGGTCGAACTCGACCGACGCCGGGTCGGCACCGAAGGACTCGTTGGCCTGCTTCAGCGACAGCGAGATCCGGCGACGCTCAAGGTCGATGTCGATGACCTTGACGAAGATCTCGTCGTTGACCTGGACGACCTGCTCCGGGATCTCCACGTGGCGCTCGGCCAGCTCGGAGATGTGGACCAGGCCCTCGATGCCCTCGTCCACGCGGACGAACGCACCGAACGGAACCAGCTTGGTGACCTTACCCGGGACGACCTGACCGATCTGGTGGGTCCGGGCGAACTGCTGCCACGGGTCCTCCTGCGTCGCCTTCAGCGACAGGGAGACGCGCTCGCGGTCCATGTCAACGTCGAGAACCTCGACGGTGACCTCCTGGCCGACCTCGACAACCTCGGACGGGTGGTCGATGTGCTTCCAGGACAGCTCGGAGACGTGGACGAGACCGTCGACGCCACCCAGGTCCACGAAGGCACCGAAGTTGACGATCGAGGAAACGACGCCGGAGCGGACCTGACCCTTCTGCAGGGTGGTGAGGAACGTCTGGCGAACCTCGGACTGGGTCTGCTCGAGCCAGGCGCGGCGGGACAGGACCACGTTGTTGCGGTTCTTGTCCAGCTCGATGATCTTCGCCTCGAGCTCCTTGCCCACGTAGGGCTGGAGGTCGCGGACGCGACGCATCTCGACGAGAGAGGCCGGCAGGAAGCCACGGAGGCCGATGTCGAGGATGAGACCACCCTTGACGACCTCGATGACGGTACCGGTGACGATGCCGTCCTCTTCCTTGATCTTCTCGATGGTGCCCCAGGCACGCTCGTACTGAGCGCGCTTCTTCGAGAGGATCAGGCGGCCTTCCTTGTCCTCCTTCTGGAGAACCAGGGCCTCGATCTCGTCGCCGACCTTGACGACCTCGTTCGGGTCGACGTCGTGCTTGATCGAGAGCTCGCGGCTGGGGATGACGCCTTCGGTCTTGTAACCGATGTCGAGGAGAACCTCGTCCCGGTCAACCTTGACGATGACGCCGTCGACGATGTCGCCATCGTTGAAGTACTTGATCGTCTCGTCGATCGCCGCGAGGAACGCGTCCGCGTCGCCGATGTCGTTGACCGCAACCTGCGGGGTGGTGGCGGTGGTCTCGGTGCTGCTCGTCATGTGGGAAAGGGCTCCGGTTACGGACAGAAAGTCGTAGGTACTGCTACGCCGGGAGCCCTTATCGGCATCCACCGAAGACCGGACAGCCAAGGAGGCCCCCATCCGCGCAACGCAGAGGGGCCTCGAAAACCGAGGGGACATCAACAGATGCAAGCGCAGCCTGCTAGGTCTGAGGAGCACAGGCTCGCAGCGCAACTTGTAGCATACGGGGGCAGCCGGACAGGGTCAATGCGCGAAGGCGCACACCCCGGGCGGATCTCCGCATACCCGGCACAATTCGTGGGCGGGGAAGCCTTGATGGCCCCTCCGGCCCACTTCCGCAGACATTCGCAGACTACGACGACGGGCCCCATGAACCAAGAGGACTACGCCCCCGAAGACGCGTACGAAGCCGCAGGCGCCGCCGCGGACGACGCCGAGGCCACGCGCCGTGACGCGGGGGAAGCGGAGAGCAGTCGCGCCAGCCGGGGCTGGTGGGACCGCAACGCCGACGAGTACCAGAGCGAGCACGGCGCCTTCCTCGGCGACGACCGCTTCGTGTGGGGCCCCGAGGGCCTGGACGAGGAGGACGCGGCCCTCCTCGGCCCCGCCGCCTCCCTCAAGGACAAGGACGTCCTGGAGATCGGTGCCGGCGCCGCCCAGTGCTCGCGCTGGCTGGCGGCCCGGGGTGCCCGCCCGGTGGCCCTGGACCTCTCCCACCGCCAACTCCAGCACGCCCTGCGCATCGGCGATGACGTCCCGCTGGTCGAGGCCGACGCCGGCCGGCTGCCCTTCCGTGACGGCTCCTTCGACCTCGCCTGCTCCGCGTACGGCGCCGTCCCCTTCGTCTCCGACCCGGTCAACGTCATGCGCGAGGTGCACCGCGTACTGCGTCCCGGCGGCCGCTGGGTCTTCTCCGTCACCCACCCCATCCGCTGGGCCTTCCCCGACGAGCCGGGTCCCGAGGGGCTGTCCGTCGCCGCGTCCTACTTCGACCGCACCCCGTACGTGGAGCAGGACGAGCAGGGCCGCGCGGTCTACGTCGAGCACCACCGCACCCTCGGCGACCGGGTCCGCGACGTGGTGGCCGGCGGTTTCCGCCTGCTCGACCTGGTCGAGCCGGAATGGCCCGAGTGGAACAGCCAGGAGTGGGGCGGCTGGTCCCCGCTGCGCGGCAACCTGATCCCCGGCACCGCGATCTTCGTCTGCGAGAGGGACTGAGCCCTTGATCCGCCAGGCCGCCCTCGACGCACTTCCCGTACGGACAGCCGTGCCCGCGCTGGTCACGGCGCTGGACGGGCACGGCACCGCGGTGCTGTGCGCACCGCCCGGCACCGGCAAGACCACGCTGGTGCCGCTGGTCCTGGCGGGGCTGGTGGGCGGCGGGCCGCGCCGCCGGGTCGTCGTCGCCGAGCCCCGGCGGATCGCCGCCCGGGCCGCGGCGCGGCGGATGGCCTGGCTGCTGGGCGAGCAGGTGGGCGCCTCGGTGGGCTTCACCGTGCGCGGGGAGCGGGTGGCGGGCCCCGGCACGGTCGTGGAGGTGGTCACCACCGGTGTCCTGCTCCAGCGGCTCCAGCGCGACCAGGAGCTCGCCGGCGTGGACGTGGTGGTCCTGGACGAGTGCCACGAGCGGCACCTCGACGCCGACACGGTGGCCGCCTTCCTGCTGGACGTACGGGAGACCCTGCGCCCGGAGCTGCGCCTCGTGGCCGCTTCGGCGACGACCGACGCCGCCGGATGGGCCCGGGTCCTGGGCGGCGCGCCGGTGGTGGAGGCCGCGGGGGTCTCGTACCCCGTGGAGACGGTCTGGGCCCCGCCGGCCCGGCCGGTGCGGCCCCCGCACGGCATGCGGGTGGATCCGGCGCAGCTGACGCACGTGGCGTCGGTGGTGCGGCGGGCGCTGGCGGAACGTTCCGGCGACGTCCTGTGCTTCCTGCCCGGGGTCGGCGAGATCGCCCGCGTCGCCGGGCAGCTGGGCGGGACCGACGCGGAAGTGCTCCAGGTGCACGGCCGCGCCCCGGCAGCGGTTCAGGATGCCGCGCTGTCCGCGGCCGCACACCGGCGGGTGATCCTGGCGACGGCCGTCGCGGAGTCGAGCCTGACCGTGCCGGGCGTACGGGTCGTCGTGGACTCGGGGCTCGCGCGCGAACCCCGGGTCGACCACGCCCGGGGGCTCGGTGCGCTCGCGACCGTACGGGCGTCCCGCGCGGCCGGACGCCAGCGGGCCGGCCGCGCCGGGCGCGAGGCGCCGGGGGCGGTGTACCGCTGCTGGAGCGAGGCCGAGGACCAGCGGCTCCCCTCCTTCCCCTCCCCGGAGATCCGCATCGCCGACCTGGCCCGGTTCGCACTCCAGGCCGCCTGCTGGGGCGACCCGGACGCGGCCGGGCTGGCGCTGCTCGACCCGCCGCCGGCCGGGGCGATGGCCGCCGCCCGGGAGGTGCTGGTGGCCGTCGGCGCGGTCGACCCGACCGGCCGTCCCACCCCGCGCGGGCTGCGCATGGCCCGGCTCGGGCTGCACCCGCGGCTGGCGCGTGCGCTGCTGGACGGCGCCGGGGCGCTGGGCGCGCGCCGGGCGGCCGAGGTGGTGGCCCTGCTGAGCGAGGAGCCGCCGCGGGAGTACGGCGACGACCTGGCCGCGGCCTGGCGCGCCGCCCGCCGGGGGTCGGACCCCTATGCGTCGCGCTGGCACGCGGAGGCCCGCCGGCTGGAGCGGGCCGCCGCCCAGGACCCTGCGGGGGCTCCGCCCCCGAGCCCCCGCGCCTCAAACACCGGCGAGGCTGATCCTCGCCGGGTGTCGACAGCCGGCATCGGCCAAGATCCAGCCCCTCCGGGTGCTGTGCCCGACGACGGCGCCGCAGGGCTCGTCGCCGCCCTGGCATTCCCCGAGCGGGTCGCCAGGGCCAAGGGCCGGGGGGCTTTCCTCATGGCCTCCGGAACGGGGGCCGAGCTCGCCGACGGGTCGTCCCTGCGCCACGCGCCCTGGCTGGCCGTGGCCGTGGCCGACAGGCCCCCGCACTCCGCCTCCGCGAGGATCCGGCTGGCCTGCGTCATCGACGAGGACACCGCCCTGACGGCAGCCGCCCACCTGCGGAGCCGGGGCGAGGAGGTGCACTGGGAGGACGGGGACCTCGTCGCCCGTTCCGTGGAGCGCCTCGGGGCCGTCGAGCTCGCCGTGCGCCCGCTGCGCGACCCCGACCCGGCGCTGGTCCGGGCCGCCCTGCTCGACGGGCTGCGCGCCGAAGGGCTCGGCCTGCTGCGCTGGTCCCCCGACGCGCAGGCGCTGCGGGCCCGGCTGGGGTTCCTGCACCGCACGCTCGGCGGCGCGTGGCCCGACGTACAGGACGACCGGGCGCTGCTGGAGCGCGCGGACGACTGGCTGGAGCCCGAGCTCTCCCGGGCGCGGCGCCGCGCCGACCTCGGGCGGATCGATGCCGGGCAGGCCCTGAACCGGCTGCTGCCGTGGGCCACCGGCGAGGCGGCCCGCCTCGACGAGCTGGCTCCGGAACGGCTGGAGGTGCCCAGCGGCTCCCGGATCCGGGTGGACTACACCGCCGAGCAGCCGGTGCTCGCGGTGAAGCTGCAGGAGCTGTTCGGGCTGGCCGAAACCCCGCGGGTGGCGGGGGTGCCCGTACTCGTGCACCTGCTGTCGCCCGCCGGGCGGCCCGCGGCCGTCACCGCGGACCTCGCCTCGTTCTGGCAGGGCGGGTACCGCGCGGTGCGGGCCGAGCTGCGCGGCCGCTACCCCAAGCACCCGTGGCCGGAGGACCCGGCGACCGCCGAGCCCACCCGGCACACCAACGCCAGGCTCAGGCGCTGAACACCGTCCCGCCGTCGCCCTCGCCCTCGCCGGGCGCGGGCCGTCGGCCGCGCGCTTCCAGCCACAGGGCGAGGCCGAGGAGCACGAGCCCGCCCGCGGCGAGGCCGATGGGTGCGTAGGTGTGCAGTGCGAGGACCTTCGTACGGTTCGACTTGACCAGGTCGAGGGTGTACTTGGCGTAGTCCTCGCGCATCTTCACGTGCCCGGCGAAGACGGTGAGCTTGCCGTCGGGTCCCCCGGAGGCGATTCCGCCGCGCATCTCCTGCTGGATGACCTGCTCGGCGTTGACGGGCGCTCCGGTGACCGGGTCGACCCAGAACATCGCCTTGACCGTGTACCAGAGGCTGGTGCCGGTCGTCTGCTCGAAGGTCTTCGCGTCGATGCCCTCGATCGGCATCTTCTTGGGCAGCGAGACCTTGGTCCAGGGGACGGTCTGCTCGAAGTAGTAGACCTCCATGCCCTTGAAGTCGCGCGGCCCCACGAAGTGGATGGGCAGGGAGGTGCGGGTCTGCGCGTCGAAGTAGAGGTAGTCGCGCGGTTCGGTGAAGAACGGCCACTTGAACTCGATGCCCTCGCGCTTGACCGGGTCGCCGTCCACCATCTCGCCGGTGGCGTGCACCGGGTCCTGGGTGTGGGCGTCGAAGATGTAGCGCTCGGGTATCTGGGAGACCATCTTCCCGTCGGGCCCCATGATGTGGGACAGCGTGTCCCAGACGACGACGTCCTTGCCGGCGCTGGCCTCGATCTCCTTCGACGCCTCGACGTTGCCCTTGAGGGTCTGGACGATGGTGACCTTGTCGACCTTCTTCGGCTCCATGCCGGCGGTGTAGTCGAGGAGGGTGGCGTCCTTGGCCTCCAGGACCATCTCCTGGTACTGGCTCGGCGGGATCTTCGCCAGTCGCGGGTACGCGTACCAGCGCAGCAGCGGTGCGAGGGCTGCGCAGAACACGGCTGCGGCAAGCAGGACGAGGCTCGCTCTGCGTCGCATGGCCGGGCCTCCTCTACTTTCCGGGCGCGGCGGGCGCGGTGGTGAGCAGCGGCTTGGGCGAGGTCTTGCCTTCCGGCACCCCGAACGCCGTGATGGCGAAGACGAGGGCCAGCGCGGCGGCCAGCCCGATGGCGGCGGCGACGAGTGCGCGCATGCCGGGGCCTCCGATATCTGATGGGGTGTCAGGGAGGAGGCACCGTAGCAATGCGCGGGTGAGATGAGAACCGTTCGACTACGGGGTTTCCGTCGGGGACGGGGAGGTGGCGGGCCGGATGCCCGCCGGGGCCGAGGCCGAGGGGGTGGGCGCGGCCGCGGGTGTGGGTGTGGGTGTGGGTGTGGGCGTCGGGCCGGGCTCGGGGGTCGCGGCCGAGCTGGGGGTGGGGGTGGGGGTCGGCGTGGACGTCGGCGACGGCTCGGGGATGGGAGTCGTGGTCGGGCTGGGGGTGGGGGTGGGGGTCGGGCTGGGCGTGGGCGTCGGGGTCGGTGTCGGCTCGGGGGTGGGGGTCGGGGCGGGCGTGGGAGTCGGGCTCGGGGTCGGTGTCGGGGTCGGGGTCGGTGTCGGCTCGGGTGAAGGAACCGGGATCGGCTTCGGCGTCGGCCTCGGCTCCGGGGTGGGGGCCGGCTTCGCGGGCTGCGCCGCCGGGGCGCCCGTGCCGCCGCCGTCCGGGACCTCGTGCGTCCCCTTCAGGTAGTACGTGAACCAGGCCCGTACCGTCCTCAGGTACGCGCCGGAGTGGTTGTACGACAGCACGGCCCGGTCCAGGTCCGCATCCACCCCCAGGTCGCGGCTGCCCGCGCAGAGGTACCGGCCGGCCGCCAGCGCCGCGTCGTGCACGTTGTTCGGGTCGCGGCGGCCGTCGCCGTTCCCGTCCTGGCCCCAGGCCGCCCACGTCGACGGGATGAACTGCATCGGCCCGACCGCCCGGTCGTACCTGGCGTCGCCGTCGTACTCGCCGCCGTCGGTGTCCGGGATGTTCGCGAAGCCGTTGCCGTCGAGCACGGGTCCCAGGATCGGCCGCAGCGTGGTGCCCGCGGCGTCCACCCGGCCGCCGCGGGCCTGCCCCGACTCGACCCTGCCGATCGCCGCGAGCAGTTGCCAGCGCAGCCCGCATCCCGGGTCGCTCGCCCCGACCGTCCGCTCGGCCCGGCGGTACGCCGCGAGGACGCTCGCCGGTATCCCCTGCGCGCCCTCCGGTAAGCCCATGGCCACGGGTTCGTTGTCCGCCGCCGGACCGGTGGCGGCCTCGGCGGCGGCCTGCGCCGGCTGCGGCTGCGCCCCGTCCTCCGGCAGCAGTGCGACCGGCGGTTCGGGGCTGGCCGGCGGCGGAAGCGCGGTGAAGTAGGAGGAGTCCCCTCCGGACCCCCCGGGCGGCGTCGGCGCGCCGGTCGGCCCGGACCGGGCGCCGTCCCCGCCGGCCGCCGACAGCCGTTCCCCGCGTCCGCCGCCGGGGCCCTGCGAGGCGCCCGCCGCCGCGACCACCAGGGCCGACAGCAGGGCGACCGCCCCGGCCCTGCGCAGCCCGCGTCCGAGCCGGGCCGGCATCCCCGCCGGTATCCGTACCGATGTCCGAGCCGATGTCCGAGCCGACATGAGCCGGACCCCCTCCCCTCGACGTCCGCGTGACCCTACGTCAGCTCCCTGCACACCACACCGAACGCGTCGCGGAATTCACCACTTCCGCACGTCTTGCGCAGGTCACGCATACTGGGCCCGCACACAGAGCGAGGAGACGGACCATGCCCTTCACACTGAGTCACGCGGCCGCCGTGCTGCCCGGGATCCGGCGCACCGGCCGCGGCCGCGGGGTGCTGGTGGCCTCGGCCCTGGTGATGGGCTCCTTCGCGCCGGACTCGTTCTACTTCCTGGACTCCGTGGTCTCGGGCGTCATGCACTACGGGGAGTTCACGCACTCCCTCGTCGGCATCGTCACCGCCGACGCGCTGCTGACCGCGGCGCTCGTGGCCTTCTGGCTGCTGCTGCGCGAACCGCTGACCGCGCTGCTGCCGAGGTCCTGGCGGGGCAGGGTGTACGGCTTCGTCCGCGGCGAGGACTGGCGGCGCGAGCGGCAACTGCCCTCGCTGGCGCTCTGGTTCTACCTCTCCGCGGTCGTGGGCTCCCTCACCCACGTGGTGTGGGACAGCTTCACGCACCTGGACCGGTACGGGACGGACGCGGTGCCGGAGCTGTCCGCGTACTACGGGGGCTTCCCCCTCTACACCTACCTCCAGTACGGCAGTTCCGCCCTGGCCGCCGGTGTCCTGCTGTGGTTCACCGCGACCGCGCTGCGCCGTCGGCCCGTCACGGACGCCCCCGGGTCCGTCCCCGTGCTCAGCCGGGCCGAGCTGTGGGGTGCGCTGGCGCTGGCCGTCGTGTGCGTGGGGGCCGGGGTCACGATGCGGGTGCTCCGCTTCTTCACGTTCTTCGACCGGGCCGACAGCCCGCTCGACCTCGTCCCGACGG
This sequence comes from Streptomyces sp. NPDC051183, assembly GCF_040682455.1. Classification (NCBI taxonomy): domain Bacteria; kingdom Bacillati; phylum Actinomycetota; class Actinomycetes; order Kitasatosporales; family Streptomycetaceae; genus Streptomyces; species Streptomyces sp. NPDC051183. Next base: position 10,742 of record NZ_JBFBBA010000029.1, read on the forward strand.
TCTGCTTCGGCGCGGGCGGCGGCCTGTGCGTGGCACTGCTGCTGTACGGGGTCCTCGTACGGCTGCGCCACCGGCACGACCGCCGCCGTACGGACGACGACGCGCGAACGCCCGTCCCCACCGCGTAGCGGGAACGGGCGCTGCGTGAGCCGTGCCTATGGGGATACGGGGATCAGTGCGCGGCGGACTCCCAGTCGGGGCCGACGCCGACGGAGACGTCCAGCGGGGCCCGGAGTTCGACGGCGGCGCCCATCTCGCGGCGCACCAGCTCCTCCACCTTCTTGCGCTCGCCCGGGGCGATCTCCAGCACGATTTCGTCGTGGACCTGGAGCAGCATCCGCGACTTCAGCCCGGCCTCGGCGATGGCCTTGTCGACGCGCAGCATCGCGACCTTGACGATGTCGGCGGCGGTGCCCTGGATCGGGGCGTTCAGCGCCATCCGTTCGGCGGCCTCGCGGCGCTGGCGGTTGTCGCTGTTGAGGTCGGGCAGGTAGCGGCGGCGGCCGAAGACCGTCGCCGTGTAGCCGGTGGCCCTGGCCTCTTCCACCACGCGGCCCAGGTAGTCCCGGACCCCGCCGAACCGCTCGAAGAAGGTCTCCATGAGGCCGCGCGCCTCGGCGGGCTCGATGTTCAACTGCTGGGCGAGACCGAAGGCGGACAGCCCGTACGCCAGGCCGTAGGACATGGCCTTGATCTTGCGGCGCATCTCCGCATCGACCGCGGACCGCTCGACCCCGAACACCTGGGAGGCGACGGTGGTGTGCAGGTCCTCGCCGGACAGGAAGGCCTCGATCAGGCCCTCGTCCTCGGAGAGGTGGGCCATGACGCGCAGCTCGATCTGGCTGTAGTCGGCGGTCATGAGGGACTCGAAGCCCTCGCCGACGACGAACCCGCGGCGGATGGCGCGGCCCTCGTCGGTGCGCACCGGCACGTTCTGCAGGTTGGGGTCGGTGGAGGACAGGCGTCCGGTCGCGGCGACGGTCTGGCTGAAGCTGGTGTGCACCCGGCCGTCGGCGGCGATCGTCTTGACCAGGCCCTCGACGGTGACGCGCAGCTTGGCCTGCTCACGGTGCCGGAGCATGATCACCGGCAGTTCGTGGTCGGTCTGCGTGGCCAGCCAGGCCAGCGCGTCCGCGTCCGTGGTGTAGCCGGTCTTGGTCTTCTTCGTCTTCGGCAGGTCCAGCTCGCCGAAGAACACCTCCTGGAGCTGCTTGGGCGAGCCGAGGTTGAACTCGTGGCCGACGGCCGCGTGCGCTTCCTTGACCGCCTGCTGCACGGCGCCCGCGAACTGCTGCTCCATGCCTTCCAGGTGGTCGCGGTCGACGGCGATGCCGGCCCGCTCCAGCCTGGCCAGCAGTTCGGAGGTCGGCAGCTCCATGTCGTGCAGCAGCTCGGCGGCGCCGACCTCGGGCAGCTTGACCGCGAACGCGTCGCCGAGGTCCAGGACCGCGCGGGCCTGCGCCATCAGCGCCTCCGCCTCGGCGGTGTCGTCGGCGCCGAAGGCGAGCTGGCCGTCGGCCGCGGCGGGCGCCAGCTCCCGGTGCAGGTACTCCATGGACAGGACGTCCAGGTCGAAGGAGCGGCGGCCCGGCTTGACGAGGTAGGCGGCGAGCGCCGTGTCCATGGTGACGCCGTCGAGGGACCAGCCGTGCTCGGGGAAGACCCGCATCAGGCCCTTGGCGTTGTGAACCACCTTCGGCTTCGCCGGGTCGGCGGCCCAGGCCGCGAAGGCCCGGTCGTCGGCCTCGTCCAGCGCGGAGGGCTCGAACCAGGCGGCCGGTCCGGCGGCGGAGGCCAGCGCGATCTCGCTGACATTGCCCTGGCCCAGCGCCCAGCTGTCGACGGTGGAGATGCCCAGCGGGGCGCCCGCGTGGGCGGCGAGCCACGGCGCCAGCTCGCCGGCGCCCAGCACGGACGCGTCGAGCTCGACGGCGGCCGCCGCCGGAGCCGGGGCCGCCTCCTCGGCCGCGCCCGGGTCCACGGCCAGCAGCCGCTCGCGCAGCGAGGCATTGCGGATCTCCAGCACGTCCAGCACGCCGGTGACGGCGGAGCGGTCGTACGGGGCGCGCTCCAGGTCGGCGGGGGTCTTGGGCAGCTCGACGTCCTTGACCATCTCGGTCAGGACGCGGTTGAGCTTCACGGCCTCCAGGTGGTCGCGGAAGTTCTGCCCGGCCTTGCCCTTGACCTCTTCGGCCCGCTCGACGAGCTCGGCGAACGACCCGAACTGGGTGATCCACTTGGCGGCGGTCTTCTCGCCGACGCCCGGGATGCCCGGCAGGTTGTCCGACGGGTCGCCGCGCAGCGCCGCGAAGTCCGGGTACTGCTGCGGGGTGAGGCCGTACTTCTCCTCGACCTTCTCCGGGGTGAAGCGGGTCAGCTCGGAGACGCCCTTGGTCGGGTACAGCACGGTGGTGTGCTCGGAGACGAGCTGGAAGGAGTCGCGGTCGCCGGTGACGATCAGCACGTCGAAGCCGAGCGCCTCCGCCTGCGTCGCCAGCGTCGCGATCACGTCGTCGGCCTCGAAGCCGTCGACCGCGAATCGCGGCACGCTCATCGCGTCCAGGAGCTCGCCGATCAGCTCGACCTGCCCCTTGAACTCGTCGGGGGTCTTGGAGCGGTTCGCCTTGTACTCCGGGAACTCGGTCGACCGCCACGTCTTGCGGGACACGTCGAACGCCACCGCGAAGTGCGTGGGCGCCTCGTCGCGCAGCGTGTTCGCCAGCATCGACGCGAAGCCGTAGATGGCGTTGGTCGGCTGGCCGGTCGCGGTCGTGAAGTTCTCCGCGGGCAGCGCGAAGAACGCCCGGTACGCCAGGGAGTGCCCGTCCATGAGCATCAGGCGGGGGCGGTCCGCTGCGGTCGTCTGGTCGGTCTTCTTCGATGCTGAATCTGCCACGTCCCCGATCCTAGGCGGCCCCACTGACAATTCCGGCGTCGGCGATGTCCGCGGAGCGTGACAGGATCGGACGTGAACGCGAATACGCGCAGCACCGCAGCTGCGAAGCCCGAAGGGGAGCGACATGGCCGCCAAGCCGCCCGCAGGTGATCCCGTACAGGACGCGCCGCAGGTCGCGCCCCCCAAGCACGCGGCGGCGGGCCTGCCCGCCATCGGGCACACGTTGAAGATCGCGCAGGAGCAGATGGGCCTGGTCCGTGCCACCCGGACCCTCCTCAAGGTCAACCAGAAGGACGGCTTCGACTGTCCGGGCTGCGCCTGGCCCGAGGGCGACAAGCGGCACACCGCCGAGTTCTGCGAGAACGGCGCCAAGGCCGTCGCCGAGGAGGCCACGCTGCGCCGGGTCACCCCGGAGTTCTTCGCCGCGCACCCGCTCGCCGACCTGGCCGCGCGCTCCGGGTACTGGCTGGGGCAGCAGGGCCGGATCACACAGCCCATGTACCTGCCCGAGGGCGCCGACCGGTACGAGGCGGTGAGCTGGGAGCGGGCCTTCGAGGTCATCGCGGAGGAGTTGCGCGCGCTCGGCTCCCCCGACGAGGCCCTCTTCTACACCTCGGGCCGCACCAGCAACGAAGCGGCGTTCCTCTTCCAGCTGTTCGCCCGGGAGTTCGGCACCAACAATCTCCCCGACTGCTCGAACATGTGCCACGAGTCCTCGGGCTCCGCCCTGACCGAGACGATCGGCATCGGCAAGGGCAGCGTCTCCCTCGAAGACCTCCACCAGGCCGACCTGATCATCGTCGCCGGACAGAACCCGGGCACCAACCACCCCCGCATGCTCTCCGCGCTGGAGCAGGCCAAGTCCGCCGGCGCGAAGATCATCTCGGTGAACCCGCTGCCCGAGGCCGGCATGGAGCGGTTCAAGAACCCGCAGACCCCCCTCGGCATGCTCAAGGGCACCGCCCTCAACGACCTCTTCCTGCAGATCCGCATCGGCGGCGACCAGGCCCTCTTCCGCCTCCTGAACAAGCTCGTCCTGGAGGCCGGCGCCACCGACGAGGCCTTCATCCGCGAGCACACCCACGGATACGAGGAGTTCGCGGCGGCCGCCAAGGACGCCGACTGGGCCGACACCCTCACCGCGACCGGCCTGACCCGCCCCGAGATCGAGCGCGCCCTGGCCATGGTCCTGGCCTCGAAGCGCACCATCGTCTGCTGGGCCATGGGCCTCACCCAGCACAAGCACGCCGTCGCCACCATCCGCGAGGTGGTCAACCTCCTGCTGCTGCGCGGCAACATCGGCCGCCCCGGCGCCGGCGTCTGCCCCGTCCGAGGCCACTCCAACGTCCAGGGCGACCGCACCATGGGCATCTTCGAGCGCCCCGCCCCCGCGTTCCTCGACGCCCTCGACCGCGAGTTCAAGATCTCCTCGCCGCGCGGGCACGGCTTCGACGTCGTCCGCTCCATCCAGGCCCTGCGCGACGGCGAGGCCAAGGTGCTCTTCGCCATGGGCGGCAACTTCGTCGGCGCCACCCCCGACACCGAGGTCACCGAGGCCGCCATCCGCCGCGCCCGCCTGACCGTGCACGTCTCCACCAAGCTCAACCGCTCGCACGCGGTCACCGGCCGGCGCGCCCTGATCCTGCCCACCCTCGGCCGCACCGACAAGGACGTCCAGGCCTCCGGCAAGCAGTTCGTCACCGTCGAGGACTCCATGGGCATGGTCCACGCCTCCCGCGGCAACCTCGCCCCCGCAAGCCCCCACCTGCTCTCCGAGCCCGCGATCGTGGCCCGCATGGCCCGCGCCGTGCTCGGCGCCGCCTCCGCCACCCCGTGGGAGGAGTTCGAGCGGGACTACGCGGCCATCCGCGACCGGATCTCCCGCGTCGTCCCCGGCTTCGAGGACTTCAACGCCCGCGTCGCCCGCCCCGGCGGCTTCCAGCTCCCGCACGGCCCGCGCGACGAGCGCCGCTTCCCCACGAAGACGGGCAAGGCGAACTTCACCGCCGCGCCCGTGGAGTACCCCCGGATCCCCGAGGGCCGGCTGCTCCTCCAGACCCTGCGCAGCCACGACCAGTACAACACCACGATCTACGGCCTCGACGACCGCTACCGCGGCATCACCGGCGGCCGCCGGGTCGTCATGGTCAACCCCGAGGACGCGGCGGAGCTCGGGCTCGCCGACGGCTCGTACACCGACCTCGTCAGCGAGTGGAAGGACGGCGTGGAGCGGCGCGCCCCCGGCTTCCGCGTCGTGCACTACCCGACGGCGCGCGGCTGCGCGGCCGCGTACTACCCGGAGACCAACGTGCTGGTCCCCCTGGACTCCACCGCCGACACCAGCAATACCCCGGCGAGCAAGTCCGTCGTCGTGCGCTTCGAACCGGCCTGATAGAACGACCTCAGGACAATCAGGTTAACGATCGTTGACGAACGGAGCCGGCCCATGGGTCAGGAGCACGCTGTGAAGTTCCCGCAGGAGGTACTCGACGAGTACACGGCCATGGGCATCGACCTGCCCGCGCTGTTCTCGGCGGGCGCCCTCGGCGAGCGGATGGAGATCCGCGTCCTGGAGGCCTCGGCCGACCGGGTCGTGGCCACCATGCCCGTCAAGGGCAACACCCAGCCCTACGGACTGCTGCACGGCGGGGCCTCCGCCGTACTGGCCGAAACCCTCGGGTCGGTCGGCGCCATGATGCACGGCGGCATCACCAAGATCGCCGTTGGCGTGGACCTGAACTGCACCCACCACCGGGGCGCCACCTCCGGACTCGTCACCGGCGTCGCGACCCCCGTCCACCGGGGCCGCTCCACCGCCACCTACGAGGTCGTCATCACCGACGAGCAGGACCGACGCCTGTGCACGGCCCGCCTCACCTGCCTGCTGCGCGACGCCGACACCGCCGCCGGGGCCTGACCCGCACCGCACCGCCGCAGGCCCGGCCACACCCTCCGCAGGCCCGGACCCGCCCCCAGGGGGCAGGGCCGGGCCTGCGCCGTTCCCTGCGCCGTCCCCTGTGGCCCCGGCACGCCAACCGCCCGGAATCCGCCAGTCCGCAGCGCGCTCCGCCAGGGCTGTTGTGTCACCGATGGTGACCGCCTACCGTCCCCCCATGGGGACCACGCCACGCGCCGCGATCCGGTACGGCACCGCCGCCCTCCTCGCCGCGCTCACCCTTCCCGGATGCTCCAACTCCGCCCCGCACGCCTCCCCGGCCCCTTCGGCCTCCACGCCCACCCCCTCCTCACCTGCACAGATCTGCACGAGCCTGGTCTCGTACTGGGCCAAAGAGACCCTCAAGGGCACCAAGTGGTCCGGACTGGACTGGGAGCAGAAGGGCCTGTCCAACCAGCAGTACGCGATCCACGAGGAAGCCGTCGCCGCCGGCCGGGCCGAGGAGCGAACCAACGGACAGGACAAGGGACTTGAGGTGATCGACCGGCTCGTGGCGCAGCGCTGCGCCGAGCAGGACGGCGCCACCTGGAGCTCCGAGAACTGGCGGCCGCCGCAGTGAGCCCGGTGACCGGAATCGGATGCACGGTGTCCGGCTTCCGGGCACCTGCCGGCGTACGGCCCAGCCGCAGGTCGCGGGCCCTTTCGTGGCAAAACAAGATCCACCACGGCGTGGTGGATCAAGGGAAAAAATTACCCTCAGTAATGTCGATGCCGGACGGAATCCGCTCCTTCCCAGGTGGAATGCCACCCGCCGGGTTCCCTCGGACACGCCCTGCGACATTTTGCCCACTTCGATCAATGACAGGACCATGAGGGCCTCAAGCCCCTTAGAGGAGCGGTGATTTCTCAGCATGTGGTCAATCCCGCTAGGTCGCTAAAAGCCCGATCTGTCCGCACTCCCGCCACACATTCTTGGCCTTGGCATAACAAGAGCGTCACATCCTCCTTTCCCTGCTCCCCGCATTCACCACCTCGGGCCTAGAGTCACGGCCAGTCACCGCGCCGCAAGGTGCGACCCAGCACGGCCGTGGACCTCCCAGTGCGGCCCGGCGAACTATCGGCACCTCACCTGAGGCGTGCCGCGCCAGGGAAAGGAAGAATCGTGCGACACCGTTCTTTGCTCGTCCTCACCACCGTGATCACCACCGGTGCACTGACCCTCACCGCCTGCGGTTCGCGCGACGAGGCGAAGCCGGGGGACAAGACCGACGGAGCCAAGACCGTCGTCGTCATCGGCGTGGACGCCCCCCTCACCGGCTCGCTCTCCGCGCTCGGCCAGGGCATCAAGAACTCCGTCGACCTCGCGGCCAAGACGGCCAACAAGAACAACGAGGTCCCCGGCATCGAGTTCAAGGTCGAAGCCCTCGACGACCAGGCCGTCCCGGCCTCCGGCCAGGCCAACGCCACCAAGCTCGTCGGCAACAAGGACGTCATCGGCGTCGTCGGCCCGCTGAACTCCGGCGTCGCCCAGCAGATGCAGGGCGTCTTCGCCTCCGCCAACCTGGCGCAGGTCTCGCCCGCCAACACCAACCCCTCGCTCAGCCAGGGCGACAACTGGGGCAAGGGCGAGTACAAGCGCCCCTTCAAGACCTACTTCCGCACCGCCGCCACCGACGTGGTCCAGGGCAAGTTCGCCGCCCAGTACCTCTTCAAGGACGCCGGCAAGAAGAAGGTCTTCGTCGTCGACGACAAGCAGACCTACGGCGCCGGCCTGGCCGCGATCTTCTCCGACGAGTTCAAGAAGCTCGGCGGCGAGGTCGTCGGCACCGACCACGTCACCGTGAAGGAGACCGACTTCTCCTCCACCGCCGACAAGGTCAAGACCTCCGGCGCCGACTCCGTCTACTTCGGCGGCCAGTACCCCGAGGGCGGCCTCCTCGCCGACCAGATCAAGAAGACCGGCGCCAAGATCCCGCTCATGGGCGGCGACGGCATCCAGGACCCCGCCTTCATCAGCGCCTCCGGCGAGGCCAACGAGGGCGACCTCTCCACCTCGATCGGCTACCCGGTCGAGAAGCTGCCCACCGCCAAGCAGTTCATCACGGACTACCAGGCCGGCGGCTACAAGGACCCGTACGCGGCCTACGGCGGCTACTCCTACGACGCCGGCTGGGCCGTCATCCAGGCCGTCAAGGCCGTCGTCGCCGCCAACAACGGCAAGCTCCCCGCCGACGGCGGCCGCGCCGCAGTCGTCGAGGCCCTCGGCAAGGTTTCCTTCGAAGGCGTGACCGGCAAGGTCGCCTTCGACCAGTACGGCGACACCACCAACAAGCAGCTCACCGTCTACAAGGTCGAGAACGGCAAGTGGGTCGACGTCAAGAGCGACACCTTCAACCAGTAAGACCCCAGTAGTACCGAGCAACACCCGAAACACCTGAACCACACCGCGCGAGGGCGCAAACAGCGCCCTCGCGCGGAGTCTTATCCGACACGCTCATCGGAGGCCCTGCGGTGCACGAACTGCCGCAACAGCTGGCCAACGGCCTGGCCCTCGGTGCCCTGTATGGCCTCATCGCCATCGGGTACACCATGGTCTACGGCATCGTCCAGCTCATCAACTTCGCCCACGGCGAGATCTTCATGATCGGCGGCTTCGGCGCGCTCACCGCCTACACCGCCCTCCCGACCGGCACCTCCCTGCTGATCGCGATCCCCGTCATGATCGTCGGAGGCGCACTCGCCTCCGTCGCCGTAGCCACCGCAGCCGAACGCTTCGCATACCGCCCGCTGCGCAGCGCACCCCGGCTCGCCCCCCTCATCACCGCAATCGGCCTCTCGATCGCGCTCCAGCAACTCGTCTGGCAGTTCTACCCGGACGCCAAGAAGGCCGTCAGCTTCCCCGAGTTCAAGGGCGAAGCCTTCAAGATCACCGACAGCCTCGCCATCCAGCGCGCCGACGCCTTCGTCCTCGTCCTCGCCCCGCTCTGCATGCTCGCCCTCGGCATCTTCGTCTCGAAGAGCCGCAGCGGCCGCGCCATGCAGGCCACCGCGCAGGACCCGGACACCGCGAAGCTGATGGGCATCAACACCGACCGCATCATCGTCATGGCCTTCGCCATCGGTGCCGCGTTCGCTGCCGTCGCCGCCGTCGCCTACGGCGTCGACAAGGGCCAGATCAACTTCGAAATGGGCTTCATCCTCGGCCTCAAGGCCTTCACCGCAGCCGTCCTCGGCGGCATCGGAAACATCTACGGCGCCATGGTCGGCGGCGTCGTCCTCGGCCTCGCCGAAGCCCTCTCGATCGCCTACATCGAAGAGATCCCCGGCATGCAGCAGCTCGGCGGTGGAGCCTGGTCCAACGTCTGGGCGTTCGTACTCCTCATCGTCGTCCTCCTCGTGCGGCCACAAGGCCTGCTCGGCGAGCGCGTCGCGGATCGGGCGTGAGAACCATGACCACCAACACCACCCCGGCCAAGCAGGGCCCCGCCCCCGCCGCACTCCTCTACGCGGTCATCGGCGGCAGCCTCATCACCATGATCAGCGCGTTCCTCGCCTGGACATGGACCCCCGACTTCCCCGGCGACCTGACCTACTACGGCAGCCCCGCGCCCATCCAGGCCCTCAGTCTGCTGGCCGCCCTCCTCACCACCGCCCACGCGCTCTCCGCACTCGGCATCAAGGGCTTCCGCTGGCTCACCCCCACCGGCGCCCGCAAGCCCGTATGGATCCTCGCGCTCGGCACCCTCGCCGGCACCTGGTTCACCGTCATCGCCATCGCCATCGTCCTCGACGGCGTGGTCCACCTGGAGCCCGGCGCCTACGTCGCCCTCGTCGGCTCGCTCATCGCGGCCCTGGCCGCGTACAAGCTCCCCGACGACAGCCACAAGGCGGCCCCCGCCAAGAAGCTGCCCTCCTGGGCCGAGATCCTCATCGTCACCGGCGTCTTCGCCCTCGGCCTCTACGTCATCACCTTCGGCATCGACACCGATGACAAGGAACCGCAGCTCTTCGTCACCTACCTGCTCGTCGTCGGCTTCGCGGCCTTCGCCCTGCTCAAGTCCGGCCTCCTGGACCGCTTCAGCACCATCACCGCGAACAACCGCCAGGTCACCCTCCTCGGGACCGCGGCCGCCGCGATCGCCTTCCCCTTCATCCAGCAGAGCGGCGACACCTACACGCTCATCGCGGTCAACATCCTGATCTTCGCGACCGTCGCCCTCGGCCTCAACGTCGTCGTCGGCCTCGCCGGCCTCCTCGACCTCGGCTACGTCGCCTTCCTCGGCGTCGGCGCCTACACCGCCGCCCTCGTCTCCGGAAGCACCGCCTCCGCCTTCGACATCCGCCTCCCCTTCTGGGCGGCAATGATCGTCGGCGCCCTCGCCTCACTCATCTTCGGCGTGGTCATCGGCGCACCCACCCTGCGCCTGCGCGGCGACTACCTCGCCATCGTCACCCTCGGCTTCGGAGAAATCTTCCGCATCGCCATGGGCAACCTCGACGGCGACTCCGGCCCCGACATCACCAACGGCCCCAACGGCATCCCCAACATCCCCCACCTCGAAATCTTCGGGTGGAACTTCGGGGAGTCCCACGACGTCGGCGGCATCACCCTCGGCGCCTACGCCAACTACTACTTCCTGATGCTGCTCGTCATGGCCTTCGTCGTCCTGGTCTTCGCCCGAGCCGGCAACAGCCGCATCGGCCGCGCCTGGGTCGCCATCCGGGAAGACGAGACCGCCGCCGAAGCCATGGGCATCAACGGCTTCAAGGTCAAGCTCATCGCCTTCGCCCTCGGCGCCACCCTCGCCGGCCTCGCCGGCACCGTCCAGGCACACGTCAACAGCACGGTCGTCCCCGAGAACTACGTCTTCGCCGGACCCGTCCCGCCGAACTCCGCGTTCCTCCTCGCCGCCGTCATCCTCGGCGGCATGGGCACCATCCGCGGCCCCATCCTCGGCGCCGCACTCCTCTTCCTGATCCCGGCGAAGCTGGCCTTCCTCCAGGACTACCAGCTCCTCGCCTTCGGCATCGCCCTCATCCTGCTCATGCGCTTCCGCCCCGAAGGCCTCATCGCCAACAAGCGGGCGCAGCTCGAGTACCACGACGAAGAGACGACTGACCAGGCCCCCACGGACCTGGCCACCGCCAAGGCGGGGGCGTGAACACCATGACCACCACAGACACCACCACCACGACCACCGTCCTCGAAGCCAGCGGCGTCACCATGCGCTTCGGCGGCCTCACCGCCGTCAAGGGCGTCGACCTCAAGGTCAACGCCGGCGAAATCGTCGGCCTCATCGGCCCCAACGGCGCCGGCAAGACCACCTTCTTCAACTGCCTCACCGGGCTGTACGTCCCCACCGAGGGCACCGTCAGCTACAAGGGCACCGTCCTGCCGCCCACACCCCACAAGGTCACCGCAGCAGGCGTCGCCCGCACCTTCCAGAACATCCGGCTCTTCCACAACATGACCGTGCTGGAAAACGTCCTCGTCGGACGCCACACCCGCACCAAGGAAGGCCTCTGGTCCGCCCTCCTGCGCGGCCCCGGCTTCAAGAAGGCCGAAGCCGCCAGCGAAGCACGAGCCATGGAACTCCTGGAGTTCATCGGCCTCAAGCACAAGGCCGGCCACCTCGCCAAGAACCTCCCCTACGGCGAACAGCGCAAGCTCGAAATCGCCCGCGCCCTCGCCAGCGACCCCGGCCTCATCCTCCTGGACGAGCCCACCGCCGGCATGAACCCGCAGGAAACCCGCGCCGCCGAAGAACTCATCTTCGCCATCCGCGACATGGGCATCGCCGTACTCGTCATCGAGCACGACATGCGCTTCATCTTCAACCTCTGCGACCGCGTCGCCTGCCTCGTCCAGGGCGAAAAGCTCATCGAAGGCACCGCCGCCGAAGTCCAGGGCGACGAACGCGTCATCGCCGCCTACCTCGGCACCCCCTTCGAAGGCGCCCCCGGCGACGAAGAAGTCGCCGAAGTCGAGGCCGCCGAAGCCCACGCAGAGGCCGAAACCGAAACCGAAGCCGAAGCGGAAGCCCCGACGGACAGCACCACCAGCACGGAAGGAGAGGCCAAGTGACCGCACTGCTCAAGGTCGAAGACCTCAAAGTCGCCTACGGCAAGATCGAAGCCGTCAAGGGCATCTCCTTCGAAGTCAACGAAGGCGAAATCGTCTGCCTCGTCGGCACCAACGGCGCCGGCAAGACAACCACCCTCCGCACCCTCTCCGGGCTCCTCAAGCCCAGCGCGGGCAACATCACCTTCGACGGCCAGCCCCTCGCCGGCGTACCCGCACACCGCATCGTCGCCATGAAGCTGGCCCACTCCCCCGAGGGACGCCACATCTTCCCCCGGCTGACGATCGCCGAAAACCTCCAGCTCGGCGCCTTCCTGCGCACCGACAAGGAAGGCATCGAGAAGGACATCCAGCGCGCCTACGACCTCTTCCCCATCCTGGGAGAGCGCCGCAAGCAGGCCGCCGGCACCCTCTCGGGCGGCGAGCAGCAGATGCTCGCCATGGGCCGCGCCCTCATGTGCCAGCCCAAGCTGCTCATGCTGGACGAGCCCTCCATGGGCCTCTCCCCGCTGATGATGCAGAAGATCATGGCAACCATCGCCGAACTGAAGGCGACCGGCACCACGATCCTGCTCGTCGAGCAGAACGCCCAGGCAGCGCTCTCGCTGGCCGACCAGGCCCACGTGATGGAGATCGGCAAGATCGTCCTCTCCGGCACCGGCCAGGAACTCCTCCACAACGAGGACGTCCGCAAGGCGTACCTCGGCGAGGACTAGCACCCGGCACAAACGTGTGAGGCCCGCCTCCCCTCGGGGGGAGGCGGGCCTCACGCACGTCCGGAAGAGACCTACGGCCTACTTGCCGCCGTCCTTCTTCTTCGCCTCGGCGTCCTCGATGACCACCTCGGCGACCTGCTGCATCGACATCCGGCGGTCCATCGAAGACTTCTGGATCCACCGGAACGCGGCCGGCTCCGTCAGCCCGTACTGCGTCTGCAGAATGCTCTTGGCCCGGTCCACCAGCTTGCGCGTCTCCAGCCGCAGCGAGAGGTCCGCGACCTCCTTCTCCAGCGCCTTCAGCTCCGCGAACCGGGACACGGCCATCTCGATCGCCGGCACCACGTCACTCTTGGAGAACGGCTTCACCAGGTACGCCATGGCCCCGGCGTCCCTCGCCCGCTCGACCAGGTCGCGCTGCGAGAACGCGGTCAGCATGAGCACGGGGGCGATGGACTCCTCCGCGATCTTCTCGGCCGCGGAGATGCCGTCCAGGACCGGCATCTTCACGTCGAGGATGACCAGGTCGGGCCGGTGCTCACGAGCGAGCTCGACGGCCTTCTGCCCGTCTCCGGCCTCGCCGACGACGGAGTACCCCTCTTCTTCGAGCATCTCCTTGAGGTCGAGACGGATGAGCGCCTCGTCCTCGGCGATGACGACCCGGGTCGTCAGCGGCGGAACGTGCGACTGGTCGGCGTCGGGCGTGGGCGTCGACTCGTGCTCGGCGGTCACGGAGGGCTCCTTGATACGGGGCGTTACTGCTCCCCCGAGCCTACCTAGCTACGGTAAGGTGGACTCGCAGCGGGTCGGGGTTAACCTTCGATTCGCGGGGCCCCGGTAGCCCAATTGGCAGCAGGCGATGGATTCAAAACCCATTCAGTGTCGGTTCGAGTCCGACCCGGGGCACTTTTCCTTATTTTCCAAGGTCACGCGAGAATGCGTGACCTTCACTCTTTTCAGCGGCGCAGACCCAAAATGCGCAACGTGGGCAGAATGCCCGCGGCAACGTCGAGCGCATGTACGACATGGACACCCGCAACCGCACGCTTGAGCTCTTGAGCAGCGGCCGCAGCATGAACTCAGTCAGCAAGGAAACGGGGATATCCCGGGCTGCCATCCGCGCATGGCAGGTTCGCATCAACCCGCTGCCCCGGGCCGAACGATCGCCCTGCTCCGGCCCGGGCGACCCAGCTGCATACTCCTACCTTCTCGGCCTCTATCTCGGTGACGGGTGCATCAGCTCGCACCCGCGAGGTGGCCACTATCTCCGCATCGCCTGTGCGGACGCATGGCCGGGCCTCATCGAGCAGTGCCGAGCCGCCATCTTGGCGGTGCGCCCGTCCGACAAGGTCTACGTGTTGCAGCGCCAGGGCTGCGTCAACGTCACCAGCTACGGTCGGCACTGGACGTGCCTGTTCCCGCAGCACGGGGCGGGAAGGAAGCACGAGCGGCGCATCGTCCTCCACGATTGGCAGCAGGAGATCGTGGACGATCACCCCTGGGAGTTCCTCCGAGGGCTGATCCACTCCGACGGGTGCCGGATCATCAACTGGACCGTCCGCAACGGCAAGCGCTACGAGTACCCGCGCTACTTCTTCACCAACAAGTCGGACGACATTCGGAAGCTCTGCACCGACACGCTCGCCAAGGTCGGCGTCCAGTGGACGATCCTCGCGCGCGGCAGTGACCCCCTGAACGTGTCCATCGCGCGGAAGGCGTCCGTCGCCCTCATGGACGCCCACATCGGCCCGAAGTACTAGGTCAGAAGTGGGTGACGGTCCCGGTGGCGGGGTCGTAGGTGATCAGCGGCGGCAGCTGGTGGTGGCCGGTGACGGTCTCGGCGGTGAGGACGGCCGGGCGGCCGCAGGCCGTGCCCAGTTCCGTCAGGAAGCGCAGCACGTCGGCGACGTGGTCCGCGTCCTCGATGTCGTCGGGCCAGAGGGAGAATTCGATCCAGTCGACCGGCAGGCTGGCCGTGATCCTGGTCCGGCCGAAGCGGACGGAGAGGCTCGCCGTCGTGCCCGCGTCCAGCGCGTCCAGCGCAGCCACGGCGCCGCTCCCGTCGACGTCCTGCCCCGTGTCGCCGTCGTACCAGGTGAGTGCGTCGGCGGCGTCGCCGAGGTGGCGCAGGACCTGGTTCCAGCGGGTGTCGTCGGTGTCCTGGACGGTGATGTCGCGGAGGCTTCCGTCGACGTAGAAGACGTCGCACATCCAGGGGTCGGGCAGTCGGCAGGTGCCCGGGCGGTGTTCGCAGGTGTGGCCGGGTTCTGTGGCCGGTCGGTGTGCCTGGTCGGTCATCTGGTCCGTCCTGGGGGTGTTCCTCGATCATCGTGCGATGACCGGTTGGCCTCAGGTTAGGTTGCGGTGAAGGCCGAAGAGGAAGTGGGGACTGCGTGATGAGTGAGAAGGCCCGGAAGCTGTTCGATGCGCTCGATCTGAATGAGGACGGTGAGCTGACTCGGGTGGAGGTGATTTCTGCGCTGCGGTCGAAGGGGCCGACGTTGGCTGCGCGTGGGGATTTGCCGTTCTGGGGTGTGGGGGACGTGGATGCGTCGTCGGCGTTGTTCGATGCGGCTGATGCGAATGGGGATGCGGTGTTGACCTTCGAGGAGTTCGCGGCCGTGGTCGATCGGCGTTTCGGCTGGTAGTGGGTGTGGGGGGTGTGGGTGACCGCGTCGGGCTGGTCCGGGTTGCCCGACGCGGTGCGTCTCGTACGTCTGGTGGTGCGGTGGCGGCGGGTGGGTCAGCGGACGGCGTCGCCGATGTGGTGGACGCGGACGAGGTTGGTGGATCCGGTGACGCCGGGGGGTGAGCCGGCGGTGATGACGACGATGTCGCCGGGGATGCAGCGGCCGATGCGCAGGAGTTCTTCTTCGACTTGGTCGACCATGGCGTCGGTGGAGTCGACGTGGGGGCCGAGGAAGGTTTCGACGCCCCAGGTGAGGTTGAGCTGGGAGCGGGTGGAGGGGTCGGGGGTGAAGGCGAGGAGGGGGATGGGTGAGCGGTAGCGGGAGAGTCGGCGGACGGTGTCTCCGCTCTGGGTGAAGGCGACGAGGAATTTGGCGCCGAGGAAGTCGCCCATTTCGGCGGCGGCGCGGGCGACGGCTCCGCCTTGGGTGCGGGGCTTGTTGCGGTCGGTGAGGGGTGGGAGGCCCTTGGCGAGGATGTCTTCTTCGGCGGCTTCGACGATGCGGGCCATGGTGCGGACGGTTTCGACGGGGTATTTGCCGACGCTGGTTTCGCCGGAGAGCATGACGGCGTCGGTGCCGTCGATGACGGCGTTGGCGACGTCGGAGGCTTCGGCGCGGGTGGGTCGGGAGTTGTCGATCATCGAGTCGAGCATCTGGGTGGCGACGATGACGGGTTTGGCGTTGCGCTTGGCGAGTTTGACGGCGCGCTTCTGGACGATGGGGACTTGTTCCAGGGGCATTTCGACGCCGAGGTCGCCGCGGGCGACCATGATGCCGTCGAAGGCGGCGACGATGTCGTCGATGTTTTCGACGGCTTGGGGCTTTTCGATCTTGGCGATGACGGGGAGGCGGCGGCCTTCTTCGTCCATGATGCGGTGGACGTCTTGGATGTCGTTGCCGCTGCGGACGAAGGAGAGGGCGATGACGTCGGCGCCGGTGCGCAGGGCCCAGCGGAGGTCCTCGATGTCCTTTTCGGAGAGTGCGGGTACGGAGACCGCGACGCCGGGGAGGTTGAGGCCCTTGTTGTCGGAGACCATGCCGCCTTCGACGACGACGGTGCGGACGCGGGGGCCGTCGACCGCTACGACTTGGAGGGTGACGCGTCCGTCGTCGACGAGGATGCGTTCGCCTGTGGTGACGTCTGCGGCGAGGCCTTTGTAGGTGGTGCCGCAGGTGTGGCGGTCGCCTTCGTGGTCTTCGACGGTGATGGTGAACTCGTCGCCGCGTTCAAGGAGTACGGGTCCTTCGCGGAAGCGGCCGAGGCGGATCTTCGGGCCTTGAAGGTCTGCGAGGATGCCGACGCTGCGGCCGGTTTCGTCGGAGGCTTTGCGTACGCGCTGGTAGCGCTCCTCGTGTTCGGCGTAGGTGCCGTGGCTGAGGTTGAAGCGGGCGATGTCCATTCCGGCTTCGACCAGGGCTTTGATCTGGTCGTATGAGTCGGTGGCGGGGCCCAGGGTACATACGATTTTCGCTCGTCGCATGGGGCGAGGGTATGCCCCTACCAGGCGGTAGGAAATTGGTTCCGGGTGTCCGCTCAACAACCTTTGGGAAAAAGGTTGTTGACAATTGTTGAATGTGCATGGGGGTGCTCTGATGAGCACCCCCGGGGTGCTGATGGTGCGGGTTTCTCAGAGTGTGGGCGGGGTCATCGTGAAGCGGGCGTTGACCTGGGCGTAGACGGTCTGACGCTGGGGTTCCAGGTCGAGGGGCGGGGGGCCGGCGCCCTCGGCGGCGGTGAAGGCCATGGTGCGCATTGCGCCGGCGGGGGCTGCTTGGAAGGGGAGGGCGTTCTCGGCGCCGAGGTCGGCGAGTTCGACGAGGGCGGCGAGGTCGGCGCCGAGGGCGGCGGCGTATTCGCGGGCGCGTTGGACGGCTTCGAGTACGGCTTGGCGGCGGGCTTCGCCGTGGGCGGGCGAGGTGGGGCGCAGGGCCCACCAGGGGCCGTCGACCTGGGTGAGTTCGAGGTCGGCGAGGCGTGTGGTGAGCTCGCCGAGGGTGGTGAAGTCGTTGAGTTCGGCGGTGATGTGGACGCGTCCGTGGTAGGCGCGGATGCGTTCGCCGCGGCCGTGGCGGGTGAGTTCGGGGGTGATGGAGAAGGCGCCGGTTTCGATCTTTTCCACGGGGTCGCCGTAGCTCTTGATGAGGTCGAGGACGGTGTTGTTGCGGCGGGTGAGGTCTTCCAGTGCGGTGCGGCGGTCGGTGCCGCGGGCGCTGACGGCGATGCCGATGCGGGCGATTTCGGGGTCGACTTCGAGGCGTGCTTCGCCGCGGACTGCGACGCGGGGTACTTCGGGGGTTCCGTAGGGCTGGTGGGGTGCGTCGTGGTGCTGTGCGTCGTGGTGCGGTGCGTCCTGGGTCATGGTTTCACTCTCGCACCGTCGCTCGTTCGGGTGTGGTCATCGGATCGAAACCTGACGGGGGTGTTGCCGGTTGTTACCCGTGGGTCAGAATCTACGCGCGTTGTTCACGCCTCAAAAGGGGAGATGGCATGGCGTTCGACCGTAGGACTTTTCTGGGCACCTCGGCTGCGACCGGGGCGGCAGTGGCGTTGGCGGGGGCCACGAGCACCCCGGCCGCCGCGCAGCCGGTGTCGGGTGCTGCCGGGTCGCGTACGTACGCGTTCACGGTGATGGGGACGACCGATCTGCACGGAAATGTCTTTAACTGGGACTATTTCACGGACAAGGAGTTCGACGACAAGGCGCACAACGACGTCGGTCTGGCGAAGATCTCGACCCTGGTGAATGAGGTGCGGGCGGAGAAGGGGCGGTGCAACACGCTGCTGATCGATGCCGGTGACACCATTCAGGGCACGCAGTTGTCGTACTACTACGCGAAGGTGGACCCGATCACCGCGCGTCGGGGCCCGGTGCATCCGATGGCCCAGGCGATGAACGCGATCGGTTATGACGCGGCGGCGCTGGGCAATCACGAGTTCAATTACGGCATTCCGGTGCTGCGGAAGTTCGAGGAGCAGTGCGACTTCCCGTTGCTGGGGGCCAATGCGCTGGATGCGAAGACGCAGCGGCCGGCGTTCGCGCCCTACAGCATGCACCGGCTGCGCACCCCGCACGGGCGGGATGTGAAGGTGGCGGTGCTGGGGCTGACGAATCCCGGGATCGCGATCTGGGACAAGGCCAACGTGCAGGGGAAGATGACGTTCCCGGGGCTGGAGGAGCAGGCGGCGAAGTACGTTCCGCGGCTGCGTTCGATGGGTGCGGACGTGGTGATCGTGTCGGCGCATTCGGGGTCGAGCGGGACGTCCTCGTACGGGGATCAGCTGCCGTACATCGAGAACGCGGCGGCTCTGGTGGCGGAGCAGGTTCCGGGGATCGACGCGATCCTGGTGGGTCACGCGCACACGGAGATCCCGGAGTACCGGGTGAAGAACAAGGCGACGGGCAAGGACGTGGTCCTGTCGGAGCCGCTGAAGTGGGGTCAGCGTCTGACGCTGTTCGACTTCGAGCTGACGTGGGCCAAGGGCTCCTGGTCGGTGGCGAAGGTGTCGGCGCGGGTGCTGAACTCGAACACCGCGGCCGAGGACCCGAAGATCACGCGGCTGTTGTCGGACGAGCACGGCAAGGTCGTGGCGTACGTCAACCAGGTGATCGGGACGTCGACGCAGGCGATGACCTCTGCCGACGGTCCGGTGAAGGACGTGGCGATCATCGACCTGATCAACCATGTCCAGGCGGAGACGGTCCGGGGCGCGCTGGCGGGTACGGAGTGGGCGGCGCTTCCGGTGCTGTCTCAGGCGTCGTGCTTCTCGCGAACGGCGGCGATCCCGGCCGGCCGGGTGACCCTCAAGGACGCGGCGGGGCTGTACCCGTTCGAGAACACGCTGGAGGCGCGGCTGCTGACGGGCGCGCAGGTGAAGGCGTATCTGGAGTACTCGGCGAGGTACTACGTGCGGACCGCGCCGGGTGACGCGGTGGATCCGGCGAAGCTGACGAACGCGGAGGGCACGCCGGACTACAACTACGACGCCGTGTACGGGCTGACGTACGACGTCGACATCGCGCAGCCGGTGGGTTCGCGGATCACCGGGCTGTCCTTCCAGGGGAAGGCGGTGGATCCGGCGGCGCAGTTCGTGCTGGCGGTGAACAACTACCGGGCTTCGGGTGGCGGGAACTTCCCGCATGTGCCTCAGGCCCGGCAGGTGTGGGCGAACTCGGACGAGATACGCAACACGATCATCCAGTGGGTGAAGGCGAAGGGGACGATCGATCCGGCGCAGTTCGCGTCGGTGGACTGGCGTCTGACGCGGGCCGGGGTTCCGGTGTTCTAGGCGCGTCGGACGGTCGCGTTGTTACGGGTGCTCGACCAGCGGGAGCAGTTCGCCGGCCGGCCGGGGCCGGGTGTGTTCCCGCTGTTCGAGGCCGAAGGTGGTGAAGGCGGTGCGGGTGGGCTGGGGGTAGGGCTCCTTGCCCGTGAGGGTGTTCAGGATGGCGGCGCTGCGCCAGGCGGCGAGGCCGAGGTCGGGGGTTCCGACGCCGTGGGTGTGGCGTTCGCCGTTCTGGACGAAGATGCTGCCGGTGACGGCTGGGTCGGTGATCATCCGGTAGCGGTCGTCGATGCGGGGGCGGCCGGAGGAGTCCTTGCGCAGGTACGGGTCGAGGCCCGCGAGGAGGCTGCCGAGGGGGCGTTCCTGGTAGCCGGTGGCGAGGATGACGGCGTCGGTGGTGAGGCGGGAGCGGGTGCCCTGTTCGACGTGTTCGAGGTGGAGTTCGACTTTGGTGGTGGCGACGCGGCCGGCGGTGCGGACGCTGACTCCGGGGGTGAGGACGGCGTCGGGCCAGCCGCCGTCGAGGGTGCGGCGGTAGAGCTCGTCGTGGATGGCGGCGATGGTGTCGGCGTCGATGCCTTTGTGGAGTTGCCATTGGGCGGGGACGAGCCGGTCGCGGACGGGTTCGGGCAGGGAGTGGAAGTAGCGGGTGTAGTCGGGGGTGAAGTGTTCCAGGCCGAGCTTGGAGTACTCCATGGGGGCGAAGGAGGGGGTGCGGGCGAGCCAGGTGAGGCGTTCGCGGCCGGCGGGGCGGGAGCGGAGCAGGTCGAGGAAGACTTCGGCGCCTGACTGGCCGGAGCCGATGACGGTGACGTGGTCGGCGCCGAGGATGCGCGGGCGGTTGTCCAGGTATTCGGCGGAGTGGATCACCGGGACGGTGGGGGCTTCGGCGAGGGGGCGCAGGGGTTCGGGGATGTAGGGCTGGGTGCCGACGCCGAGGGCGAGGTGGCGGGTGTGGGTGCGGCCGAGGGCTTCGGCTTCGCCGTCGGCGTCGAGTTGGGTGAAGTCGACTTCGAAGAGGTCGCGTTCGGGGTTCCAGCGGACGGCGTCGACCTGGTGGCCGAAGTGGAGTCCGGGGAGGCGGCCGGCGACCCAGCGGCAGTAGGCGTCGTATTCGGCGCGCTGGATGTGGAACTGCTCGGCGAAGTAGAAGGGGAAGAGTCGTTCCTTGTGCTTGAGGTAGCTGAGGAAGGTCCAGGGGCTGGCGGGGTCGGCGAGGGTGACGAGGTCGGCGAGGAAGGGGACTTGGAGGGTGGCTCCTTCGATGAGGAGTCCGGGGTGCCAGCGGAAGTCGCGGCGCTGGTCGTAGAAGGCGGTGGCGAGTTCGCCGGCTCCTTGTTGGGGCAGTCCGTGGGCGAGGGCTGCGAGGGAGAGGTTGAAGGGGCCGATGCCGATTCCGACGAGGTCGTGGGGTGCATCGAGCTGGGCGGTCATCGGTGGGCGCTGCCTTCCAGGAGGTTCACGAGGGTGTCCAGGTCCCCGGCCGTGGTGTGGGGGTTGAGCAGGGTTGCTTTGAGCCACAGGCGGCCGTCTGCGGTGGCCCGGCCCAGGACGGCGCTGCCGTCGAGGAGGAGAGTGCGGCGCAGGGCGGCGAGCCGGGTGTCGTCGGCGCGGGTGGGGCGGAAGAGCACGGTGCTGATGGTGGGCGCCGCGTGGAGTTCGAAGGCGGGGTGTGCTTCGAGGAGGCGGGCGAGCTGGTCGGCCAGGTCGCAGGTGCGGTCGATGAGGTCGGTGAGGCCGTCACGGCCGAGGGAGCGCAGGGTGGCTGCGATTTTGAAGGCGTCGGCGCGGCGGGTGGTGCGCAGGGAGCGGCCGAGGAGGTCGGGTAGGCCGGCTTCGGTGTCGTCGGGGGCGTTGAGGTAGTCGGCCTGGTGGGCGAGGGGGGCCAGCAGGGCGGTGTCGGGGACGGCGAGGAGTCCGGCGGCGACGGGTTGCCAGCCGAGTTTGTGCAGGTCGAGGGTGATGGACCGGGCGCGGGTGAGGCCGGTGAGTTTGGTGCGGTGGCGGGGGCTGAGGGCGAGGAGGCCGCCGTATGCGGCGTCGATGTGGAGGTCGGCGTTGCCGTGGCGGTCACAGAGGTCGGCGATGTCGGTGAGCGGGTCGATGAGTCCGGCGTCGGTGGTGCCGGCGGTGGCGGTGACGAGGGTGGGGCCGGGGGTGGTGGCGAGGGCTTGGGCGAGGGCGGCGGGGTCGAGGGTGCCGGCGGGGGCTGCGACGGCGCGGGCGGGGGGCAGGCCGAGGAGCCAGGCGGCGCGGGCGATGGAGTGGTGGGCGTTGGTTCCGTGCAGGACGGTGAGGCGGGGGCCGTGGCGTTCGCGGGCGAGCAGGAGGGCCAGTTGGTTGGCTTCGGTGCCGCCGGTGGTGAGTACGGCGTCGGCGTGGGGGGTGGCGTAGAACTCGGCGGCCAGTGCGCGGGTGACCATGGCTTCGATGGCGGAGGCGGCGGGGGCCTGGTCCCAGGAGTCGAGGGAGGGGTTGAGGGCGCTGGCGGCGAGGTCGGCGGCGGCTGCGACGGCGAGGGGTGGGCAGTGCAGGTGTGCTGCGCACAGGGGGTCGGCGGGGTCGGCGGCGCCTGCGGCGAGGGTGTGCACGAGGGTGCGCAGTGCCTCGTGGTCGCCGTGTCCGTGGTCGGGGAGTACGGTGCCCAGTTCGGCCTGGATGCGGGCGGTGAGGGCGTCGGGGCCGCCGGCCGGGAGGGGTCCGCGGCGGGCGTTGGCTCCGCTGTGCAGTGCGTCGAGCACGGTGTCGAGCAGGGGGCGCAGGGCGTGGGCGCCTGCGCGGCCGCCGGCGAGCGGGGGCGGCGTGCCTGGGCCGGGCGGCGGCGCGGTCATGCGGTGTCCTCACGGGAACGGGGTGGCGGCGCGGTGCCGCCTGGTGGCGGGCCTCGCTCCGCCGAGGGGGCGGGCACCCGACCGGTACAACGATCAGACCCGAATGGGGTAACCGCCGGGGTTTGTCCGATTCGCTGTGCGCGGACCGCGCCGGGCGCGGCGGAGCCCGCGGTCTGCGGGCACGGGTGGTGATGACCCCGGCGGTCGGCGTGGCTGACGGGCACTGGGCCCGCCGCCCGGGCTCCCCCGGGGCACGGCGGAGCGCCCGCGCCCAGTCCGGGACTACGGACCACCGGCCCGGTCGCAGCGCGGCTGGGCCGAGGGCCGGACCGCGGCACCGGGCGCGGGCGCTCCGCCGCTCCCCCGGCGGCCGGGCCGCCCCCGTCCCGTGCGGCGGAGGCCCGCGGGGCGGGGGCGGGGTGACGCCGGGGGCCGTCGGATCAGGGGGTGCGGACGCGGAGGGCTCGGGACAGGTCGTCCAGGTGGTCGGCGAGCTTGCGGCGCAGGGACGGGGTGAGGTCTGGGGTGGCCAGACAGGCGTGGCCGGCCCGGAGGTTGGCCTCGTCCACCGCGTGGCCCGGGAAGGCCCAGCGGCCCGCGGCCTCGCCGATCGCGGGGCCGCGGCGGGCGGCGAGGGAGACGGCCTCGGGGTAGTACCGGGCGACGTAGTCCCGTACGAGGTCGGCCTGTTCGGGCTGCCAGAAGCCCTGGGCGGTGGCGGTGAAGAGGTAGTTGGACAGGGAGTCGTCGTGGAACAGCCGCTGCCAGGCGGCTTCCTTGGCCCGGGCGGTGGGGAGCGCGGCGCGGCAGCGGGCGGCTCCTTCCTCGCCGGTGGCGCTGGGGTCGGCGGCGAGGGCGGCGTCGATCTCGCGCTCCCCGACGGCGCCGAGGACGGCGAGCCGGGCGAGGATGCGCCAGCGCAGTTCGGGGTCGAGTTCGGGGCCGCCGGTGACGGCGCCGTCGGCGAGCCAGGCGGTGAGGGTGTCGGGCTGGGTGGCGCTGTCGATGAAGACGCGTACGGCGGCGAGCCGCATGCCCGGGTCCGAGCCGTCCTCGGTGCGCCGCATCAGGTCCCGGGCGATGGAGGTGATGACGGCGAGCGCCGCGGTCCGCTGGCCGGGGGTCACGTAGCGGTCGGCGACCTGGGTGCGGGCGAAGGTGAGTACGCCCTGGACGATGGCGAGGTCGGCCTCGGCGGGTACGTGGGCCTGGGCGGTGGCCAGGTACTCCTCGGGGGCGAGTTCGCCGTCGCGGACCATGTCGCGCAGGGAGTTCCAGACGACGGCGCGGGTGAGCGGGTCGGCGATGCGGGAGAGGGAGCGCAGGGCGGTTTCGAGGGATTCCCCGTCGAGGCGGACCTTGGCGTAGGTGAGGTCGCCGTCGTTGAGGACGAGGAGGGAGGGGCGGGGGCCGCTCACCGAGAGGACCTCGTCGCTCGGGACGTCGAGTTCGAGGGTCTCGCGCAGTTCGAGGGCGCCGTCGGGGGCGTGGTCGTGGAGGCTGGCGGCGATGCGGTGGGGGCGGCTGCCGCGGCGGTCGACGGTGAGGGTCCAGCCGGCGGCGGCTTCGGTGTCGGCCGTGCTCTCCTCGATCCGGGGGGTGAGGGTGTCGATGCCGGTGGTGCGCAGCCAGCTGTCGGCCCAGGCGTGGACGTCGCGGTCGGTGTGCGCGGCGAGGGAGTCGACGAAGTCGGCGAGGGAGGCGTTGGCGAACTTGTGGCGGGCGAAGTGGGTGTTGATGCCCGCGAGGAAGTCCTTCTCGCCGAGCCAGGCGACGAGCTGGCGCAGGGCGGAGGCGCCCTTGGCGTAGGAGATGCCGTCGAAGTTGAGGAGGGCGGAGGCGGTGTCGGGCACGGCGTCGGGGTCGGGCGCGACGGGGTGGGTGGAGGGGCGCTGGTCGGCGTCGTAGCCCCAGGATTTGCGGGTGACGGCGAAGTCGGTCCAGGTCTCGGTGAAGCGGGTGGCTTCGGTGAGGGTCTGGTAGCCCATGTATTCGGCGAAGGACTCGTTGAGCCAGATGTCGTCCCACCAGCGCAGGGTGACGAGGTCGCCGAACCACATGTGGGCCATTTCGTGGGCGATGACCATGGCGCGGGTCTGGCGCTCGGTGTCGGTGACGGCGGAGCGGTAGATGAACTCGTCGCGGAAGGTGACCAGGCCCGGGTTCTCCATGGCGCCGGCGTTGAACTCGGGGACGAACGCCTGGTCGTAGGAGTCGAAGGGGTAGGGCTCGGTGAACTTCTCGTGGTACCGGTCGAAGCAGTCGGTGGTGATGGAGAGGATCTCCTGGGCGTCGGCGTCCATGTGGGGGGCGAGGGACTGCCGGCAGTGGATGCCGAAGGGCAGTCCGGCGTGTTCGGTGCGGATGCTGTGCCAGGGGCCGGCGGCGACGGCGGCGAGGTAGGTGGAGATGACGGGGGTGGCGGCGGACCGCCAGATGCCGGCGCCGTCGCTGTCGCGGTCGCCGGTGCGCGTGGTGACGCCGTTGGCGAGGACGGTCCAGTGGGCGGGGGCGGTGACGGTGAACTCGAAGACGGCCTTGAGGTCGGGCTGGTCGAAGGCCGGGAAGACCCGCTGGACGTCGTCCATGAACATCTGGGTGTAGACGTACGCCTCCCCGTCCGCGGGGTCGGTGAAGCGGTGCAGTCCTTCGCCGGTGCGGGAGTAGTGCATGCGGGCGTGGATCCGCAGCTCGTGGGTGCCTTCGGTGAGGCCCGTGAGCGGGAGGCGGTTCCCGGTGAGGGTGGCCGGGTCGACGGGGTTGCCGTCGAGTTCCGCGGAGTGCAGTTCGTCCGGCTTCAGTTCGACGAAGGTGTCTCCGGCGGTGCGCGTGGCGAACCGGATGACGGTGGTGGAGTCGAAGGTCTCCTCACCGCCGGTGAGGTCGAGGGCGACGGCGTAGTGCCGGACGTCGAGGAACTGGGCTCGGAGCTGCGCTTCGTTGCGCGTCAGTGCGGACATGGGGCTCATGCTGCCGGAAAACGGCGCGGGGCCCCAGGGGCCTACTCTTCGCCGGCAGCGATCGTCTCGTGGTGGCGGATGACCTCGGCGATGATGAAGTTGAGGAGCTTCTCGGCGAATGCGGGGTCGAGCTTGGCGTTCTCGGCGAGCTCGCGCAGCCGGGCGATCTGCCGGGCCTCGCGGCTCGGGTCGGCGGCGGGCAGGTGGTGCTGGGCCTTGAGGTAGCCGACCTGCTGCGTGCACTTGAAGCGCTCGGCGAGCATGTGGATCACGGCCGCGTCGATGTTGTCGATGCTGTCCCGCAGACGTACCAGCTCGGCGGCGGCGTTCTCGTCGATGTCGCTGTTGTTCATGGTCCCCGAGAATACGCGGAGGTCCGCGATGGTTCTTCGGCCAGTCGGCCAGTGAGACGGGAACCTGGCCGGAACCCGCCCCGGAGCCTGTGCTTCCTCCTCCCGCGCCGCCGGTCGGCCGGTTACAGCGGCAGGATCGCCGTGATGAGCCAGCCGCCTTCGGGGGCCGGGCCGGCGGTGAGGGAGCCGCCGAGGGCCTCGGCGCGTTCGGCCATGCCGGCGAGGCCGTAGCCGCCGCCGCGGGCCTGGTCGGAGAGTTTGGCGGGGCGGCCGCCGTCGTCGGCGATGCGGACCTCCAGGCCGACGGGGACGGTGCGCAGGCCGATCCGTACGGCGGTGGCGGTGGCGGCGTGCTTGCCGATGTTGGTGAGGGCTTCGAGGACGATGCGGTGGGCGGTGGCGGCGACGTGGGCGGGGAGCCGTTCGGCGAGGTCTTCCTGGATGTAGAGGACGACGGGCGGCCCGGTGACGGCGAAGCGCTGGGTGAGTACGCGGATGTCGGCGAGGCCGGCGACGGGGGCGGTTGCGGCGCCGGCGCCGTCGTCCTCGCGGAGGATCTTGACGAGGCGGCGCATGGAGCCGAGGGCCTCGTCGCCGGCGGTCTCGATGCGGCCGAAGATCTCCTCGGCGCGCTCGGCGGAGACCTTGGTGAAGCGGGCGGCGCGTGCCTCGACGACGATGCCGGTGACGTGGTGGGCGACGAGGTCGTGGAGCTCGCGGGCCAGTTCCAGGCGTTCCGCGGTGCGTACGGCGCGCAGGTCGCGGACGCGCTGGACGGACTGGAGGCGCAGGAGCAGCGAGTACGCGGCGACGACGACGGTCAGCACGGAGAAGAGCAGCGTGAACCGGCCGGGGTCGGTGTCCCGGACGGGTACGGCCATGCAGCCGAGCCCGAGCAGCGGGCCGAGGACGGCGGCGGTGCGGGCGGGGGCGCGGAGCAGGACCTGGGAGAGCAGGACGAGGAGGGCGATGGCTTCGCCGCCGCCCCAGACGACGACCGGGTGGTTGCTGAAGACGAGGAGGAGGGTGACGGTCCAGGTGACGGCGGCGGCGAACCAGGCGCGGCCGAGGAGGGGGATGCCGGGCCAGGGCGCTGCGCTGAGGCAGACGAGGATGCCGGAGACCCACACGGCGGCGTGGGGCGCGCTGGGCTGGCGCGCCAGGACGACGCCTTCGAAGGTGACGAGGGCGAGGAGGACGAGGGAGAGGAGGAGGCGGATCCAGTCCGCGGCCTGGGGGTGGCGGCGGGCCCATGTCGCGAGGGGGCTCATAGGCCGGCCCCGCCGCTCCCCCTGCCGGGGGCTGTGCGGATACCGGCCGTCCCCCTGCCGGGGGCTGTGCGGATACCGGCCGCGCCCCCGCGGGGGGCTGTACGGGTACCGGCCGCGCCCCCGCGGGGGGCTGTGCGGATACCGGCCGCGCCCCCGCGGGGGGCTGTACGGGTACCGGCCGCAGCGGCGCGGGCGGCACCCGCGCACTCGGTGGCATCAGCCGAATCCAGCCCCGCCGGCGTTTGAGGCGCGGGGTCTGGGGCGGAGCCCCAGGAAGCGTGCGCGCAGCGGCCCCACCAGGCTCGGCCCCCGCGGGTGCGGCCCGCGCAGCGGTGGCCCGTGCCCGCACAGCCCCCCGCAGGGGGACCCGCGGCGGGGCCGACACCCCCGCGGGGCCGGATCCGGCGGGCGCCGCCAATCGCGCGGGCGCGGCGGCGGGGCCGGGCCCGGCCGGCGGCGGCGGCGTCGGGGGTGGGGGTCACGCCGGGCTGGCGGCCAGGCCGCTTTCCCAGGCCCAGGCGGCGATTTCGACGCGGTTGCGGGCGTCCAGCTTGGCCTGGACGTTGGCCAGGTGGGTCTTGACGGTGGAGAGGGAGACGAAGAGCTCGCCGGCGATCTCCGCGTTGGTCAGGCCGCGCGCGAGGCAGCGTACGACCTCGCGTTCCCGGTCGGTCAGGGGTTCGACGGGCCGGCGGGCGGCCTGGGCGGCGGGGATGCGGGGTGCCATCTCGCGCAGCAGCCGGACCGTGATGGCGGGAGAGACGAGCGAGTCGCCGACGGCCGCCGCCCGGACCGCTTCAACCAGCATGGCCGGGCTCGCGTCTTTCAGGAGGAAGCCGGACGCGCCACCGTGGAGTGCGGCGTGGACGTACTCGTCGAGGTCGAAGGTGGTGACGATGACGATGCGCGGGCTTTCCTGCCCGGACAGTCGCCGGGTGACTTCGAGTCCGTCGAGCTTCGGCATGCGGATGTCGAGGAGGAGTACGTCCGGCCGGTGCGCGGCGACGGCCGCGAGCGCGGCTTCGCCGTCGATCACGTCGGCGACGACCTCGATGTCCGGCTGGCTTTCGAGGATCATCCGGAATCCGGTCCTGACCATTTCCTGGTCGTCCGCGATGACCACTCTGATCGTCATGCGCTGCCTGCCCCACTGTCGCCCGCTGCCTGCGCTTCCCCACCCGGTGGGTTCTTCCCATGGGACCTGCGCGCGCGTCGGCCCGCAACCGCACCGCGGGCCGTCGGAGGGGTGTTGCGAGGCGGGGACAGCGGTGTTCCAGCCTCGCGGTACTGCATCAGACCTTACGTACATTCGGGGCACGGCACCTCGTCCTTCCGGCCCGGATCGCGTGGGCCGGAAGGACGAGACGGGCTCAGAGCCCGGCGGCCGCGCTCTTGATCGCGGCGGCGAAGGTGGAGACCTCGGTGTAGACGCCGGGGTAGTCGGGCCGGGCGCAGCCCTCGCCCCAGCTGACTATGCCGACCTGGATCCAGGCGTTGGTGCTGTCGCGGCGGAACATCGGGCCGCCGGAGTCGCCCTGGCAGGTGTCGACGCCGCCCTGGTCCAGGAAGCCGGCGCAGATCTCCTCGCCGGGGACGAGGGAGCTGCCGTACGCGGCCTGGCAGTCGGCGTCCGAGACGAAGGGGACGGTGGCCTTCTGCAGGTACCGCTGCTGGCCGCCGCCCTCGCGGGTGGCGCCCCAGCCTGCGACGGTGAAGGTTCCGTTGTCGAACTGCTTGGTCTCGGCGATCTTGAGGGTGGGCAGGTTGATGGGCTTGGCGAGCTTGATCAGGGCCCAGTCCTTGCCGGTGCCGTTGTAGCCGGGGGCCTGGAGCACCTTGGTGGACTTGACCTTGATGGCGCTGGAGCTCTGGAGGTCGACGACTCCGGCGGTGGCGGTGATGGAGGTGTTGTTGCCGGAGCGGCTGACGCAGTGCGCGGCGGTGAGGACGATCTGCTGGGTGTAGAGGGCGCCGCCGCAGCCCATGGAGAGCCTGACCATGAAGGGGAACTCGCCCTGGGCGGCGCGGGTGCCGCCGACGACGGGTACCGGGGAGGCCGTGGCGCCCGCGGGCTGGAGGCTGACGGCTGCGAGGGCGACCGCTCCGACGGCGAGGGTGCGCTTGAGGAATCGGGCAAGGGTGGACACAGTCGACACACTGCCTTTCGTGGGGGGTTGGGCCGTGCGCGTCATCGGGTAAATGACGCGTCCATGTCACACCGCCCGCGCACGGGAGAACAAGAACGCGTTTTCGGACAACTTCGGGCGCCGGCGCCAGGGTTTGCCGCGAGGAGGCTCGCATGACGGAGAACGGCAGGCAGGGCAGCCCGATCCAGCACGGATTTCCGCACCTGGACGCCGTGCGCACCTCGATCACCACGCTGCTGCGGCGGCTCTCCTACGAGGGCGTCCTCGCCTACGCGACCCCCTTCGCCCCCGCCGACGCGGCCTTCGACGACACCGAGGACCTCCACCTCGGCGCGCACCGGGTGGCCTCCGCGATGGTCCGCGCGCTACGGCTGCCCGACGCCCGCATGGTGGTCGGCTTCCGGCCGATGGCGGAGGCGGCGACCGTGGAACTGGCCGCCGGGCCGGAGTACTTCGTCGAGGTCAACAACCGCTTCCGCACCCACCGCCGCGACCTGGCCGCCGCCCTGGCCCACGAGGCCACGCACGTCCTGCTGCACCGGCTGGATCTGCGCTTGCCCACGACCGCGGCCGACGAGATCCTCACCGACACCGCCGCCGCCTACCTCGGCGTCGGCTGGCTGCTGCTCGACGCGTACCGCGAGGACGCGCTCACCCACCAGAAGCTCGGCTACCTCACCCCGGAGGAGTTCGGCTACGTCCTGGCCAAGCGCGGAAGCCTGTTCGGCGAGGACCTCTCCGCCTGGTTCACCAGCCCGCAGGCGTACGAGGCCTACGTGCGCGGCCGCGCACTGGCCGCCCGGGACCTGCGCCGGGCTCCGCTGGCCGCGGCGGGCCGCATCGAGCGCCGCCGCTACGCCAGGGACCGTCGGGCGGCCGCGACCGTGGCGCCCGAGGCGTCCGCCGCATCCGCCCCGGGGGGCGGGGCGGCGTACCGCTTCGAGGGGCACGGCCCCGGGCTGCGGGTGAGTTTCTGCTGCCCGGTGTGCGAGCAGCGGCTGCGCCTGCCGGTGCGCGGCCCCGTCCGGGCCCGGTGCGGGCTGTGCCGCACCGTCCTGGAATGCGATACTTGACGCTCATCCCGCCTGAAGGCGGGAGATTCCCACCGTGCCGCCGCTGTTTCCAGCGGGTGCGTGGTGGTTCCTGTTTCATCACCCGCTGCCCGGCATGCCGGGTCTTACGTGGGCTCCGCAGGCGTTTTACGTGTCCGGGCGTCCCTCGGCCACGATGCGCCCCCCATGCCCTTCACGTTCAGGTCCTCCACGTACACGGCTTGGCTCTCGCGCGTGATCCGGGTGGTTTCCTGCTCGATGAAGTCGCGTCGCTGATCAGCGACGCGGGCATGGACCTTCGCTACGGCGAGCTTGGCCTTGCGCCGGTTGTTCGAGCCCTTCTTGGCACGGGACAGCTTGCGCTGCGCCCGCTTGAGCTTCTTGGCCTGGCGGCGGAAGAACTTCGGCGAGCTGATCTTCCGGCCGCGCAGGACCGCATACGTGGACAGGCCCAGGTCGATACCGGTCTCGGTCGTGTCCAGGTCCAGCTCGGGCAACGACTCGTCCTCGGCCTCCACCACGAACGAGGCGAAGTACCGGCCCGAGGCGTCCTTGATCACGGTCACGCACGACGAGGCGCAGGGAAGCTCACGGGACCAGCGGACCTTGACATCGCCGATCTTCGGGAGCCGGAGCTTGCGGTCGGCGGTGATGGAGAACCGGGCGTTCATGGTGAAGCGGACCGCCTGGCGGCTGGACTTCTTCTTGAACTTCGGCGGCCCCGTCTTCGGGCCCTTGCGGGTGCCGTTCTTCGAGGCGAAGAAGTTGGAGTACGCGGTCTCCAGGTCCCGCAGGGACTGCTGGAGGACCACGGCCGACACCTCGGACAGCCAGGCACGTCCCTCGGTCTTCTTCACCTCGGTGACGAACCGCTTCGACAGCTGTGCCGCCTTCGGCCGGTCAAGGCCCTGCTTGTAGGCGTCCTGCCGCAGACGCAGCCCGTCGTTCCAGACCACGCGGGCGCACCCGAACGCCCTTGCCGACGCCGTGCGCTGGGTGGCGTGCGGGTACACGCGGAAGGAGTACCGCAGCTGCATACCAACGATCGTACTACGGTTGGTTTATGACTGAGTATCAGAACATTCGCACAGGTCGGCACTGCACTTTCATCCTCCACGCCCACTTGGTTTTCGTGACGAAGTACCGGCACGAGGTCTTCAACGACCAGCACCTCACACGGTGCGAAGAGATCATGCGCAGCGTCTGCGCAGACTTCGAGGTCGAGCTGGTCGAGTTCAACGGCGAGAACAACCACGTCCACCTCCTGGTGAACCTCCCGCCGAAGGTCGCCCTGTCCAAGCTGGTCAACAGCTTGAAGGGCGTCAGCTCCCGCCGACTCCGCCAGGAGTTCCCCGACCTCGTCCGCCACTACTGGCGGGCACAACGACTCTGGTCCGGCTCGTACTTTGCCGGGTCAGTCGGCGGGGCCCCGTTGTCGATGGTCCATCAGTACATCGAGCAGCAGAATCGCCCGCCGTGACGCGCGGGTCAGAGCAGTCCTGAGAATCGCTTCACCACCGGGCCAAAGCCCGATGCACTGCGACTAGTCCCGGTAGCGGGGGTTCACCACCCGGCCACGAAAAGTTACTTACCAGCCAGTAGACATAGGGTCGGCCATTGCCCAGTCTGGTCGCGTACATGCCAATACGTGACCGAGGAGCGTCCCCCCATGCGCAGCACCCGCCGCACCCGTTCGACCCGTACCGCCACCGCCGTGGCCACCGCGGCCGCCGTCCTGGCGCTGGTCCCGGCCGCCGCCGCCCAGGCCGCACCCGCCGCAGCCCCCGCCGCCACGTCCGCCGGGGTGAGCGCGAGCGCGTCCGCCCCCGGCGGCAATGCCGCGATACTCGGCATCGACTACGCCACCTGGCAGCGCGACGTCGCGACCGTCATCGACGCGGCCCGCCCCGCGATCGAGGCGCGCATCGCCGCCGCGCCGGCCGGCGAGCGGCCCGCCATCGTCCTCGACATCGACAACTCGTCGCTTGAGACGGACTTCCACTGGTTCTGGACCTTCCCGACCCCCGCCATCGCCAAGGTGCGCGAGCTGACCCGGTACGCGAACGACCGCGGGGTGGCGATCTTCTTCGTCACCGCCCGGCCCGGGATCGTGTACTCCCTGACCGAGCGCAACCTCAAGGCCGTCGGCTACCCGGTCTCGGGGCTCTACGTCCGGGACCTGCCCGCGCTGTTCGGCCAGGTCAGCGCGTACAAGACGGCCAAGCGGGCCGAGATCGAGGCGCGCGGCTACACGATCATCGCGAACATCGGCAACAACGAGAGCGACCTCGTCGGCGGCCACGCCGAACGCACCGTCAAGCTCCCGGACTACGGCGGCAAGCTCTCCTGAGCGAACCGGCTCGTGCGTGCGCCCGGCTCGCATGCCGGGCCCGTGTGCCCGGCTCGTACGCCCGGCGCGGCGGGGCGGAACGCACTCCTCCGCAGACGCGGCCGGGTTACTGCGGTTCAGCGAGTGCACGCAGTGGGTAGTGATACCCCATCGCACGAGTCAGGGATCCGGGCCCGACCCCTCGCCAGGGGGCCGGGCCCGGCGCCTTTCCCCGGTCAGGGCATCAGCGCGCCCCGTACACCGGGTGCGGAGGCTCGGCCGCCGCGAGGAGTTTCGCCGCCGCCTCCCCCGCCTCCGCCGGGGTCCACCGCGCGCCCCGGTCGGTGGTGGGGCCCGGGCGCCAGCCCTCCATCACCGTGATCCGGCCGCCCTCCGCCTCGAAGACCCGGCCGGTGACCCCGGCCGAGGCGTCGGAGCCGAGCCAGACCACCAGCGGGGACACGTTCTCCGGGGCCATCGCGTCGAACGCGCCCGGGGCCGGCGCCGCCATCGTCTCCGCGAAGGTCCGCTCGGTCATCCGGGTCCGCGCCGCCGGGGCGATGGCGTTGACCTGGACCCCGTAGTGGCCCATCTCGGCGGCGGCGACCAGGGTCATGCCGAGGATGCCGGCCTTGGCCGCGCTGTAGTTGCCCTGCCCCACGGAGCCCAGCAGTCCGGCCCCGGAGGAAGTGTTGACGACCCGGGCCGCCGCCCGGCGGCCCGCCTTCGCCTCCGCCCGCCACCAGGCCGCCGCGTGCTTCAGCGGCAGGAAGTGCCCCTTGAGGTGGACCCGCATCACCGCGTCCCAGTCGTCCTCGTCGAGGTTGACGAGCATCCGGTCGCGCAGGAAGCCCGCGTTGTTGACCAGGGTGTCGAGCCGGCCGTAGGCGTCGAGGGCGGCCGCCACGAGGGAGGCCGCACCCTCGGTGGTCGCGATGTCCCCGCCGTGCGCCACCGCCTCGCCGCCCAGCGCCCGGATCTCGGCGGCGACCTGCGCCGCCGGGCCGTCCGGGCCCGGAAGCCCGTCGAGGCCGACCCCGAGGTCGTTGACGACGACCCGCGCCCCCTGCGCCGCGAAGGCCAGGGCGTGGGCCCGGCCCAGCCCCCGCCCCGCGCCCGTCACGACGACCACCCGGCCTTCAGCAATGCCCATGTCAGCTCTCCCTGTTCACAGTTGCCGCATCCAGAAACGCCGGGCGCTCCCCGCCCCCGTGCACCAGCAGGCTCGCCCCGCTCACGTACGCCGCCCGGTCGGAGGCGAGGAACACCGCCGCGGCGCCGATGTCCGAGGGCTCGGCCAGCCGCCCCAGCGGGACGGTCGCACCGACCGCCGCGACGCCCGCCTCGTCCCCGTAGTGCAGGTGGGACAGCTCGGTCCGCACCATGCCCAGGACCAGCGAGTTCACCCGTACCTCGGGGGCCCACTCCACGGCCATGGAGCGGGCCAGGTTCTCCAGGGCCGCCTTGGCCGCCCCGTACGCCGCCGTGCCCGGCGAGGGCCGGGTGCCGCTGACGCTGCCGATCATCACCACCGAGCCGCCGGCCCCGCGCAGCCAGGGGTAGGCGGCCAGCGAGGCCGTCATCGGGGCGAGCAGGTTGAGCTCGACGACCCGTGCGTGCCGCTCGGCCCCGCCCTCCCCCAGCAGTCGGTACGGGGTCCCGCCCGCGTTGTTCACCAGGCAGTCGAGCCGCCCGTACCGGGCCGCGACCCCCTCGAAGAACCCCTGCACGGCGGCCGGATCGCGCAGGTCGACGGCCGCGAAGGAGGCTTCGCGGCCCTCGGCGGCCACCGGCGCCTCCGGTGGCCGCCGGGCGCAGACCACGACCCGGGCCCCCGCCGCGAGGAACGACTTCGCGATCCCGGCGCCGACGCCCCGGGTTCCGCCGGTGACGACGACAACCCTCCCGTTGAGCTCCATCGGCTGCTACCTTCCTCACCTAACAAATGTTTGGTGGAAAGGTAGCTGATCCTCTCATGGGTGTCTCCACCTCAAGCCCCGACAAGGGCATCGCCCTCGTCACAGTCGACTTCCCGCCCGTCAACGCGCTCCCCGTACAGGGCTGGTACGACCTCGCCGACGCACTGCGCGCCGCCGGCCGCGACCCCGAGACCCGGTGCGTCGTCCTGGCAGCCGAGGGCCGCGGATTCAACGCCGGCGTCGACATCAAGGAGATGCAGCGCGACACCGGCCACGCCTCGCTCATCGGCGCCAACCGGGGCTGCTACGAGGCCTTCGCCGCCGTCTACGAGTGCGAGGTGCCGGTCGTCGCGGCCGTGAACGGGTTCTGCCTGGGCGGCGGCATCGGCCTGGTCGGCAACGCCGACGCCATCGTGGCCTCCGACGACGCGACCTTCGGGCTGCCCGAGCTGGACCGGGGCGCGCTCGGCGCCGCCACCCACCTGGCCCGCCTTGTCCCCCAGCACCTGATGCGCACCCTCTACTACACCTCGCGCACCGCGACCGCCGCCGAACTGCACGCCCACGGCTCGGTGTGGAAGGTGGTCCCGCGCGCGGAACTGCGCCCCGCCGCCCTGGAACTCGCCGCCGAGATCGCGAAGAAGGACGGCTACCTGCTGAGGCTGGCCAAGGCGGCCATCAACGGCATCGACCCCGTCGACGTACGCCGCAGCTACCGCTTCGAGCAGGGCTTCACCTTCGAGGCCAACCTCAGCGGTGTCGCCGACCGGGTCCGCGACACCTTCGGGAAGGGACAGGGAGACACGGCATGACGGACAAGACCATGACCCCCGAAGAGGTGGTCGGCCAGTTGCGCAGCGGCATGACCATCGGCATCGGCGGCTGGGGGTCCCGGCGCAAGCCCATGGCCCTGGTGCGGGCACTGCTCCGCTCCGAGATCACCGATCTCACCGTGGTCTCCTACGGCGGCCCCGACGTCGGGCTGCTCGCCGCCGCGGGCCGGATCCGAAAGCTCGTCGCCCCCTTCGCGACGCTCGATTCCATCCCCCTGGAGCCGCACTTCCGGGCCGCGCGCGAGCGCGCCGCCTTCACCCTCACCGAGTTCGACGAGGCCATGTTCATGTGGGGCCTGCACGCCGCCGCGAACCGGCTCCCCTTCCTCCCCGTCCGCGCCGGCCTCGGCTCCGACGTCATGCGGGTCAACCCCGAACTGCGCACCGTCACCTCCCCCTACGCCGACGGCGAGGAGTTCGTCGCGGTCCCGGCCCTGCGCCTGGACGCCGCCCTGGTCCACCTCAACCGCGCCGACCGGCTCGGCAACGCCCAGTACCTGGGCCCGGACCCCTACTTCGACGACCTGTTCTGCGAGGCCGCCGATGCCGCGTACGTCTCCTGCGAGCAGCTCGTGGAGACCGCCGAGCTCTCCAAGTCCGGCCCCCCGCAGTCCCTCCTGGTCAGCCGGCACACCGTCACCGGCGTCGTGGAGACCCCGAACGGGGCGCACTTCACCTCCTGCGTCCCCGACTACGAGCGCGACGAGGCCTTCCAGAAGCTGTACGCGACCACCCCCTGGCCCGAGTTCGCCGGGCGCTTCCTCTCCGGCGCGGGCGAGCACGACTACCAACAGGCCGTCCGGGCCTGGCACGAGGAGCAGCAGTGACCAGCCGTGCGGAGTACTGCGTGATCGCCTGCGCCGAGGCCTGGCGCGACAACGGCGAGGTGCTGGCCAGCCCGATGGGCCTGGTGCCCTCCTTCGGGGCGCGGCTGGCCAAGCGGACCTTCTCCCCCGACCTGCTGCTGACCGACGGCGAGGCCATGCTGGTCGGGCTCGACGGTACGGCCGAGGGCTGGCTCCCGTACCGGCGGCACCTGACGATGGTCACCGGCGGGCGGCGGCACGTGATGATGGGCGCCAGCCAGATCGACCGGTTCGGCAACCAGAACATCTCCTGCATCGGGGACTGGGAGCGGCCGGCCCGTCAGCTCCTGGGGGTGCGCGGGGCTCCGGTGAACACCCTCAACAACCCGGTGAGCTACTGGATCCCCAAGCACTCCACCCGGGTCTTCGTCGAGCGCGTCGACATGGTCAGCGGGGTGGGCCACGACCGCGCCGAGACGGCCGGGGTGACCCGCTTCCACCGGCTGCCGCGGGTGGTCAGCGATCTGGGCGTCTTCGACTTCTCCGGCCCCGGCCACTGCATGCGGCTCGCGTCCGTGCATCCGGGGGTCACGGTCGAGCAGGTCCGGGCGGCCACCGGTTTCGAACTGGCCGTCGCGGAGGAGGTCCCGTACACCCGCGAGCCGACCGCCGAGGAGCTGCGGCTGATCCGCGAGGTCATCGACCCCAAGGGCCTGCGCGAGCGCGAAGTGCGGGTCTGAGGCCATGGAGACGGCATTCACCGAGCTGGTCGGGACCCGCTACCCGATCGTGCAGACGGGCATGGGCTGGGTCGCCGGCCCCCGGCTGGTGTCCGCGGCGGCGGGCGCGGGCGCGCTCGGCATCCTGGCCTCGGCCACGATGACCACGGAGCAGCTGCGCTCGGCGGTCCGGGAGGTCAAGTCCCGTACGGACGCCCCCTTCGGGGTCAATCTGCGCGCGGACGCCGGGGACGCGGCCGAGCGGGCGCAGTTGATCATCGACGAGGGCGTACGGGTCGCCTCCTTCGCCCTGGCCCCGTCCAGGGAGCTGATCGCACGGCTCAAGGACGCGGGCGTGGTCGTGATCCCGTCCATCGGGGCCCGGCGGCACGCGGAGAAGGTCGCGGCCTGGGGCGCCGACGCGGTGATCGTGCAGGGCGGCGAGGGCGGCGGCCACACCGGGGACGTGGCCACGACCGTGCTGCTGCCCCAGGTGGTGGACGCGGTGGACATCCCGGTGGTCGCGGCCGGCGGGTTCTGCGACGGGCGCGGCCTGGTGGCGGCGCTCGCGTACGGGGCCGCCGGCATCGCGATGGGCACGCGGTTCCTGCTGACCTCCGACTCCACCGTCCCGGAGTCGGTCAAGGCCGAGTACCTCAGGGCCACGGTCAAGGACGTGATGGTGACGACGGCCGTGGACGGGCTGCCGCACCGGATGCTGCGCAGCGAACTGGTCGAGTCGCTGGAGCGGGCGGGCCGCGCCCGGGCGCTGCTGCGCGCGGTGCGGCACGCGTCCGGCTTCCGCCGGATCTCCGGGCTGACCTGGTCGCGGATGGTCCGCGAGGGGCTGGCGATGAAGCACGGCAAGGACCTGTCGTGGAGCCAGGTGCTGCTTGCCGCGAACACCCCGATGCTCCTCAAGGCGTCCATGGTCGAGGGCCGTACGGACCTCGGCGTCATGGCATCGGGCCAGGTCGCGGGGGTGATCGAGGATCTGCCTTCCTGTGCGGAGCTCGTCAGCCGCGTCATGG
The DNA here is from genome assembly GCF_040682455.1 of Streptomyces sp. NPDC051183. Taxonomy (NCBI): domain Bacteria; kingdom Bacillati; phylum Actinomycetota; class Actinomycetes; order Kitasatosporales; family Streptomycetaceae; genus Streptomyces; species Streptomyces sp. NPDC051183. The sequence continues at coordinate 48,558 of NZ_JBFBBA010000029.1, forward strand.
CCGAGGCACAACAGGCACTCGAAGCACTGCACGCGTTCCGCACCCTGCCACCAGCAGGGTGATCCCCCTTCTCCGCCACAGGAGTTGCCACCGATGAGCCGTGTCCGAATCCGCCTGGCGACCGCGGTGCTCGCTTCCGCCCTCGCCATCGGGGCGCTGCCCGCCGCCGCGTCCGCCGCGCCCGCGCCCGCGGCCGTGCCCGCCGCCCGGTACCACCAGCAAGCAGAAACGATTCGCCAGATCCCCCTCCAAGGCGCGGTCAACGTCCGCGACCTGGGCGGATACCGCACCTGGACCGGCGGTCAGGTCCGCCAGGGGCTGGTCTACCGCTCCGACGCGCTGAGCAAGCTGACCCCGGCGGACATCACAGCCGTCTCCGGTCTGGGCCTCACGAAGGTCGTCGACTTCCGCATCCCGATGGAGCTCCAGTACGACGGCGCCGACCGGCTGCCGGCCGGCCTGGCCCCCGCCTCCCGCCCGATCAGCGACCTCGGCCTGTACGGGACCCTGGTCGGGGCGATCTCCAGCGCCGACCCCGTGAAGCAGGAGCAGATGCTCGGCGGCGGCCGCGCCGAGGCCTACATGCGCGACATCTACCGCACCTTCGTGACCAGCCCCGAGAACCGGGCGCAGTTCGCGGCCACCGTGCGGGAGGCCGCGGACGGCCGGCAGGGGCCGCTCCTCTACCACTGCACCTCCGGCAAGGACCGGACCGGGTGGATGAGCTACGTACTGCTGCGCTCCCTGGCCGTCCCCGAGAGCGCGGCCGCGGGCGACTACCTGGCGTCGAACACCTTCCGCGCCGCCTACGACGCCCAGGTGCGGGCCGGGCTGAAGCAGTCCGGCCGGATGCAGAACCCGGACCTGCTGATCCCGCTCCAGGAGGTCCGCCAGGACTACCTGAACGCGGCGACCGCGCAGATCGAGGCCGATTACGGCAGCTTCTACGGCTACCTGACGAACGGCCTCGGCCTGGACCTGCGGACCCTGGCGAAGCTCCAGGACAAGATGGTCCGCTGACCGTCCCCGCACACACGAGGACGCCGGGCGGCGCATGTGCGCTGCCCGGCGTCCTCCGTGTCTGCTACTGGCCGCTACGGCCGCGTGCCGTCAGGCCGAGCGGCGGCGGCCCTGGCCGGCCTGGCCGACGCGGCTGCGGGCCGAAGCCCCGGCCGCACCGCCGGAGGGGGCGCCACCGGTACGCCGGCCGCGCTCGCCGGAGCCCGCGGCCCCGCCACCCTGGCCGGCCTGGCCCCGGCGGGCCTGGCCCGACCCGGACGCGGGGGCCTGCCCGGCGCTGCCGCCACCGGAGCGGCGGCCGCGGCCACCGCCGGCGGCCGGGGCGGCGCCCGTACCGGAGCCCGTACGCGGACCGCCCGAGCGGCGGCGGGCGCCGCCGCCGGAGCCGCCACCGGCCTGGCCGGCGGAGCGCTGGCGCGGCGGGGTCGGCTGCGGCACGTCCAGGACCACGGGGATGCCCGAGGGCTCCTTGGCGCCGGTCAGCCGGGACAGCTCCTCGTCGGAGGACTTGATCTGCGCGGTGCGCGGGGAGATCCCGGCGTCCGACATCAGACGGGTCATGTCGCGCTTCTGGTCGGGCAGCACCAGGGTGACCACGCTGCCGGACTCGCCGGCGCGGGCGGTACGGCCGCCGCGGTGCAGGTAGTCCTTGTGGTCGGTGGGCGGGTCCACGTTGACGACGAGGTCGAGGTCGTCGATGTGGATGCCGCGGGCGGCCACGTTGGTGGCGACCAGCGCGGTGACCTCGCCCGTCTTGAACCAGTCCAGCGTGCGGTTGCGCTGCGGCTGCGAGCGCCCGCCGTGCAGGCCGGAGGCGCGGACGCCGTCCGCGAGGAGCTTCTTGACCATGCGGTCGACCCCGCGCTTGGTGTCGACGAACATGATCACCCGGCCGTCGCGAGCGGCTATACGCGTCGCCACGGCCTTCTTGTCGGTCTCGTCCATGACGTACAGGACGTGGTGCTCCATGGTGGTGACCGCGCCGGCCGAGGGGTCGACGGAGTGGCCGACCGGGTCGGTCAGGAACATCTTGACGAGCTTGTCGATGTTCTTGTCGAGGGTCGCCGAGAACAGCATGGTCTGGCCGTCGGCCTCGACCTGCTTGAGCAGCGCCGTGACCTGCGGCATGAAGCCCATGTCGGTCATCTGGTCGGCCTCGTCGAGGACCGTGATGGCGACCTGGGAGAGGTCGGCGTCACCGCGGTCGATGAGGTCCTTCAGGCGGCCGGGGGTGGCGACGAGCACCTCGGCGCCGCGGCGCAGGGCGCCGGACTGCCGGTTGATCGACATGCCGCCGACGACGGTCGCGATGCGCAGGTTGACGGACGTGGCGTAGGGGGCCAGGGCGTCGGTGACCTGCTGCGCGAGCTCGCGGGTCGGTACGAGGACCAGCGCGAGGGGCTGCTTGGGCTGCGCGCGGCGGCCGGCGGTACGGGCCAGCAGGGCCAGTCCGAAGGCCAGGGTCTTGCCGGAGCCGGTACGGCCGCGGCCGAGCAGGTCACGGCCGGCGAGCGAGTTCGGCAGCGTCGCGGCCTGGATCGGGAACGGCTCGGTGACGCCCTGGGCGGCGAGGGTCTTCAGCAGCGCCTCGGGCATGTCCATGTCCTCGAACGCGGCGACCGGCGGCAGGGCCGGGGTCAGCGGTTCGGGCATGGTGAATTCTTGGGGCCTGGCCACGGGCGCGGACTTCTGCCGTCCCGCGCCAGCCTTCGGACGCCCCTGGGCCGCACCTCGACCCCGGGTGGGGCGGCGGCTGGGTCGTGCGGAGCTGGAGCTGGTCATGCGAGAAAGCCCTCCTGAAACCGGCAGGTAAAACAAGTGGTCGAAACAGCAGACACGCCGGGGCCCGCACCTGTTCGGTGCGGACCCCGGCGTGTGGAATGCCTTAGGCGGGGAGGATGTTCTCCGCCTGGGGGCCCTTCTGGCCCTGGGTGACGTCGAAGGACACGCGCTGGCCCTCGTTGAGCTCACGGAAGCCCTGGGTGGCGATGTTCGAGTAGTGGGCGAAGACGTCCGGGCCGCCGCCGTCCTGCTCGATGAAGCCGAAGCCCTTTTCCGAGTTGAACCACTTCACGGTGCCAAGTGCCATTTTAAATCTCCTGAATAGGCGGCAAAGGGCCCCATCCGGAGATTCCGGCAAAACAATAAAAGCGCCTGAGGAACATTCCCGTCAGGCGCACATAAAGTTCATGGGTACCACAACTGCAACGCCTCTAAGCTAGCACACGTCGGTCGGGGAGGGTGGCGGCGAGTATGTGACCTCCGTCCCCAGCGGCTCCGGCCCGCAACGTGCCCCCCACCTCGGCGAGGGCGGCGCGGAGCCCGGGGAGGCCCGTCCCGCCCGGGTCGAGGACGATCCGCTCCCCCTCCGGGGCGGTGTTCACCACGTCCAGCCGCCTCCCCGTCATCGGTGTGCAGATTCACCCGGACGGCGGAGCCGGGGGCGTATGTGGCGGCGTTCGCGAGGCCCTCGCGGGCGATCCGACGCAGCAGCCGCCCGTCGGCCGCCGGGAACGGGTGATTGAATCCGCGCATGGCAGCGATCAAGGAGCCCTGGGGGCTCAGTGTGCTCGGGGCGGGCAGTGTGTCCGCCGAACCCAGACTCGCCCACGTGGACCTGGCGGTCGACCTCGTCGCCCCGACCCCGAAGGAGGCCTTCGCCGAAGCGGGCGCGGCGGTGGCCCGGCTGCGGGCCACCCTGCGGGAGCACGGCATACCCGACTCGGACGTTTCCGGCTCACGGCTGGCGCTGACGTCGCAGTACAACGGATATGGCGCGGATCGCACCTTCCGCGGCTACGGCTGCGAGGCCACCTACACCGTGCAGACGGCGGCCCTCGGCCGGCTCGACCTGCTGATCGAGGACGCGGTCGCGGCCGGCGCGAACCGCGTCGACGCCGTGCGATTCGAGGTCGAGGACAAGCCCGCGATGCGCGACGAGGCCCGGCGCCGGGCGGTCGGGGCCGCGCGGCGCAAGGCCGAGGTCTACGCGGAGGCGTGCGGGATCCGGCTGGGCCCGGTGATCCACATCGAGGACGTCGACCCGGAGTCGATGGGCAGCCGCAGCCACGGCCGCCGCACGGGCGGGGATCCCGAGGAGGACGGCACCCTCTCCCCGGGCTCGGTCCGCGTCGAGGCCGCCGTCCTGCTCGGCTTCGCCCTGCTCCCCTGACCGCAGCGGGCGCGGCGGCGGGCCACTCGCACCACTCGGCCCGGGGGCCTCACGGGCTTCGTCGACCTGCGGCGGCTTCCGGCCGCCGCCCGCCGGGCGTCGCTCCCGCCGGGGGCTACAGGCGCTCGATGATCGTCACGTTGGCCTGGCCGCCGCCCTCGCACATGGTCTGGAGGCCGTAGCGGCCGCCCGTGCGTTCCAGTTCGTGCAGCAGCGTCGTCATCAGCTTCACCCCCGTCGCGCCCAGCGGATGGCCGAGTGCGATCGCGCCGCCGTTGACGTTCACCCGCTCCGGGTCCGCGCCGGTCTCCTTCAGCCAGGCCAGGACCACCGGGGCGAAGGCCTCGTTGATCTCCACCAGGTCGATGTCGGCCAGGGACAGGCCCGTCTTCTTCAGCGCGTACGCCGTGGCCGGGATCGGCGCCGACAGCATGCGGATCGGGTCCTCGCCGCGCACCGAGAGGTGGTGGATGCGGGCGCGCGGGCGCAGGCCGTGCTCCCGTACCGCCCGCTCGGAGGCCAGCAGCATGGCCGCCGCGCCGTCCGAGACCTGGGAGGAGACCGCCGCCGTGATGGTGCCGCCTTCGAGGACCGGCTTCAGGGTCGCCATCTTTTCGAGGGTGGTGTCCCGGCGCGGGCCCTCGTCCGCCGTCATGTCCCCGTACGGCACGATCTCCCGCTCGAAACGGCCCTCGTCGATCGCGCGGATCGCCCGCCGGTGGCTGGAGAGCGCGAACCGCTCCATGTCCTGCCGGGTGATCCCCCACTTCTCGGCGATGAGCTGCGCGCCGTGGAACTGGTTCACCGGGGCGTCGCCATACCGCTCCCGCCAGCCCGCCGACCCCGCGTACGGGCCCTGCGTGAAGCCCAGCGGCTCCGCCGCCTGCCTCGACGCGAAGGCGATCGGGATCATCGACATGTTCTGGGTGCCGCCCGCGACCACCAGGTCCTGCGTGCCGGACATGACGCCCTGCGCCGCGAAGTGCACCGCCTGCTGCGAGGACCCGCACTGCCGGTCGATGGTGACCCCGGGCACCTCCTCCGGCAGGCCCGCCGCCAGCCAGGCCGTGCGGGCGATGTCGCCCGCCTGCGGTCCCACCGTGTCGAGGCAGCCGAAGACCACGTCCTCCACCGCGGCCGGGTCCACTCCGGACCGCTCGACCAGCGCCTTCATGACGTGCGCGCCGAGGTCGGCCGGGTGGACCGCCGACAGGCCCCCCTTGCGCCGCCCCACGGGGGTGCGTACCGCTTCGACTATGTAGGCCTCGGGCATCGGGACTCCTCGGGGTTTCCGGGTCAGGTGCGTACGGCGATCCCGTCCAGCACCATCGACAGGTACTGGCGGGCGATCTCCTCGGGGCTGTGCCGGCCGCCCGGCCGGTACCAGGACGCCGCCACCCACACCGTGTCGCGCACGAAGCGGTAGGTGAGGCGGATGTCGAGGTCGGCGCGGAAGACCTGGGCGGCGACCCCTCGCTCCAGCGTCCCCAGCCACGCCTTCTCGAACTTCTGCTGCGAGTCGGAGAGGTAGTGGAAGCGGGGCTGGACCGACAGGTGCCGGGACTCCTTCTGGTAGATCGCGACGGCGGCGCGGTGCCGGTCGATCTCCCGGAAGGACTCGGTGACGAGGGCCTCGATGGTCTCCCTGGGGCCGAGGCCCGCGGCGAGGACGGTGTCGTAGCCCTGCCACAGCTCGTTCAGGAAGGCCGAGAGGATCTCGTCGAGCATCGATTCCTTGGAATCGAAGTGGTAGTAGAGGCTGCCGGCGAGCATGCCGGCGGCGTCTGCGATCTTGCGGACGGTGGTGGCGTTGTAGCCCTGCGCGGCGAAGACCTCGGCGGCGGTGGCGAGGAGTTCTCGACGGCGCTCGGGCGAGGCCGTCACCTGCGGCTTCTTCTTCTGCATCGGCTCGTTGGTTGGCACGCGTCCATTCTCGGCCTACGCGCGCTGGCTGCTGACCGACACGGTCTCGCCCGTCATGTACGACGAGTAGCCGCTGGCCAGGAAGACGATGACGTTGGCGACCTCCCAGGGTTCGGCGTACCTGCCGAAGGCCTCACGGGCGGTCAGTTCGCGCAGCAGTTCCTCGCTGGTGACCTTCACCAGGTGCGGGTGCATGGCCAGGCTCGGGGCGACGGCGTTGACCCGTACGCCGAACTCGGCCGCCTCCAGCGCCGCGCAGCGGGTCAGTGCCATCACCCCGGCCTTGGCGGCCGCGTAGTGGGCCTGGCCAGTCTGGGCGCGCCAGCCGACGACGGAGGCGTTGTTGACGACGACTCCGCCCCGGCCGGACGCCTTCAGGGAGCGCAGTGCGGCGCGGGTGCAGCGGAAGGTGCCGTTCAGGGTGACGTCGAGGACCTTGCCCCACTGTTCGTCGGTCATGTCGACGAGGTCGGCGGTCCCGCCGAGTCCGGCGTTGTTGACGACGATGTCGAGGCCGCCGTGGGTCTGTTCGGCGAGTGCGAACAGGGCCCGCACCTGTTCCTCGTCGGTGACGTCGCAGGGCAGGGAGGTGACGCGGTCGGCGCCGAATTCCGCGGCGAGCGCGTCCTCGGTCTCCTTCAGGCGCCGGGCGTGCGCGTCGCCGATGACGATGCGGGCGCCCTCCTCCAGGAATCGGCGGGCGGTGGCTCCGCCGATCCCGGCGCCGGCGGCGGCGGTGACGACGGCCGCGCGGCCCGTCAGCAGGCCGTGCCCGGCGGTGTACTCGGGCGGGTTCATGCCCGTACCTCCTTGGTCCTCGACGCTGCTCATGGCCGTACGTTAACCTACCAAACACTTGTTAGGGAAGGATGTGCGCATGCCCGCTCCCCCCGCCGACGACGAGGCCCCCGTGGTGCTCTACGAGCGCCGCGGGCCGGTCGCGTACGTGACCATGAACCGGCCGCGCTACCGCAACGCGCAGAACGGCGCGATGACCTACGCCCTGGACGACGCCTTCTACCGGGCCGCCGGCGACCCCGAGGTGAAGGTGGCCGTCCTCGCCGGGGCCGGCGGGCACTTCTCGGCGGGCCACGACATCGGCACTCCCGCGCGCGACGCCCACCTGCCCTTCGAGCGGCGGGCCGGGCTGTGGTGGGACCACTCGGACTTCGGGCTGGCGCTGACCAAGCGGGCCGTCAACCAGGCCGAGGACCTCCAGGGGATGCACACCGGCATGGACTCGGTGTTCGCCCTGCACCACCTGGCGCACGCGCACAACGCGGAGACGGCCGCGGACTCGCTCGGCGGCGTCGGCATCGCCGCCCTGAAGGAGGCGAACACCTGATGGACCTCACCCATTCGGCGGAAGTGGAGGCCTTCCGGGAGCAGGCGCGGGCCTGGCTGGCCGCGCACGTGCCCGCCACGCCCCTGCCCTCCCTGGAGACCGCGGAGGGCTTCGCGGCCCACCGGGAATGGGAGGCCCTGCTGCACGCCGACCGCTGGTCGGTGGTGTCCTGGCCCGAGGAGTACGGGGGCCGGGGCGCGGACATCGAGCGGTGGCTGGTCTTCGAGGAGGAGTACTGGGCGGCGGGCGCGCCGGGCCGGGTCTCCCAGAACGGCATCAACCTGCTCGCGCCGACCCTCTTCGACCACGCGACGGCGGAGCAGCGGGCCCGGGTGCTGCCGTCCATGGCGAGCGGCGAGGTGATCTGGGCACAGGCCTGGTCCGAGCCGGAGTCGGGCTCCGACCTGGCCTCGCTGAAGGCGCGGGCGGTGCGCACCCGGGGCGGCTGGCTGCTGTCCGGGCAGAAGACCTGGTCCTCGCGGGCGGCCTTCGCCGACCGGGCGTTCGGCATCTTCCGCACGGATCCCGAGGCCCCGAAGCCGCACCAGGGGCTGACCTATCTGATGTTCGACCTGCGTGCGCCGGGGGTGACGGTGCGGCCCATCGGGCGGCTCGACGGCAAACCGGCCTTCGCGGAGCTGTTCCTGGACGAGGTGTTCGTACCGGACGCGGACGTGATCGGGGAGCCGGGCCAGGGCTGGCGGATCGCGATGTCGACCACCGGCAACGAGCGCGGGCTCACCCTGCGCTCCCCCGGCCGGTTCCTGGCGGCGGCGGACCGGCTGGTGTCGCTGTGGCGGACGGCGGGCGATCCGTCCGACACCGCAATGCGGGACCGGGTCGCGGACGCGGTGGTCGGGGCGCGCGCCTACGAGCTGTTCACCTGGGCGGGCGCCTCCCGCTTCGCGGCGGGCGCGGCGATCGGCGCCGAGTCCAGCCTGAACAAGGTGTTCTGGTCGCAGTACGACATCGCCCTGCACGAGACGGCACTCGACCTGCTGGGGCCGGACGCGGAGCTCGCGGAAGGCGAATGGGCCGAGCCGTGGATCTTCTCGCTGGCCGGCCCGATCTACGCGGGGACGAACGAGATCCAGCGCGACATCATCGCCGAGCGGCTGCTCGGCCTCCCGAAGGGCCGCCGCTGATGCACTTCCTGCCGACCGGGGAACAGTCGGACTTCGCCCGTACGCTGTACGACCTGCTCGGGGCCGCGGACGTCCCCGCGACGGTACGGGCCTGGGGCTGCGGGGACCACGGCCCCGGGCGGGCGCTGTGGGGGCGGCTGGCCCGGACGGGGCTGTTCGCCCTGGCCGCGGACGAGGAGTACGACGGGGCCGGGCTGCTGCCGCTGGAACTGTCGCTCGGCTTCGTCGAGTTGGGCCGGGCGGGGGTGCCGGGGCCGGCGGTGGAGACGGCGGCCGCCTCGGTCCTGCTGTCCGGGCTCGGGGACGGGGCGCTGGCGAAGCGGTTCCTCCCGGGTCTCGTGGCGGGCGAGGCCTCGGCGACGCTGACCCTGCCGGGCGGATCCCCGTACGCCCTGGACGCCGACGCGGCGACGTACCGCTTCGCGGTGTCGGAGGCGGGCGAGCTCCGGCTGGCGGGCGACGGCCCGGGCGGGCTCCTGGCGTCCACGGACCCGGCGCGACGGCTCTCGCTCCCGGCCCCCGGGGGTGAACTCCTCGCGTCGGGCCCGCGGGTGGTGGCGGCGGCGGAGTCGGCCGGCCGCTGGGCGCGGCTGCTCACGGCCGCCCAGTGCCTCGGCGTCGGCGAGTCGCTCCTGGCCCGCACGGTGGGGTACGCGAAGCAGCGCACCCAGTTCGGCACGCCGATCGGCGGTTTCCAGGCGGTCAAGCACCGGCTGGCGGACACCCTGCTCGGGCTGGAGTTCGCCCGGCCGCTGCTGTGGGCGGCGGCCCTCTCCCTGGAGGCGGGCGACGTCGCGGCGGCGAAGCTCACCGCCGGCGAGGCGGCGTACGCCTCGGCCATGACGGCGCTCCAACTGCACGGCGCGGTCGGCTACACGCAGGAGCTGGACCTCTCCCTGTGGCTGCGCAAGGCCCGCCCGCTGCGCGACGCTTGGGGCACGCCCGCACAGTGCCGGGCGGCGGTCCTCCGGGCGCGGGTGCGGTAGCGCGGGCGTGGCGGCCCGGGCGCGGTGGCGCGGGCGTGCCGGTTCAGCTCACGGGCACGCCACGGAGAGGGTGACGACGTACTGCTCCTCGACCGTGCCGTCGGGGAAGAGCGGCCTCAGCCGCTCCCGCTCGGCGTCCATGAACGCCGAGGTCCCGGGCTCGCCGAGGAGCAGGAACGCGGAGTGGCTGGAGTGGTTGGCCAGGTGCGCCTCCAGCGGGATCCGGCGGGACCAGCGGACCTCGCGGGTGGTGAATTCGAGCCCCACGGGCAGTGCGCGGACGGTGGCTTCCATGGCCGAGAAGAGCTCCCGGATCCGGGCGTCCTGCTCGGCGATCCACGGCACGGCGCCGTCCAGGTCGTTCCACCAGAGCGCCAGTGCGCCGCCGGGGCGCAGCACGCGGCGGACCTCGGGGACGGAGTGCTCCGGGTGCGTCCAGTGCCAGGACTGGGCGTAGGTCAGGAGGTCGAAGCCGTGGTCGGCGAGCGGCAGCCGGTCCCCGTCCCCGCGCACGACCGGGATCCCGGGATGCGCGCGGCGGAACTCGGCGGCCATGCCGTCCCCGGGCTCCACGGCGATCACCCGGGCCCCTCGGGCACGCATCGGCCCGGTCGCGATGCCGGTCCCGGCCCCCACGTCGGCCACCCGCGCCCCGGCGAGCGGCAGCCCGGCCAACTCCTCGACGGCGTCGTACAACGCCTCGGGATACCCGGGCCGGCTGGCCCCGTACAGGGCGGCGGCACGGTCGAAGGAGCGGGCTCGGGCGGCTGCCGGGGCGCGGGAGGCTGCGGTCATGGCCCCATTGTTCGCGCCGCGCCCGCCGGTTTCAGCGGAACTCGCGCACGACCTCGATCCGGCCCACGATGTGCGCGTTGAGCTCGTCCAGCTCCTCCGCCGGGACCCACAGCTCCAGGATCGTCTCGCCGCCGGCCTGCTGGACCGGGTAGCGCGACAGGAAGGCGGTGTCGACCTCGAAGCGCGTCACGAAACCCGCGCCGTCGTGCTTGACGTTCCAGTCGCGGGCGATGCGGATCGCGTAGTCCTCGTTGAGGACGGGATAGAAGATCGGCTGCTCGGGCAGCCGCGGCGGCCAGGCCCGGAAGTCGAGGGCGCGGACGAGGTCGAGCTCGACGGGGCCCGTCGGGCGCCAGAGGGTGGTGGTCGGGGTCGGGGTCGTGGACATGCGCAGGACGCTACGGCGTGGGGAGGGGCCCTGGCCAGCGGATATGGCGAGGGCGAGGACGGGACGGGCAGTGCCGCGGTCGCCTGCCCGTCGTCAGCCGGTCGTCATGCCGCCGTCCACCGCGAACTCCGCGCCCGTCACGTACGAGGACGCGTCCGAGCAGAGGAAGAGGACCAGTTCCCCGACCTCCTCCGGCCGTCCCATCCGGCCCAGCGGGACGTGCGACCAGTCCCGGCCCGCGACCGCCGCGGCCACCATGGGGGTGTCGACCGCCCCCGGGTGCACCGAGTTGACCCGGATCCGGTCGCCCGCCAGGTCCAGCGCCGCCGACCGGGTCAGCCCGCGGAGCCCGAACTTGGCCGACCCGTACGCCGCGTGGCCCGGGATGCCGACGAGCCCCGCCGTGCTGGAGATGTTCACGATCGAGCCGCCGCCGGCCGCCCGCAGCAGCGGAGCCACCGCCTGGATGCCGAGGAACGGTCCGAGCAGGTTGACCCGCAGCAGTTCCTCGAAGTCCGCGAGCCGCTGCTGCTCGACGTGGGCCGTGCGCCACAGCGCCGCGTTGTTGACCAGCGCCGAGACCGTGCCGAAGGCGCGCACGGCCTCCCGTACGACCTCCGCCCAGCTCGCCCCGTCGGCCACGTCGTGCCGTACGAACAGCCCCTGGTCGCCGAGTTCGGCCGCGACCGCCCGGCCCTCGTCCTCCCGTACGTCGGTGACCACCACCCGTGCGCCGGCCTGCGCGCACAGCCGGGCCTCCGCCGCGCCCTGGCCGCGACCGGCGCCGGTGATGACGACGACCTTGCCCGCCAGTGAGATCACGGCTCCACCCTCCCGGATATTCTGATTAGAAATATTTCTAGCAGTCATATCTCTTCGGAGGAAGGGGCATTGCTCACACCGGCCATAGACTGCGCTGCGTGGCAGACGAGACGAACAGGCGCACGCTCCCCGCGACCGGCTGGGCGGTGCTCGGACTGCTCTCCTTCGGTGAGGAGCTCTCCGGCTACGACCTGAAGAAGTGGGCGGATGGATCGCTGCGCTTCTTCTACTGGAGCCCGTCCTTCAGCCAGATCTACAGCGAGCTCAAGCGCCTGGAGCAGGCCGGCTACGCCTCCTCCCGGACGGTCGCCCAGGAGTCCGGCACCCGCGACAAGCGCGTCTACCGGATCACGGACGAGGGCATGGCAGCCGTACGGGAATGGGCGCGCGGGGCGCCAGTCGACCCGCCGGTGCTCAAGCACGGGCCGATGCTTCGGCTGTGGCTCGGCCACCTGCTGGAGCCGGAGCAGATGCGCGAGGTCCTCGTACGGCACCAGGAGTACGCGGAGGACATGCGCCGCCGGGCGGTGGCCGACGCGGAGAGCGCGAAGGGCGAGGCGGCGTGGGCGTACTCGGCGCTCACCCTCAAGTGGGCCGAGCGCCACTACGCCTCCGAGCGCGACCTCGCGGCCGCCATGCTGGAGGACATCGAGGCCCTGACGGCTGCCGAGCCCACCGAGCCGGGCGAAGAACGCCCCTGAACCCGCGCTTCCTCGTACGCTCGGGGGTCCATGACGGGCAGCGCGACAGATCTCCGCAAGATCCAAGAGACCCGTCAACAAGCTCGCCGCGGAGAAGTACCTGTGCAAGGCGGCCCGGCTGCCGCTGTTCTGGCAGTTCATCGGCTTCGGCAACACGCGCAGCACCCAGTTCGACTTCCTGCGCCGGCTGGACGAACTGCCCGTCCCCGCCAGGCGCCCGGTGGACAACGCGGGCTACTTCCACGCGGGCGCCGACCCGCGGACCGTTCCGGACACGGTGCTGTACGACCGACTGGTCGCGGAGTTCCCGTCCTGGCCGGCGGCGGCGCGGGCGGGCGGGCGGGCGGGCGGGCGGGCGGCGGGGATCGTGCCCGCGTGACGCGCGCCTGAGCGGCCGACGCCGGGGCCAGGCGCTTTCATGGGGGCATGACGAAGAACAACTGGGCGTCCTTCGAGAAGGCGGAGCCGGAGTTCGCGGCGGCGGTCCGGGCCCGCTTCGCGCAGTACCCCCACCACGTGCTCGCCACCCTGCGCAAGGACGGCTCCCCGCGGGTGACCGGGCTGAACGTCGACATCCGTGGCGGTGAACTGTGGCTCGGCATGATGCAGGGGTCGATGAAGGCCAAGGACCTGCAGCGCGACCCGCGCTTCGCGCTGCACAGCAACCCCGGCGAGGGCGAGACCATGCCGGACGGGGACGTACGGATCTCCGGGCTCGCGGTGGAGATCGTCGACCCGCCCGAACTGCACCGCTACGCGGAGGAGACGGATTCCCCGCATCCGTTCCACCTCTTCCACGCGGACCTGACGGAGGTGGTCCGCGTCGGCGTCGAGGGCGACGACCTGGTGGTCACCTCGTGGACCCCGGCGCACGGGATGCGCACCGTCCGCCGGGGCGATGACGACGAGCCGCCGCGGGAGGACCCCGCTCCCGCGGGACCCGTCAGCTGAGGGGGCCGGCGGCGCCGAACGCGGCGGGGGTGACGTCGACCCAGTTGCGGTCGATGTTGATCGTGACCCCGCCGTAGGAGGCGTCGTGGTCTCCGCGGAACTGGTGGGCGCGGCGCGGGCCGGCCCATTGCCGGGTGCCCCCGGGCAGGCCCATGTCGGCGTCGCTGACGGAGGCCGAGCCGTTCCAGCGGGCCACCCAGAGCACGTCCGGCATGGCCTCGGGGGCCTGCTCGTAGTGGGCGCTCAGCGCCTTGGCGCCCGAGCTCGCCGAGACGGAGGCCGCCGCGCGGTAGCCCAGCTCGTGCAGCCGGACCGTCCAGGCCGTGAGGTAGGCGACGACGGGGGCGTCCCAGGTCGCGCGGTCCGTGTAGTTCTCCAGGTCGTTGTAGAGGACCGTGCCCTCCGCCAGGCCCAGGTTCCGGGCCGCGTCCACGGCGCCCTCGGCCTCGGCCCGGCCCTGGTCGTTGGCCCGGGAGGGGTCGGAGGGCAGGCCGGTGCTGCTGCTGCGCCAGGGCTGCGGGCCGACCCAGATCGGCATCTGGTGCCAGCCCGCCGCGGTCTGGCGGCTGACCCAGCCGGCGGTGAGCTGCGGCTGGGCGCAGGCCCGGGCGCGGCCGCCGATGTAGACACCGATCGCTCCGAAGGGCGACTCGGCCCGCCAGGTGTCCATCGAGCGCTGAGTGGGGGCGGTGCAGGCGTCGAAGCCCTCGCCGAGGAAGGGCTCCTGGGCGGTACGGGGGCCCGGTCCGGCGGCGACGGCCGGCTCGGCGACGACGGGGCGCGGTGCCGGGCGCGGGCCGGGGCGCGGGCCCGGGCGCGGGCCCGGGGCGGCGGCCCATGCCGCGCGGCCCCGCTCCAGGACCGCTCGTACCGCGTCGGGCGCGACCCCGTACGAGACGGTGGCCATCACCCCGGAGCGGTGCAGGGCGTACCTCAGCTCGTGGCTGTCGCCCCGGGCCGGGGGCAGTGCGTCCCCGCCGTCGACGCCGAGGGTGGGGACGTCGGCGCGCGGCGGGGCGCCGTCGAGGGGCTCCAGGTGCAGGGTGTCGGCGCGGTCGGCGACGGCGCGCCCGGTGGCGCACTCGCTCTGGGCGCCGGCGTGCCCGAGGTACAGGGTGGGCAGGTCGAGGCGCAGGCAGGCGCCGGGGTTGCGGTCGAGGTCGACGATGCGCCAGTCGGCGGGGACGGAGAGGCGCAGGCCGCGGTAGTCGACGGTGCGGCCTTCGTCGTCGGGGGCGGTGCGGGCCGGGACGGCGGCGACGGCGGCCGCGGAGGGGACCAGCAGGGCGGCGCCCAGCAGGCAGCGGAGCAGCGTACGGGAGGGCATGTGACCCACTGTTACCAGACGGCGGGGCCCCTCAACTGCGGTGAGGAGCCCCGCGGATGGCCCGTCCGGCCTAGCCGTCCGGCCTAGCCGCCGTGCTGGTCGGCGAAGGCGGGGAGGGCGAAGATCCGCTCCTTGCCCGACTCCTCCATGAGTTCGACGAGGGGCAGGACCAGTTCCCACAGGTCCTGTTTGTCGACCTCGCGGACGAGGGCGTCCAGCTCGGTGTCGCCCAGTCCGGCGGCGGCGTCCGCCACCACCTTCCGCGCGTCTTCGGGCAGTACGCCGACCAGCGGGAGGAACTCCCCCCACAGCGCGGTCGCCACGACGGCCCGTACGACCCCGGCCAGCACCTCCGGGTCGCGAAGCGAGTCGAGGCGGGCGACGGCGAGCCGGTCCTCCTCGCCGAGCAGGGCGACGAGCGGCAGCAGCGTCTCCCACAGCCCCTCGGCGTGCGTCACCCGCACGAGCGAATCGAGCTCGGCCCCGTCGAGGCGGGCGGTGAGCTGGGCGATCCGCAGCCGCTGGGCGCCGCCGACCATGGCCGCGACGGCGAGGGCCTCCTCCCAGAGGCCGCCTGCGGCGGCGGCCCGGACGACCGAGCCGAGCCGGTCGTCGCCCATGAGTTCCAGGATCCGCGGCAGCCGCTCGGGCAGGTCCACGTAGAACCCGGCGCGCAGGACGGCGGTGTCGCTGACCTGTTCAAGGATCCGGCCGAGGACCTGGTCGCGCAGGTGGCCGACGAACCGCCCCATGGTGAGGTGGTCGCCCCGTTCCGCCAGGACGACGGCGATCCGTACGACGAGCCCGTCGTCGAGCCGGTCCACGATCCCGGCGATCCTCCTCGGGTCGAGGTGGGCGCACGATTCCGCGGTGAAGGAGACGGGCAGCTTGGCGATGATGTCGGCGGCGCGGGCGGCCTCCAGCCGGCCGGCGACCGCGGCCGCCAGTCCGGGGCCCAGTGCCTTCTGCGAGATGGCGGCCGCGACCCCGGCCGGCACCAGTTTGGTCGCGGCGGCGATCCGGTCGAGCATCTCGGGCGCCCGGTCGCTCAGCACGGCGGTGACCTGCTCCCGGAAGGCCCGTACGTCCGCCTCGGGCAGCCCGCCCAGGAAGGCGAGCTCGGCGGGGGCCGCGCCGAGCAGCCTGGCGACCTTCTCCACTTCGGCCCGGCTCACCGGAACAGCACCTTGCGTACGGCGCCGCGCGCGAGGGCGGGCACCAGCTTGAGCGCTTCCTCGGCGGCCTCGTTCAGGCCGTCGGCCTGCCGGGCGCGCTCGGCCTTCAGCGCCCGGGCGAGCCGCGCCAACTCCCCGGCGGGCAGCCCGACGAAAGACCCG
Source organism: Streptomyces sp. NPDC051183 (assembly GCF_040682455.1). NCBI lineage: Bacteria > Bacillati > Actinomycetota > Actinomycetes > Kitasatosporales > Streptomycetaceae > Streptomyces > Streptomyces sp. NPDC051183. The sequence continues at coordinate 64,470 of NZ_JBFBBA010000029.1, forward strand.
GGAGGCGTGGCACCGCCCAACTCCGCTTGCAACCGGCCCAGTTCCTGATCGACACCCACGGGATGACCTCCCACACGAGAGACGACGACTTCGGCTCGCCCTGAGCGTGGTCCTGTATTGACTATTAGTCAATACTCGCGGGTAGCGGTACCGCGGCCCGCACCATGTGCACGTCGACGGCGTCCTCGTCCTCCACGACGAACCCGTGCCGCTCGTAGAGCCCCCGCGCCGCGCTCCCACGCAGCACGGTCAGGCGTACGTCCACCCCCTCGGCGTCGGCCCGCTCCAACACCCCGCGCAGCACCCGGGACCCTACGCCCCGCCCCTGGTGGCGCGGATCCAGGTACAGGTGCTCCACCACCAGCCCGCCCCCGGCGGGCCGCACGGTCACGGACCCCGCGACCGCCCCGTCGATCACGATGACCGACGAGTGCGCCGCCGAGAACCCCTCCCGCAGCCGCTGCCGCACCCGCACCTCGTCATACCGCCCGAGCCGCTCCAGATCGTCCCGCATGACAACGGCCCTCAACTCGGCGACGACATCAACATCCCCGCCCCGCGCAGCTCTCACCTCTATGTCCACGGCCCCACTATCCCCTCACCCCCCGCCGCCCCGCCGACCGGGTACGACGGCAGCCCGCACCGACACCCCGGCTCGCACTCACGCCAACTTGAAAGCAGCGCACGCCGACTTGCCCACGCCCTCATCGCGGATCTCGAACTCGTCCGCGAGCTCGGTCACCAGCCACAACCCTCGGCCACCCTGCACATCCGCCCCGGGCCGCTGCACGACGGGGCAGCCCGGCCCGCTGTCGCGCACCTCGATCCAGAGGATCTGCCCTTCCCAAACCATCCGCACCAAGAACTCGCGCCCGAGTGGGACGCCGTGCAGTACGGCGTTCGCAGCAAGCTCGGAGACGCAGAGCCGGATGTCATCCCGCCGCTCGAACACACCCCATTCAGCAAGCACGTCACCCACGAACTGGCGGGCCGCACGCACCGAGGTGCGCGCCCGCTGGAATCGCTGCTGCCGACACAAGGTCACAGTCACCCCACCGCCTTGACGCTGAGTCTCCAAGGCCTTACAGAACGTATCGCTATTCGCGAAAAGCAGCAAGGTTTTCAGAGTAGGTTCAGGCGAGGGAGTCGCTTAACGTGGAGGACCGCAAGGGGAATCGGACGCGCAGGAGGCATCGTGAGCGGCAGCGGGTGGACCAGTACGTCGATGCCGTACCTGGCGCCCCGCGCCGCCGGCGACAGTGACGCGTGGACCGAGGAGGCCGCGGCCGCTGGGCGCCGGGGCGGGCAGCGCATCCTGCACGCGGCAGAGGTCACGGCCCCACCCGAGGTGGCCGGGATGCTCGGCTTGGCCGAGTCGAGCACTGTGGTGGTGCGTCGCAGGGTCATCGAACTCGACGGTGAGCCGACCGAATTGACCGACACCTACTACCCCGCGGACATCGCCGCCGGCACACCGCTGGCCGGCACGGCGAAGATCCGCGGTGGCGCCGTGACACTGCTCGCCGCCCTCGGGCACGTCGGCGTACGGGTCGTCGAGAACGTGACGGCGAGGATGCCCGGCGTCGAGGAGTGCGAGCGACTGCGCCTCGGGTCGGGTGAACCGGTACTTCAACTCGCCCGCACGACCTACGACTCGGTGGACCGCGCGCTCCAGGCGGACCTGATGGTCATGCCGGCCGGACGCCAGCAGTTGCGGTACGAGATCAGGATCGGATGACCTTGCCCAGTTCCGAAGCCGAGGGGCTCGATCCACGGCCGCTGCACGCCCGCATCGCCGCCGATCTGCGCGACGAGATCATGAGCGGCGGCCTCGCGCCGGGAGCCAAGCTCCCCTCAACCGCCCGGCTGAAGTCCCGTTTCGACGCCTCCAACGCCACGATCCAGAAGGCCGTTCAGCTCCTGAAGGACGAGGGCTTGGCGCTCGGCCGCGCCGGGTCGGCAGTGACCGTACGGGAGAACCGGCAGCGGACCGTCCGTCCATCGGGTTCCCTCGCGCCGGCGCCGGACGGGGGCGCTTACCCCTGGCTCGCCGGTGCCGCCGACCGGCAGTCGCCCGCTCGCACCACGCTGCTGGCGGTCGGAGAGGCGCCGGTCGTCGGCGACGTCGCCTTCGCGCTCGGCCGCCCGGAAGGGAGCCCGGCCGTGTGCCGCCGTCAGCTGATCAGCATCGACGACGAGCCCGCCGAGCTGGTGTGCTCGTACTACCCGCCGGACATCGCTCGCGGCACCGCCCTGGCCGAGCCGCGCCGGATCCGCGGCGGGACCCCGACGCTGCTGGCGGAACTCGGCTTTCCGCCCCGCCGCAGCGTGGACCGGGTCTCCGCTCGGGTCGCGACGCAGGAGCAGTACACGGCGCTGCGGCTGCCCGGAGACCTTCCGGTGCTGCGGACTCTGCGCACTGTGTACGGCGACGGTGAACTCCCCGTCGAGGTCACCGTCATGGTGAAGGCGGGGCACCTGTACGAGCTGCGGTACGGGTTCGCCGCCGAGTAGCTGGGCCCCGGAACGCCACCGCGCCCGCCATCCCTGGTCGGGGACATGGCGGGCGCGGTGTCAGAATTCCGCACGTCGTTGTGCGGACCGTATGAGGGGTCCTCCCCGCGCCGGGCGCGGGGAGGGGGCGGCGGTCGTCAGACCGTCAGCGAGCGGTCCGTCGGCTTGACGGGGTACGGCAGGGCGCTGGTGCCGGTCAGGAAGCGGTCCACGCCGCGGGCGGCCGAGCGGCCCTCCGCGATGGCCCACACGATGAGCGACTGGCCGCGGCCCGCGTCACCGGCGACGAAGACGCCGTCGACGTTGGTCGCGTAGGAGGCGTCGCGCTCGATGTTGCCGCGCGCGTCCAGGGCCAGGCCGAACTGCTGGACCAGACCGTTCTCCTGGTCCGTGCCGGTGAAGCCCATCGCCAGGGTGACCAGTTGCGCGGGGAGGACGCGCTCGGTGCCGGGCTTCTGGACGAGCTTGCCGTCGACGAACTCGACCTCGACCAGGTGCAGGGCCTGGACGTTGCCGTCCTCGTCGCCCTCGAAGTGGGTGGTGGAGACGGAGTAGACCCGCTCGCCGCCCTCCTCGTGCGCCGAGGTGACCTTGTACAGCATGGGGAACGTCGGCCAGGGCTGTCCCGTGGGACGGTCCTCGGACGGCTTCGGCATGATCTCCAGCTGCGTGACCGAGGCCGCGCCCTGGCGGTGGGCGGTGCCCACGCAGTCCGCGCCGGTGTCGCCACCGCCGATGACGACCACGTGCTTGCCCTCGGCCGTGATGGGGGGCGCCACGAAGTCGCCCTCCTGGACCTTGTTCGCGAGGGGGAGGTACTCCATCGCGAAGTGGATCCCGCGCAGGTCGCGTCCCGGGACCGGCAGGTCGCGGGAGACGGTGGCGCCCGCCGCGATCACGACGGCGTCGTAGCGCTTGCGCAGCTGTACGGCGTCCAGGTCGCGGCCGATCTCCACGCCCGTACGGAACTTGGTGCCCTCCGCGCGCATCTGCTCGATGCGGCGGTTGATGTGCACCTTCTCCATCTTGAACTCGGGGATGCCGTACCGCAGGAGGCCGCCGATGCGGTCGGCCCGCTCGTACACGGCGACCGTGTGGCCGGCCCGCGTCAGCTGCTGCGCGGCCGCCAGGCCCGCCGGACCGGAGCCGATGACGGCGACGGTCTTGCCGGACAGGCGCTCCGGCGGCTGCGGGGTGACGTTGCCGTTGTCCCACGCCTTGTCGATGATCGAGACTTCGACGTTCTTGATCGTGACGGCCGGCTGGTTGATGCCGAGGACGCACGCCGACTCGCACGGTGCGGGGCAGAGGCGTCCCGTGAACTCCGGGAAGTTGTTCGTCGCGTGCAGCCGCTCCGACGCCGCCGACCAGTCCTCGCGGTACGCGAAGTCGTTCCACTCCGGGATCAGGTTCCCGAGCGGACAGCCGTTGTGGCAGAACGGGATGCCGCAGTCCATGCAGCGGCCGGCCTGCTTGCTGATGATCGGGAGCAGCGAGCCCGGAACGTAGACCTCGTTCCAGTCCTTCAGCCTGTCGGCCACGGGACGGGTGCAGGCGGTCTCGCGCGGGGTGGTGAGGAAGCCCTTCGGGTCAGCCATTGGTCGCCGCCTCCATCATCTTCTCGGTGGTCTCGGACTCCGAGAGTCCGGCCAGCTCAGCGGCGTCCTTGGCGGCGAGCACTGCCTTGTACGTGGTCGGGATGATCTTGCTGAAGCGGTCCACCGCGACGGACCAGTCAGCCAGGAGCTTCGCGGCCACGGTCGAGCCGGTCTCCTCCTCGTGGCGGCGCACCACATCGTGCAGCCACTGCTTGTCCGTGTCGGACAGCCCGGTCTCGACGGCACCGGCGTTGCCGACGTTGACGTTGTTCGGGTCGAGGTCGATGACGTACGCGACGCCGCCCGACATGCCGGCCGCGAAGTTGCGGCCCGTCTCGCCGAGGACGACCGCGTGGCCACCGGTCATGTACTCGCAGCCGTGGTCGCCCACGCCTTCCGAGACGACCAGCGCGCCGGAGTTGCGGACGCAGAAGCGCTCGCCGGTGCGGCCGCGCAGGAACATCTCGCCGCCGGTGGCTCCGTAGCCGATGGTGTTGCCGGCGATGGTGGAGTACTCGGCGAGGTGGTCGGCGCCGCGGTCCGGGCGGACCACGATCCGGCCGCCGGAGAGGCCCTTGCCGACGTAGTCGTTGGCGTCGCCCTCCAGGCGCAGGGTGATGCCGCTCGGCAGGAAGGCGCCGAAGGACTGGCCGGCGCTGCCCGTGAAGGTCAGGTCGATGGTGTTGTCGGGCAGGCCCGCGCCACCGAACTTCTTGGTGACCTGGTGGCCGAGCATGGTGCCGACGGTCCGGTTGATGTTGCGGATCGCGACCTGCGCGCGGACCGGCTGGGCGGTCTCGGCGGAGTCGGCGCTCAGCGCGTCGGCGGCGAGCTCGATGAGCTCGTTGTCGAGGGCCTTGGCCAGACCGTGGTCCTGCTCGATCAGGGCGTGGCGGACCGCGCCCTCGGGCAGCTCCGGCACGTAGAAGAGCGGCTCCAGGTCGAGGCCCTGCGCCTTCCAGTGCGTGACGGCCTTGCTGGTGTCGAGCAGCTCGGCGTGGCCGACGGCCTCCTCGATCGAGCGGAAGCCCAGCTCGGCGAGGAGCTCGCGCACCTCCTCCGCGATGAACTCGAAGAAGTTGACGACGAACTCCGGCTTGCCGGAGAAGCGGTCGCGCAGGACCGGGTTCTGCGTGGCGATGCCGACCGGGCAGGTGTCCAGGTGGCAGACGCGCATCATGACGCAGCCGGAGACGACGAGCGGCGCGGTCGCGAAACCGAACTCCTCGGCGCCGAGCAGCGCGGCGATGACGACGTCGCGGCCGGTCTTGAGCTGGCCGTCCGTCTGGACCACGATGCGGTCGCGCAGCCCGTTGAGCAGCAGGGTCTGCTGGGTCTCGGCGAGGCCGAGCTCCCAGGGGCCGCCCGCGTGCTTGAGGGAGGTGAGCGGGGAGGCGCCCGTACCGCCGTCGTGGCCGGAGATGAGGACGACGTCCGCGTGGGCCTTGGAGACGCCCGCCGCGACCGTGCCGACGCCGACCTCGGAGACCAGCTTCACGTGGATGCGGGCGACCGGGTTGGCGTTCTTGAGGTCGTGGATCAGCTGAGCCAGGTCCTCGATGGAGTAGATGTCGTGGTGCGGCGGCGGGGAGATCAGGCCGACGCCCGGGGTGGAGTGCCGGGTCTTGGCGACCCACGGGTAGACCTTGTGGCCGGGCAGCTGGCCGCCCTCGCCGGGCTTGGCGCCCTGCGCCATCTTGATCTGGATGTCGTCCGCGTTGACCAGGTACTCGCTCGTGACGCCGAAGCGGCCGGAGGCGACCTGCTTGATGGAGGAGCGGCGCGCCGGGTCGTACAGGCGGTCCGGGTCCTCGCCGCCCTCACCGGTGTTGGACTTGGCGCCCAGCTGGTTCATGGCGATGGCGAGGGTCTCGTGCGCCTCCTTGGAGATGGAGCCGTACGACATGGCGCCGGTGGAGAAGCGCTTGACGATGTCGGCGACCGACTCGACCTCGTCGATGGAGACGGCCGGCCGGGCCTCGGTGTTGAAGCCGAAGAGGCCGCGGAGCGTCATCAGGCGCTCGGACTGCTCGTTCACCCGGTCCGTGTACTGCTTGAAGATGTCGTACCGGCGGTTGCGGGTGGCGTGCTGGAGGCGGAAGACCGTCTCCGGGTCGAACAGGTGCGGCTCGCCCTCGCGGCGCCACTGGTACTCGCCGCCGATCTCCAGCGCGCGGTGCGTGGCCGCGATGCCGGAGGCCGGGTACGCCTTGGCGTGGCGGGCGGCCACCTCCTTGGCGACGACGTCCAGGCCGGCGCCGCCGATCTTGGTGGCGGTGCCGTTGAAGTAGGTCTCGACGAACTCCTCGTTCAGGCCGACGGCCTCGAAGACCTGGGCGCCGCGGTAGGAGGCGACGGTGGAGATGCCCATCTTGGACATGACCTTCAGGACGCCCTTGCCGAGCGCGTAGATCAGGTTCTTGATGGCCTGCTCCGGCTCCAGGCCGGACAGGAAGGTGCCCGCGCGCAGCAGGTCCTCGACGGACTCCATGGCGAGGTACGGGTTGACCGCGGCCGCGCCGTAGCCGATGAGCAGCGCGACGTGGTGGACCTCGCGCACGTCGCCGGCCTCGACCAGCAGACCCACCTGGGTGCGCTGCTTGGTGGCGATGAGGTGGTGGTGCACGGCGGAGGTGAGCAGCAGCGACGGGATCGGCGCGTGCTCGGCGTCCGAGTGGCGGTCCGAGAGGACGATCAGGCGGGCGCCGTTCTCGATGGCCGCATCGGCCTCTGCGCGGATCTCCTCGATCCGAGCGGCCAGCGCGTCGCCGCCGCCCGAGACCCGGTAGAGGCCCGAGAGGGTGGCCGCCTTCATGCCCGGCATGTCGCCGTCGGCGTTGACGTGTATCAGCTTCGCGAGCTCGTCGTTGTCGATCACCGGGAAGGGCAGCGTGACGCTGCGGCAGGACGCGGCGGTCGACTCCAGCAGGTTGCCCTGGGGGCCGAGCGAGGACAGCAGCGAGGTGACGAGCTCCTCGCGGATGGCGTCCAGCGGCGGGTTGGTGACCTGCGCGAAGAGCTGGGTGAAGTAGTCGAAAAGCAGTCGCGGGCGCTCGGACAGCGCCGCGATCGGGGAGTCCGTACCCATGGAGCCGAGCGGCTCGCCCGCGGTACGGGCCATCGGCGCGAGGATGATGCGCAGCTCTTCCTCGGTGTAGCCGAAGGTCTGCTGGCGGCGGGTGACCGAGGCGTGGGTGTGGACGATGTGCTCGCGCTCGGGCAGGTCCGACAGCTCGATCTCGCCGGTCTCCAGCCACTCCGCGTACGGGGCGGCGGCGGCCAGCTCGTTCTTGATCTCGTCGTCCTCGATGATCCGCTTCTGGGCGGTGTCGACGAGGAACATCTTGCCGGGCTGCAGGCGGCCCTTGCGGACGACCTTGGCCGGGTCGATGTCGAGCACGCCGACCTCGGAGCCGAGGACGACGAGGCCGTCGTCGGTGACCCAGTAGCGGCCGGGGCGCAGACCGTTGCGGTCGAGGACCGCGCCGACCTGGGTGCCGTCGGTGAAGGTGACGCAGGCCGGGCCGTCCCAGGGCTCCATCTGCGTGGAGTGGTACTTGTAGAACGCGCGGCGGGCCGGGTCCATCGAGGTGTGGTTCTCCCACGCCTCGGGGATCATCATCAGCACGCTGTGCGGCAGGGAGCGGCCGCCGAGGTGGAGCAGCTCCAGGACCTCGTCGAAGGACGCGGAGTCGGAGGCGTCCGGGGTGCAGATCGGGAAGATCCGGTCCAGTGCGCCCTCGCCGAAGGCCTCCGACGCCAGCTGGGACTCGCGGGCCTTCATCCAGTTGCGGTTGCCCTTGACCGTGTTGATCTCGCCGTTGTGCGCGACGAAGCGGTACGGGTGGGCGAGCGGCCAGGACGGGAAGGTGTTCGTCGAGAACCGCGAGTGGACCAGGGCCAGCGTCGACGCGAAGCGGCGGTCGGAGAGGTCCGGGAAGAAGGGCTCCAGCTGGCCGGTGGTCAGCATGCCCTTGTAGACGATGGTGCGGGCGGAGAGCGACGGGAAGTAGACCCCGGCCTCGCGCTCGGCGCGCTTGCGCAGCACGAAGGCCTTGCGGTCCAGCTCGATGCCGGTCGTCCCTCCCCCAGACTCCGTCTGGGAGGTGCCCCCGGTGACGAAGAGCTGGGAGAAGGCCGGCATGGTGGCGCGGGCGCCGTTGCCGAGCAGGTCCGGGGTGACCGGGACCTCGCGCCAGCCGAGGACCGTCAGGTTCTCCTCGGCGGCGATGGCCTCGATCTGCGCGACGGCCTGTGCGGAGTCGTCGGCGGGCAGGAAGGCGATGCCGACGGCGTACGCGCCGGCCTCGGGGAGCTCGAAGCCGGCGACCTCGCGCAGGAAGGCGTCCGGCACCTGGGAGAGGATTCCGGCGCCGTCGCCCGAGTCGGGCTCGGAGCCGGTGGCGCCTCGGTGCTCAAGGTTCCGCAATACGGTCAGTGCCTGCTCGACCAGCGTGTGGGTCGCCTCGCCGGTGAGGTTCGCCACGAAACCGACGCCACAGGCGTCCTTCTCGTTGCGCGGGTCGTACATGCCCTGCTGGGCGGGGCGACCGTCCATGGGCGACCAGGCGGTGGTGCTGAGGCCGGTCGCGGAGTGCGTGGATGCGGAACGCATCGGCTCTCCCGTCGTCGTCGTGGCATATGTGCATAGCCGAGGGACGACGTTGGCCCTCTGCGAAATTTCGTGCAGATTACATGATGACGACTATCCCGAGAAGCGGATATGTCATTCCAACATGCGGACACTGCCCGAAGCGGGAAGAGGGGACTTTCGCAGGTGTGGGGCGAACCGGTCACGGGGCGAAGGTCCCGACGCGGGTGGGCCTCATTGCCCGCAGCGCCCTGGTCTGATGCCCGGCGGACTTGGGATCGAAACCGCCGAGTAACTGACTAAATATGTTGCCTACTGCATAGTGTCTCACTCCCAGCGCGGTCAGCCTACGGCTCCACCGATCCAGGTTCCCAGGATGTACGTCACACCGGCGGCCGCGCCACCCAGGCCGAGCTGCCGCAGACCGCTGTACCACCAGGACCGGGCGGTGACCCGGGAGACGACCGCCCCGCAGGCGAAGAGCCCCACCAGGGCCAGCAGCACCGCGGGCCACAGGCTGGTGGCACCGAGCAGGTACGGCAGTACGGGGAGCAGCGCGCCCAGCGCGAACGACCCGAAGGAGGACACGGCCGCGACCAGCGGCGACGGCAGGTCGTCGGGGTCGATCCCGAGCTCCTCGCGGGCGTGGATCTCCAGGGCCTGCTCGGGGTCGCGGGAGAGCTGCATGGCCACCTCGCGGGCCAGCGCCGGCTCGACGCCGCGCGAGACGTAGAGCTCGGCGAGCTCCTCCATCTCGTCGATCGGGTGCTTGCGCAACTGCTGCCGCTCTATGTCGAGTTCGGCGAGGACGAGCTCACGCTGCGAGGCGACCGAGGTGTACTCTCCGGCCGCCATCGAGAAGGCGCCCGCGGCGAGCCCCGCCAGGCCCGTGATCACGATGGTGTGCGGGGCGACCGCGCCGCCGGCCACACCGGTCATCAGGGCGAGGTTCGAGACGAGTCCGTCCATGGCGCCGAAAACAGCCGGCCGCAGCCATCCGCCGTTGACGTCACGGTGGGTGTGGTTGTCGCGGTGGGCGGTGTGCAGCGGCGCTTCGATGTCGATGATGGACATACCGAATATCTCCCCTTTTGTACGAGTGGGTACGCGAAGGCGGCTCCGCGCACGACACGCAGGCACCCACTCCCCCTGAACACCTCGAAACTACGCACGATTTCAATCGCCCGCCAGCAAGGAAGGCCGTACTTACCTGGGGTTTTGCGGGTCGGCGACCGGGTGACGGCAGTGCGGGCGGGGCGTTTTGCGACGAGCGACAAACCGCATGCCGTGGCACAAATCCCCCAAGGGCTCAAGATGAGTCCCATCAAGTGGAGAGGCGCGCCATGGAGCTGATTGCATGCAATCCGCAGGTCCTCCTCGAACGGGCCAGGGGCGCTCTTCTGGGACTCGCGGTGGGTGACGCGCTGGGCGCCCCCGCGGAGAACATGAAGCCGTCGGAGATCCGGGCGAAGTGGGGCCGTATCGAGGGCTTCGTGTCGGAGGACCCGGCGGGTACGGACGACACCGAGTACGCGATCTTCTCCGGGCTGCTGCTGGCCCGCCACGGCTCGGCCCTCACCGTCTCGCACGTGGAGCGGGCCTGGCACCACTGGATCGCGGACCTCGACGAGGGGCCGTTCCGCGGGGCCGGCTTCTCCGAGCGGGGCACCCTGGAGAACCTCCGGCGCGGGCTCGCGGCCCCGATCTCGGCCCAGCACCGCCACGCCTGGTCGGACGGCCTGGCCATGCGGGCGGCGCCCTTCGGGGTCTTCGCGGCGGGCCGCCCGGCGGAAGCGGCGCGCCTGGTCGCGATCGACGGCCGCGTGAGCCACGACGGCGAGGGCATCTACGGCGGCCAGGCGGTGGCCGCGGGCGTCGCGGCGGCGATGGCGGGCGGCAGCGCGGCCTCGGTGATCTCGGCGGCGCTGTCGGTCATCCCCTCCGACTCCTGGACGGCCCGCTCCCTGCGGCGGGCGGTCACGGCCGCCCCGCGCGGCGAGCGGGCGGTCCGCTCGGCCGTCGTGATCGGCGGCTACCCGTGGACGGACCTGGCCCCCGAGGCAGTCGGCCTCGCCTTCGGCGCGTTCGCCGCGTGCGCGGGCGACTTCCCGGGCTCGGTGCTGATGGCGGTGAACATGGGCCGGGACGCGGACACCACGGCGGCCGTGGCGGGCGCGCTGTCCGGTGCGATGTCCGGCACCTCCGCGATCCCGTCCTCCTGGTCCTCGGCGATCGGCCCGGTCCGGGGCAGCTGCCTCCCCTCGATGCGCGGCTACCACGTCCTGGACATCGCGGACCTCCTCACCCCGGAATACGAGACCCCCCGATGACGCCCTCCCCGGCCCCCGCCCCCTTCACCCCGGACCCCCTGACCGACCCGCCCGGCGGCACGCCGCGCCCGGCCGCGCCTTCCGAGGCTTCCGCGGCACTCACCGGGGCCCCGGCCGGGCTCGCGCCCGCGGTGGCGCCTGCGCCGGCCGGCGTCGACGGCGGGCCGCGCGGGCGGATCCGTACCGTCGTCCCGGGCTCCGCTTCGAGCGCGCTCGAACCCCGGCCCGCCGCACCCGCGGCGCCGGCGGCGCCCTCGGCACCCGCGCGCCGGATCGAGGGGCTCCTCCTCGGGCTCGCCGCAGGCGACGCCGCCGGCTGGCCCGCGGCCCGCCACCGCGCCAGCCGCATGCCCGAGTGGACCCGCCGCCTCACCCGCGAGCTCGACACCTTCGCCGAGCAGAACGCGACCACGACCCTGCCCGTACCGATCGCCCTGAACCAGCCCCCGGAGCCGCTGCGCCTCGGCCCCTCCGACGACGCCGAGTGGGCCGCCTTCGCCGCCGAGTCCGTACTGACGGCGGCCGGGGTCCTGCTCAGCGACCTGAGCCGGTCGCGCCGGATGCGCGCCGCCATCGACCTCGCCTGGAACGCCCTGGCCAGCGAGGTGGCGGCCGCGGCCGAGCGGGCCCCCGAGGTCGAGTCGGCGGTGCTGCCGCTGCGCGCCCGGATCTCCGTACGGGCCGGGCTCGGCAACCTCGCCACCGGCCTGCGCCCGCCCGCCACCGGCCACGACAACCCGCACTACTTCGACGACGCCGCCTGCATCCGGGCCTGCGTCCTCGCCGTCGTCCACCCCGGTGACCCGGTCGCGGCCGCCGACCTCGCCGAGTTCGACGCCCGCTACACCCAGGACGGCGACGGCGTCCACGGCGCCCGCGCGATGGCCGCCGCCATCGCCACCGCCCTCGGCTGCGGGGACACCGAACACGCGGTGGACGCCGCGGTCGACGCGGCCCTCGAACAGCTGCCCGCGTCCACCGAGATCGGCCGCAACGCGCGCCACGCCGTCGAACTCGCCCGTACCCATACGGGCGGTGGCGGCGCGTTCGCCATCGTCCCCACCCTTGAGCACGAGATCGTGGACCACGTCTACAGCTACGGAATCGCCGCCGCCGAGACCGTCCCGGTCGCCCTCGCCCTCGCAACCGCCGCCCGCGGCAAGGTCGTCGAGGCGGTCCCGGCCGCCGCCTGCCTGTCCCGCGTCGCGGACTCCGCTCCGGCCCTCGCCGGCGCGCTCACCGGCGCGCTCGGCGGCGGCGACTCGATCCCCGCCGCGTGGCGCGACGCGTGCCGGACCCTGTCCGGCTGCGCCCTCCCCCGCCTCGCCGGCACCGATCTCGTCGAACTGGCCGCGCTGCTCACGCGTACGGAACTCACTTCACCCAAGACCCAGCACCAAGGAATGATGATTCGGACATGACGCTCACACTGGAGGACCGGGCCGCAGGCGCCCTCGTCGGAGCCGCCGTCGGCGACGCCCTCGGCGGCCCGGTCGAAGGCTGGACCCCGGAGCAGATCGTGGAACGGCACGGCGGCCGCGTCCACGGCATCGTCGGCCCGTGGCACGAGGACTGGCGTACGGCCAGGCCCATCGCGCCGTACCACAAGGGCGACGGGCACGTCACCGACGACACCCTCATGACGCACGCGCTGGTACGGGTCTACGAGGCCGTCCGGGACCACCTCGACGCGTACGCGGTGGCCGAGCACCTGGTCCCGGACCTGATGTCGGCACCGCGCTGGATCCCGGAGCTGGAGGCGCACGCCCTGCCGCTCCAGCGGGTGTTCCTCGCGGAGAAGTGGATCGTCGCGCGGATCCACTACGCCCACGTCGACCCGCGCGAGGCCGGGGACGGCAACATCGTCAACTGCGGGGCGGCGATGTACATGGCGCCGGTCGGCATCGTCAACGCGGGCAATCCCGCCGGGGCGTACGCCGAGGCGCTGGACATCGCGGGGGCCCACCAGTCCTCGTACGGGCGGGAGGCCGCCGGGGTGTTCGCGGCGGCGGTCGCGGCGGCGTGCGCCCCCGGGGCCACGGCCTCGTCGGTGGTGGACACCGCGCTGTCGCTGGCCAAGGACGGCACCCGCGCCGCCATCGCGGCCGTCTGCGAAGCGGCCCGGCGCCACCGGGACTTCGAGTCGGCGCTCGCTCCCCTCCGGGCGGCGGTGGCCCCGTACGACTCGGTCGGCCCGGACTACCGCGCGCCCTCCCTCGGCGCGCGCCGCCCCTCCCGGCTCCACGCCATCGAGGAACTCCCGGTCGCCCTCGGGATGCTGCTCGTCGCGGACGGGGGGTACGAGACCTCGGTCCTCGGCGCCGTCAACTACGGGCGGGACTGCGACTCGATCGCCACCATGGCCGGGGCCCTCGCCGGGGCCCTGGGCGGTGAGGCCGTGGTCCCCGCCGCCTGGGCGAAGCAGGTCGCCGAGGCCAGCCGCCTGGACCTGCACGCCCCGGCCGCGTCCCTGGCCGCCGTGGCCCGGGAGGTCTTCACCCGCGACCGCACCCGCCGCCGCGCCCACGAGTCGGCCTTCACCGCCCTGACGACCCCCCGATGACCCCCACCACCCCCCGACCCGGCAGCCCCGCCCCCGCGCCCGCCCCCGGCCAGGAGCGCGGCCCCGCCGGGGCAGTCGGCCCGGCCACACCCACTGCCCCGCCCCGAAGCGGGAACCCCGCCGGGGCGACAGGTCCTGGTGCGGGCCGGGCTCAGGGGCTCGGCCCCGGGCCCGTCGACGGCGGCGCCGGACTGGTCCGGCTGACCTGGGCGCAGCCGGAGGACCTGGTCGGGCACGAGTTCCGCCAGGCGGCCGAGGACGGGCGGGAGGCGGCCGCCGGGCCGCTGCTCCGCACCTGGCTGGCGGCGGGCGGACACCCGGCTCCCGAGCGGGCGGGCTCCTCCCCCACCTCCGCCTCCCCGGCGCTGCGCGCCCTGGCGTCCGACCTCCTGACCGCCCTCGCCGACCTCCCGCTCCCCCTGGCCCCCGCCGAGCCGGAGTCCTGGCCGGCCATCACCGCCACCTGGCCCACCCCAACACCCGCCCACACCCGGACCGAGCCAGCCACCACCGCGCCCGCCGGACCCGGGACACCGCCCGGGACCGAGGCAGCAGCCGGAACCCGGACAGCGCCCGAGACCGGAGCAGCGCACGGACCGGATGGCCGGGCCGCGCCGAGCCACCCCGGCCCGCCCTGGGCCGGGGCACCCGCCGGAGCCGGGGCCGTGGCCGCCGGAGGGGGCGGAGGCGGGCTGGTGGGGCGGCTCGGGGCGGCTTGGGTGGGGCGGGCCGTCGGGTGTCTGCTCGGCAAGCCCGTCGAGAAGCTGCCGCTCCACGGGATCCGGGCCCTGGCCCGGGCCACCGGGAACTGGCCGCTGAACGACTGGTTCACGGCCAAGGGCGTACCGCCCGGGCTGCTCGCCGCCCACCCGTGGAACCGCCGCTCCGCCCGCACCTCGCTCGCCGAGAACATCGACGGCATGCCCGAGGACGACGACCTCAACTACCCGCTCCTCGGGCTCCTCCTCCTCCAGCGCCACGGCAAGGGCTTCACCACCGCCGACGTCGGTCGCCTCTGGCTCGACGAACTCCCCGCCGGCCGCACCTTCACCGCCGAGCGCGTCGCCTACCGCAACCTCCTCCAGGGGCTGGAACCCCCGGCGACCGCCACCCGCCACAACCCCTTCCGCGAATGGATCGGCGCGCTCATCCGCGCCGACGTGCACGGCTGGACCAACCCCGGCGATCCAGCCGCCGCCGCGGCCCAGGCCTACCGGGACGCCGTCCTCACCCACACCGCCAACGGGGTCTACGCCGCGCTCTTCGTCGCCGCCGCGACCGCCGAGGCCGCCACCGGCCGGGCCGACGTCCACACCGCGCTCCGAGCCGGGCTGGCCGTCGTACCGCCCGGCTCCCGCCTCGCCGGGGCCGTCCGCTTCGGGATCGCCGCGGCGGAGCGGGAGGCCGACTTCGACCGGGTCGTCGACCGGCTGCACGCCCGCTACGGCCGCCACCACTGGGTCCACGCCCTCCCCAACACCGCCCTGATCGCCGCCGCCCTCACCCACGCCGACGGCGACTTCGGCCGCTCCGTCTGCCGTGCCGTGTCCGGCGGTTGGGACACCGACTCCAACGGGGCCACCGCCGGAGCCCTCGCCGCGCTGGTCGCCGGCGAGGTCCCGCACCGCTGGTCCGCCCCGCTCAAGAACCGCCTCGCCACCAGCGTCGCCGGCTTCGACGGCATCGGCTTCGACACCCTCGCCCACCTCACCGCTCAGGAGGCAGCCCGCTCATGACGGCCATCGCCGTGCTCGGCAGTACCAACATGGACCTCGTCGCCTACGTCCCCAAGGCCCCCCGCCTCGGCGAGACGGTGACCGGCCGCGCGTTCCGCACCGTCCCCGGCGGCAAGGGCGCCAACCAGGCCGTCGCCGCCGCCCGCTCCGGCGGGGAGGTGGTGATGATCGGCGCGGTCGGGGCCGACGAGTTCGGAGTACGGCTGCGCTCCGCGCTCGCCGCGGCGGGGGTGGAGACGGCCGCCCTGCGCACCGTCGAGGGCGCCAGCGGCACCGCGCACATCACCGTGGACGACGAGGGCGGCAACAGCATCATCGTCATCCCGGGCGCCAACGCCCACGTCACCGGCCTGGAGGCGGGCGACGAGTCCCGCATCGGCGCCGTCGGCTCCCTCCTCCTCCAGCTCGAACTCCCCCTGTCCGCCGTCCTGGCGGGAGCCCTGGCCGCCCGCGCCCACGGCGTGCGTACGGTCCTCACCCCGGCCCCCGCGCAGCCGCTGCCCGCCGAACTCCTCGCCGCCACCGACCTGCTGGTGCCCAACGAGCACGAGGCCGCCGCCCTCACCGGGCTCACCGACCCCCGCCAGGCCGCCGAGGCCCTGCTGAACGACGTGCCCGAGGTGGTCATCACGCTCGGCGCGGCCGGGGTGCTGTACGCCGCCCGCGGGCGGGAGCCGCTCTCCGTGCCCGCGCCGCGGGTCCGCGCCGTGGACACCACCGCCGCGGGGGACACCTTCGTGGGCGCCCTCGCCGTGGCCCTGGGCGAGGGCCGGGCCATGCCCGAGGCCCTGCGCTGGGCCTCGGCCGCCGCCGCGCTCTCGGTCCAGCGCCCCGGCGCCCAGGACTCGATGCCGACCCGCGCCGAGACCGACGCCCTTGCCCTGGCCGGGCGGAACTCGGATGCCGGGCCCCCCGGGCCCGAGGCAGGAGCCGGGCCGCGGCTCGCGCCCGGAGCGGCGTCATGACGCCCGCGCCCGGATCCGGAACCCGTCCGGGTCCCGCGGGCGACGGGCGCGCGGTACCCGGTACGGTGCCGGGCCCCGGGCCGCACTCCCCGGCCGCATGCGCCCGGCCGGGGCAAGGCCCCCTGCAAGGGCTGCGCGTCCTCGACCTGGCCACCCTCTTCGCCGGGCCCCTCGCCGCCACCCTGCTCGGCGACTTCGGCGCCGAGGTGGTCAAGGTCGAGCACCCCCGCCGCCCCGACCCCTCCCGCGGTCACGGCCCCGCCAAGGACGGCGTCGGGCTCTGGTGGAAGCTCCTCGGGCGGAACAAGCGGACGATGACCCTCGACCTCTCCACCCCGGGCGGCCGGGACACCCTGCTGCGCCTCGCCGCCACCGCCGACGTGATCGTCGAGAACTTCCGGCCCGGCACCCTGGAGCGCTGGGGACTGGGTTGGCCCGAGCTGTCCGCCGCCAACCCCCGGCTGATCCTGACCCGCGTCACCGCCTTCGGCCAGGAGGGCCCGTACGCCCACCGCCCTGGCTTCGGCACCCTCGCGGAGGCGATGAGCGGGTTCGCCGCGATCACCGGCGAGCCCGACGGGCCGCCGACGCTGCCGCCGTTCGGGCTCGCGGACTCGATCGCCGCGCTGACCACCGCGTACGCCGTGATGACGGCGCTGGCCGGCCGCGACCGCACCGGGCAGGGGCAGGTCGTGGACCTGGCGATCATCGAGCCGATCCTGACGGTGCTGGGCCCGCACCCGCTCTGGTACGACCAGCTCGGCTACGTCCAGCCGCGCACCGGCAACCGCTCCACCAACAACGCCCCCCGCAACACCTACCGCAGCGCGGACGGCCGCTGGCTGGCGGTTTCCACCTCCGCCCAGTCCATCGCCGAGCGCGTCGTACGGCTGGTCGGCCGGCCGGAGCTGACCGCCGAGCCGTGGTTCGCGACCGGCTCCGGGCGCGCGGCCCACGCGCACGTGCTCGACGAGGCGGTCGGCGGCTGGATCGCCCGCCACAAGGCCGAGGAGGTCGTGGCCGCCTTCGAGGAGGCCCAGGCCGCGGTCGCGCAGGTCTACGACGTACGGGACGTCATGGCCGATCCGCAGTACGCGGCCCTGGACACGGTCACGGAGGTCGAGGACCCGGAACTCGGCCCCATCCGAATGCAGAACATCCTCTTCCGCCTCTCCGAGACCCCCGGCGGGATCCGCTGGGCCGGCCGCCCGCACGGCGCCGACACCGACGCCGTCCTCGACGAACTCGGCCTGAGCCCGGCCGAGATCAGCGCTCTCCGCAGTGAAGGGGCCCTGTGATCCTGACCTGGCTCTACGTACCCGGCGACCGCCCCGAGGTGGTCGTCAAGGCCCTGCGCTCCGGCGCCGACGCCGTCATCGTGGACCTGGAGGACGCCGTGTCGGCCTCCCGCAAGGAGTACGCCCGCGCCGCCACCGCCGAACTGCTCACCGGACGCCACCAGGTGCCGGTCCACGTCCGGGTCAACGCCCTGGAGTCCCCCTGGGCCGGCGCCGACCTCACCGCCCTCAGCGGCCTGCGGGGCCTGGCCGGACTGCGCCTGCCCAAGATCTCCGCACCCGCGCAGATCGCCCGCGTCGCCGAACGCACCGGCGGGGTGGCCCTGTACGCCCTGCTGGAGTCCGCGCTGGGCGTGGAGCGCGCGTACGAGATCGGCCGCGCGCACCCCGCCCTGCGCGGGCTCTCCCTCGGCGAGGCCGATCTACGGGCCGACCTCGGCGTCAGCGCCGAGGCGGGGCTGGACTGGCCGCGCTCGCGCGTGGTGCTGGCGGCCCGCGCGGCGGGGCTGGCGCCGCCGGCCCAGTCGGTGTTCCCCGACATCCGGGACCTGGAGGCGCTGGCCGTCTCCTGCGCGCGCGGCCGGGCCCTCGGGTTCCTCGGCCGCGCGGCGATCCACCCGCGCCAGCTCCCGGTGATCGAGCGGGCCTACCTGCCGGGTCCGGAGGAGGTCACCGCCGCCGAGGAGATCGTCACGGCCGCCCGGGCCGCGCCGGGGGCGCTGGCGCTGCCCGACGGCCGGTTCGTGGACCCGGCCGTCGTGGCGGCGGCGCACCGCACCCTGACGCTGTCCCGGCGCACCGACCAGGTGTGGCGGGGGTGACCGGCGGCCGGGGCGGCTGCCGGGTCAGCTGTTCAGGGCCGACCAGAGCCACTGGCCGCCGACCCGTACGTACAGCATCATGCCAGGCGGCTGTGACAGCTCCCCCTGGACCGCACCCATGCCGAAGGGGGGCGCCGCGTCACACGCGGCGCCCCCCTTCGGCTCGGTCGTCAGCGCTTCTCGGCCTCCGCCGCCTCGCCGTCGCCCGGCTCAGCCTTGCTCAGGTCGGTCTTGACGGCGCCCTGCGGCTGGGCCGCTTCCGCGGCCCCGCCGTCCTTCGGCTCCGCCGAAGCATCGGCACTGGCATCGGCGCCGGCAGTCGCCTCGGCATCGGCCGGAGTCGCGCCGTCCTCCGCCGGACCGTCGGAGGCGACCGGCTCGACGACCTCCTCGCGGCCCGGCCGCAGCTTCGCGGACAGCACGAAGTACGTGACGGCGAGCACGAACACCAGGATCGAGGTCCAGACGTTCAGCCGCAGGCCCAGGATGTGGTGGGCCTCGTCGACCCGCATGTACTCGATCCAGCCGCGGCCGACGCAGTACGCGGCCACGTACAGGGCGAACGCCCGCCCGTGCCCGAGCTTGAAGCGGCGGTCGGCCCAGATGACCAGCGCGGCGACGCCGATGCACCACAGCGACTCGTAGAGGAAGGTCGGGTGGTAGGTCCCGGCGACCCGGTTCGGGCCGTCGGAGATCTCCACCGCCCACGGCAGGTCGGTGGCGCGGCCGTACAGCTCCTGGTTGAACCAGTTGCCCCAGCGGCCGCAGGCCTGGGCCAGCGCGATCCCGGGGGCCAGGGCGTCGGCCCAGGCCGGCAGCGGGATGCCGCGCAGACGGCAGCCGATCCAGGCACCCACCGCGCCCAGCGCGATGGCGCCCCAGATGCCGAGGCCGCCCTGCCAGATCTTGAAGGCGTCGACCCAGTCGCGGCCCTCGCCGAAGTAGAGCTGGTAATCGGTGATCACGTGGTAGAGGCGACCGCCGACCAGGCCGAACGGAACCGCCCACACGGCGATGTCCGCGACCGTGCCCGGCTTTCCGCCTCGGGCGACCCAGCGCTTGTTGCCGAGCCAGACGGCGACGAAGACGCCGATGATGATGCAGAACGCGTAGCCGCGCAGCGGGATCGGTCCGAGATGGATCACGCCGGTGGACGGACTGGGAATGAAGGCAAGGTTCATGGCAGACCCGACGCTACCCTGCCGGGCGGCAGGGACCGCAACCCGCCCGGCAAGCTGCTGCTGAATCGAGACTGGCCCGGACCCGGCCTACTCCTGCGAAGTCCCCCTGGGGGTGGGCTTGGCACCCGCCTTCGACCGGGAGGACGCCGATGCCGAAGGCGTCGCGGAGGCCGACGCGGACGCCGACCCGGAGGCCTTCGGGGTGGCCGCCCCGCCGCCGGTGCCCTTGGCCGCCGCCTCCACCTTCTCCTTGAGCTTCTGCGGGGTCAGCGGGTCGGCCTGGTCGGCGAAGATGTCCTTGCCGTCGAGCTGCACGGTCGGAGTGCCGCGGAACTTCCCGGCGCGGAAGGCCTCGTACGACTTCTTCACCCACGCGTCGTGCTTGCCCTCCTCGACGCACGAGCGGAACTCGGCGGTGTCCAGCCCCTCCACCTTGCCCGCGAGCTCCAGCAGCTTCGCGTTCTTCCCGAACGCGTCGTTGACCTCCTCCGGCTGGTTCTGGAAGAGCACGTCGTGGTACGCCGGGAACTTGCCCGCGTCCTGCGCGCAGGCGGCGGCATTGGCGCTCTTGAGCGATCCGCTGCCGCCCATGTTCCCGTCGATCAGGGTCACCAGGTGGTAGTCGACCTTGAGCCGGCCCTTGGCCACCAGCTCCTGGGTGACGGCCCGGTAGTTGTCCTCGAAGGCCTTGCAGGCGGGACAGCGGAAGTCCTCCCACACGGTGAGGGTGGACTTGGCCTCGTCCTTGCCCGCCCGGATGGCGAGGGCGTCCTTGCCGGTGGCCCCCGAGGGCGCCACCACCGGGCCGCCCTTGGCCGAGGATCCGTCCTTGCCGGTGTTGGCCGCGATCAGGCCGACGACGGCCGCCAGGCCGAGTACGCCGACCACCGCCGCCGACACGACGAGGGTCCGCCGGCGCTTGTCCCGGGTCTTCTGCCGCTCGCGCTCCACGAGGAGTCGCTCCCTGGCCGATCGTTTCGTCGCATCGCGGTTCGCACCGTCGTTCTTCT
Organism: Streptomyces sp. NPDC051183; assembly: GCF_040682455.1. Classification (NCBI taxonomy): domain Bacteria; kingdom Bacillati; phylum Actinomycetota; class Actinomycetes; order Kitasatosporales; family Streptomycetaceae; genus Streptomyces; species Streptomyces sp. NPDC051183. Next base: position 85,077 of record NZ_JBFBBA010000029.1, read on the forward strand.
CGCTCACGCTCGGCCAAACGAAACGGGGAGGCACTCGCGTGCCTCCCCGCTCCCACTTCCACCCGATCGGGCTACAGAACCCCCATCGGGACCCGCCCGGCGTCAGGACCTGCGTACGCCTTCCGCAAGCTCGCCCGCCAGAGCCCGTACGGCGGCCAGCCCGGCCGGCTGGTCCGGCGCGTCAAGCAGCAGCTTCACGAAGGCCGAGCCGACGATGACGCCGTCGGCGAAGCCCGCGACCTCCTTGGCCTGGACGGCGTTGGAGACGCCGAGGCCGACGCAGACCGGCAGTTCGGTGGTGGCGCGGGTGCGGCGCACCAGCTCCTGGGCCTCGTTGCCGACCGATTCGCGGGTGCCGGTGACACCCATCAGCGAGGCGGCGTAGACGAAGCCCGAGCCGGCGGCCGTGATGGTGGCCAGACGCTCGTCCTTGCTGCTGGGGGCCACGACGAAGACGGTCGCCAGACCGTGCTTCTGCGCGTGCTCGCGCCACAGCGCGGACTCCTGGACCGGCAGGTCGGGCAGGATGCAGCCCGCGCCGCCGGCCTCGGCCAGCTCGGCCGTGAACCGCTCGACGCCGTAGCGGTCGATGGGGTTCCAGTACGTCATCACCAGGATCGGGGCGCCGGTCGCCTCGTGCGCCTCGCGCACGGTGCGGATCACGTCGGCGATCTTGACGCCGCCGCGCAGGGCGATGTCGTCGGCGGTCTGGATGATCGCGCCGTCCAGCACGGGGTCGCTGTGCGGGAGGCCGACCTCGACCACGTCCGCACCGCCCGCGATGACGGCCTTGACGGCCTCGATGGCCCCGTCCACGGTCGGGAAGCCCGCCGGGAGATAGGCGACGAGGGCCGCGCGGTTCTCGGCCTTGGCCTTTGCGAGCGTGGTGCTCAGCAGCTCGATGTTGCCCGTGCTCACTTCGACTCCCCCTCGGCAGCGCCGTCGTACAGCCCGAAGTAGCGGGCGGCCGTGTCCATGTCCTTGTCACCGCGGCCGGACAGGTTGACCACGATCAGGCCGTCCTTGCCCAGTTCCTTGCCCAGGTCGAGGGCGCCCGCCAGGGCGTGCGCGGACTCGATCGCCGGGATGATGCCCTCGGTGCGCGAGAGCAGGCGCAGGGCCTGCATCGCCTGGTCGTCGGTGACCGCGCGGTACTCGCCGCGGCCGGAGTCCTTGAGGTAGGAGTGCTCCGGGCCGATGCCCGGGTAGTCCAGACCGGCCGAGATCGAGTAGGGCTCGGTGATCTGGCCCTCCTCGTCCTGGAGGACGTAGCTGCGGGAGCCGTGCAGGATCCCGGGCTCGCCCGCGGTCAGGGTGGCCGCGTGCTCGCCGCTCTCGACGCCGTGTCCGGCGGGCTCGAAGCCGACCAGGCGGACGCCGGCGTCCGGGATGAAGGCGTGGAAGAGGCCGATGGCGTTGGAGCCGCCGCCGACGCAGGCCGCTACGACGTCGGGCAGCCGGCCCGTGCGCTCCAGGATCTGGCGGCGGGCCTCGACGCCGATGACCCGGTGGAAGTCCCGGACCATGGCCGGGAAGGGGTGCGGGCCGGCGACCGTGCCGAAGAGGTAGTGGGTGCGGTCCACGTTGGCGACCCAGTCGCGGAACGCCTCGTTGATGGCGTCCTTGAGGGTGCGGGAGCCAGACTTCACCGCGATGACCTCGGCGCCGAGCATCCGCATGCGGGCGACGTTCAGCGCCTGGCGCTGGGTGTCGATCTCGCCCATGTAGACGGTGCATTCGAGGCCGAAGAGGGCGCAGGCGGTGGCCGTGGCCACGCCGTGCTGGCCGGCGCCGGTCTCGGCGATGACGCGGGTCTTGCCCATGCGCTTGGTGAGCAGCGCCTGGCCCAGCACGTTGTTGATCTTGTGCGAGCCGGTGTGGTTCAGGTCCTCGCGCTTGAGGAAGATCCGCGCGCCGCCGGCGTGCTCGGCGAAGCGGGGCACCTCGGTGAGGGAGCTGGGGCGGCCGGTGTAGTTGACCATCAGGTCGTTGAGCTCGGCCGCGAAGGCCGGGTCGCCCTTGGCCTTCTCGTACTCGACGGCGACCTCGTCCACGGCGGCGACGAGCGCCTCCGGGATGAACTTGCCGCCGAAGTCGCCGAAGTAACCCTCGGCGTTCGGGACGTGACCCTCCGGGTCCGGAATGAAGAACTCGCTCGTGGTGCTGGACATGCCCAGTGCTCCTACGGATTGCGGCGCGGGTGGTTTCACCGTATTGCGCCGTCCGCCCGTCGCGCGCACACCCCGCTGGGGCATGCCGTGCGTACGGTACGGAGCGTCCCGCCCCGGAGCCGGTCGGCTCGGGCGGCAGGACGTACGGGGACGCCGACGCCCGCGGTGCGGCTACACCGGGCGGGCGGTCCTCGTTACGGCGCGACTGCGCCGCGCCATCGCATGCCGTTGACCTGACCGGGCTCGGAGCCGATCACGTACCGGACCCGCCGCCCGTGCACGCGCCGGGCCGGGGCGCGGCAGCCGCGAGGGCGGCAGCCGCGCGCCAGGGGCGCGTGCGCCGTCGGCACGCCGGCCGGGCCGGAGCCCGGTCGGGTGCGGACGGAGGGGCGGTTGGGGGCCATGGGTACGGGTCAGCTCCGCCCGTGGCGCAGGGCGGGGTGGGCGCCGGCGGCGACGAGGTCGGCCACGGCCGCCTTCGGGTCGCGGCCGGTCACCAGGGACTCCCCCACGAGGACGGCGTCGGCGCCCTCGTTGGCGTAGGCGATCAGGTCGTGCGGCCCGCGGATGCCGGACTCGGCGACCTTGACGATGTGGGCCGGGATCTCGCCGACGACGCGCTCGAAGGTGGAGCGGTCGACCTTGAGGTCCTTGAGATTGCGGGCGTTCACGCCGATGATCTTGGCACCGGCGGCGACCGCGCGCTCGATCTCCTCCTCGTCGTGGACCTCGACGAGCGGGGTGAGGCCGATGGACTCGGCCCGCTCGATGAGGGAGACGAGGGCCTCCTGCTCCAGGGCCGCGACGATCAGCAGCACGAGGTCGGCGCCGTAGGCGCGGGCCTCCCACAGCTGGTACGCCGTGACGATGAAGTCCTTGCGCAGGATCGGGATGTCCACGCGGGCGCGGACGGCCTCCAGGTCGGCGAGCGAGCCGCCGAAACGGCGCTGCTCGGTGAGGACGGAGATGACCGCCGCACCGCCCGCCTCGTAGTCGGCGGCGAGCCCTGCCGGATCGGCGATGGCTGCCAGCGCGCCCTTGGACGGGCTGGAGCGCTTGACCTCGCAGATCACCTTGACGCCGTCGCCGCGCAGGGCCGCGACGCCGTCCTTGGCCTGGGGCGCCTTGGCGGCACGCTCCTTGAGCTCGTCGAGGCTGACGCGAGCCTGCCGTTCGGCAAGGTCTTCGCGGACCCCTTCGATGATCTCGTCGAGCACACTCACGCGAGCGGCCCCCTTCCGGGTCGATGACGGTCGGCCGCCTTGCAGACACGTACAACTGCAAGGTCAGCAATTCAAATGGTATCCGCAGGACGCCTTGCCCTCCGCACGCGGTTGACGGCGTCCCATTAAGTGGACATTCGGAATCTGCACTTCATCTATACCTCAGGGCGCCAGTGCCGAGCCGAAGGGCAGGTTCCGGACAACCGAGAAGGCCAGGGCCACGGTGCCGATGACCCACCAGTGCAGTGGTTTCAGGGCGAACCGTACGGACGGGCCGCCCCGAGCGGCGCGAACCAGCCACAGGGCCATGAAGCCGGCGAAGACGAAATAGCCCACGACAGCCATGGCGTTTGCCCCGAAAGCAACGACGAGATCGCCGTGGGCGAACGCGTGCGCACTGCGCAGTCCGCCGCAGCCCGGACAGAGAATTCCGGTGAGCCTGAACAGCGGGCAGACCGGATAGTGGCCCGGCTCGTTGGGGTCCACGGTGCCCACGTACGCGAGCGCCGCGGCGGCCGCGGCCAGTGTGAGCGCCGGGGCGGCCAGCCGCCGGGCCCGGGAGGGGTCCGGTGCGGGGGCCGGTGCCGGCGGCGGCACCGTGTCGGAGCTGCGAAAGGCGTCCACCTGCTGATTCTCTCCGGTCATGACAAAAGGCGCAGCCCGACGGGGCCGCGCCTTTCGAAGCCGACGGTTCGGTGGCCGGCGCTGCCTGCTCAGACCTTGGCCGGAACCTTGGCGGCGTTGGCGGCAATGACCTCGGCGAGGTCGTGGTGGGTCGCCTTCGGCGCGCCCATGCCCGCGGCCCTCATCGCCATGCCCACGACACCGCCGATCGCGACGACGACGAGGCCGGCCCAGAAGCCCCACGGGTTCGCCAGCACCATGAAGGCGCCGGAGACGCAGAAACCGATGAAGGCGATGATGACACCGGTCCAGGCGGCCGGGGTGTGTCCGTGGCTAGTGCCCGCCATGAGTTGCTCCTCGTTGGTCTGGGTTGCTCTGTCGAACGTCGCACCTGCTGTGCCGAACGCTCGGTGGTCATTGTCCCGCACCGGGGCGGGTCCGCGTCCAGCGGGTCGGCCCGGGCGGGGTACGGGCCCTGCCGGGACCCCGTCGGGGCGCGGTCGCGCCCCTAGCGGGTCGGGTCCTCGCCGCGGTCCAGGGCCTTCCACAGGTCCTCGGGCCGGTCCGGGTCCACCGCTGCCGCCTTGCGGGTGCGCGGGCTGCCGTCACGCTCGTAGCGGCCGCCCATGGCCGGCCAGCCCCGCCCGTAGCGCAGCGCCAGCAGGCCCGCCACCAGGATCAGGGCCGCGCCGGCTGCGGTGACGTAGGGCCACGCCGTGTGCGTGAGCCCGGCCACATGCGCCGCGGTGTCCGCGGCGGTACGGGCGGCCTCCGCGTCCAGCGCCCGGCGCCCGTCGGCGTTGAAGACCGCGGCCAGGGCCGCGCCCAGGCCGCTCAGTGCGAGCAGCCCGGACACCAGCAGCCGGCTCTTGCCGCGTACGGCGAAGACGGCGACCAGGGCCGCCAGGCCCACGATCGCCAGGGCGGCCGGAAGGCCGGTGACGGCCCGCCCGTCCGCGGTCAGCGGCAGCGAGCCGTCGCCGAGCGCGGCGGTGCCCCGGGCCCAGACGCGCCCGGAGGCGAGCAGGACCACGGTGGCGCCGAGCGTGCCGAGCAGCAGGGCCACGGCCACGCTGCGGCGGCTGCTGCGGGCGGCCGCGGTGTCGGGGTCCGCGGCGGTGTCGGCGTCGATGTCGGGGCCCTCGGCGGACTCGGAGGCGGCATCGTTTCGGGGCGGGGGTACGGCACTCACGTACCCCACTATCCCCTACGCCCTCAGCGCCTGTGGAGGCGGTTCGCCGCTCCCACCGCGCGGAGCACGGCAGCCGCCTTGTTGCGGCACTCGTTGTCCTCCAGCTCGGGCACCGAGTCCGCGACGACGCCCGCGCCGGCCTGGACGTACGCCGTGCCGTCGCGCAGCAGCGCCGTGCGGATGGCGATGGCGGTGTCGGAGTCCCCGGCGAAGTCGAGGTAGCCGACGCAGCCGCCGTACAGGCCGCGGCGGGAGGGTTCGAGCTCCTCGATGATCTGCATGGCGCGCGGCTTGGGCGCGCCCGACAGGGTGCCGGCCGGGAAGCAGGCGGTGAGCACGTCGAAGGCGGTCCGGCCCTCGGCGACGCGGCCCGTCACGGTCGAGACGATGTGCATGACGTGCGAGTACCGCTCGATGGTCATGAAGTCGACGACCTCGACGGAGCCCGGCTCGCAGACCCGGCCGAGGTCGTTGCGGCCCAGGTCGACGAGCATGAGGTGCTCGGCGCGCTCCTTGGGGTCGGCCAGCAGCTCCTGCGCGAGGTCGTGGTCCTCCTGCGGGGTCGCGCCGCGGTGCCGGGTGCCGGCGATCGGGTGCACCATGGCGTGGCCGTCCTCGACCTTGACCAGGGCCTCGGGGCTGGACCCGACCACGTCGAAGCCGTTCTCGAAGCGGAACAGGTACATGTACGGGGACGGGTTCGTGGCCCGCAGCACCCGGTAGACGTCCAGCGCGGAGGCGTGGCAGGGGGTCTCGAACCGCTGCGAGGGCACCACCTGGAAGGCCTCGCCGGCCCGGATCCGCTCCTTGATGTCCTCGACGGCGGCCTGGTACTGCTCGCCGCCCCACAGCGCGTCGAAGGGCGGCAGCGCCGATTCCGGCAGCGGGGCCGGGGTGTAGGGCGCGGGCCGCGCGAGGTCGGCCTCCATGGCGTCGAGCCGCGCGACGGCATCGGCGTACGCCTCGTCCACGCCCGTGTCGAGGTCGTTGTGGTTGATGGCGTTGGCGATGAGCAGGACCGTGCCGTCCCAGTGGTCCAGGACCGCCAGGTCGGAGGTGAGCAGCATGGTCAGCTCGGGCAGCTGGAGGTCGTCCGTGCCGTGCTCGCCGATGCGCTCCAGGCGGCGCACGATGTCGTAGCCGAGGTAGCCGACCATGCCGCCGGTGAAGGGGGGCATGCCGGAGGCGAGGTCGCGGGGGGTGTGCAGGGCCTCGACGGTCTGCCGCAGCGCCTCCAGCGGGTCGCCGTCGGTCGGGACTCCGGTGGGCGGGGTGCCGATCCAGTGCGCCCGGCCGTCGCGGACGGTCAGGGTCGAGTCGCTGCGCACGCCGACGAAGGAGTAGCGGGACCAGGACCGGCCGTTCTCGGCGGACTCCAGCAGAAACGTCCCCGGACGTTCGGCGGCCAGCTTCCGGTAGAGCCCGACGGGGGTGTCCCCGTCGGCCAGCAGCTTGCGGCTCACGGGGATGACGCGGCGGTCGGCCGCGAGCTTGCGGAACGTGTCGAGATCCATCGGGTGGGACCTTTCCTTACCTATTCGGCGGCCTGGCCGGAAGCGTCGGCCAGGGGCAGGACATCGGCATCGAAGCAAGTGCGGGCACCGGTGTGACAGGCCGCCCCGACCTGGTCCACCTTGACGAGCAGGGTGTCGGCGTCGCAGTCGAGCGCGACGGACTTCACGTGCTGGAAGTGGCCGGAAGTATCCCCCTTCACCCAGTACTCACCGCGGCTGCGCGACCAGTACGTGCAGCGTCCGGTGGTCAGGGTGCGGTGCAGGGCCTCGTCGTCCATCCAGCCGAGCATGAGCACCTCGCCGGTGTCGTACTGCTGGGCGATGGCCGGTACCAGACCGTCCGCGGAGCGCTTGAGGCGCGCGGCGATGGCGGGGTCGAGGGAAGACGTACTCATGGGTGCCATTGTGCCGCGAGAAGACCGCGGTTACGGATCACTGTCCGCCTGATGAGCAGGCACGGGGCGGGTTCCGGCCGTAGGCTGGCCCGCATGTCTACCCATGCGAAGCGTGAACGACTGCTGTTGGCCGACCTGTTGGAAGCGGCCGGTCCCGAGGCTCCGACGCTGTGCGACGGCTGGAGCGCGCGGGAGCTGGCGGCGCACGTGGTCGTCCGGGAGCGCCGGCCGGACGCGGCGGGCGGTCTGCTGCTGAACGTGCTGAAGGGCCGTCTGGACGCGGCGATGGCCGAGTACACGGCCAAGCCGTACGAGGAGCTCATCCAGCTGATCCGCACCGGCCCGCCGAAGCTCTCGGTGTACGCGCTGAAGCAGATCGACGAGGCGGCGAACGCGGTGGAGTTCTACGTGCACGCGGAGGACGTGCGCCGTGCGCAGCCGGACTGGTCGCCGCGGGCGCTGGACCCGGTGTTCTCGGACGCGCTGTGGTCCCGGCTGGAGAAGCTGGCCCGCCTGACGGGCCGCCGCTCCCCGGTGGGCCTGGTGCTGCGCCGCCCCAACGGCCAGACGGCGGTGGCGCACAAGGGCGCGCCGGTGGTGACGGTGACGGGCGAGCCGGGCGAGCTGACGCTGTTCTGCTTCGGCCGCCAGGACGCCGCCGCGGTGGAGCTCGACGGCGAGAAGTCGGCGGTGGCCGCCCTGACGACGGCCAAGCTCGGCATCTGACCCCGCCGGGGACGGGCCGCTCGGGCGAAGGCCAGTTCCGCGCGGCGGACCGCGGGCGCCGACGTGCCGACGACGGCGCCCGCCATGCTCAGCGCGCCCCCGGCGAGGAACACCGGGTCCAGCGCCACCGCCGAGGCAATCGTCGGCGGTGGCGCCAGGGCTCCGATGCCGGCCGAGCCGAGGATCAGGGTGAGGTTCTGGACCGCCCCCGCCCGGGGGAAGCGCGGGACCAGGGTGAGGACCAGCACCGGCGCCACACGTTCCGGTTCGAGCCCCGCCCCCGGGCGAATCGAGCTGCGCGGTTCAGCGGACCGGGTGGCCCGCCTCGCGCAGAACGGCCTTGACCTCGGAGATCCGCAGGTCGCCGAAGTGGAACACCGACGCCGCGAGCACCGCGTCGGCGCCCGCCTCGATCGCCGGCGGGAAGTGCGCGAGCTCGCCCGCGCCGCCCGAGGCGATCACCGGGACCGTGACGTGCTTGCGCACGGCCGCGATCATCTCGGTGTCGTACCCGTTCTTGGTACCGTCCGCGTCCATCGAGTTCAACAGGATTTCCCCGGCGCCCAGTTCGGCCGCCCGGTGCGCCCACTCGACGGCGTCGATGCCGGTGCCGCGGCGGCCGCCGTGCGTGGTGACCTCGAAGGAGCCGGTGGCGGTGCGGCGGGCGTCCACCGACAGCACGAGCACCTGCCGGCCGAAGCGCTCCGCGATCTCCTTGATCAGCTCGGGCCGGGCGATGGCGGCGGTGTTCACGCCGACCTTGTCCGCGCCCGCCCGCAGCAGCTTGTCCACGTCGTCCGCGGCGCGGACCCCGCCGCCCACGGTCAGCGGGATGAAGACCTGCTCGGCGGTGCGGCGCACCACGTCGTAGGTGGTCTCGCGGTTCCCGGAGGACGCGGTGATGTCGAGGAAGGTCAGCTCGTCGGCGCCTTCGGCGTCGTACAGCTTGGCCATCTCCACCGGGTCGCCCGCGTCGCGCAGGTTCTGGAAGTTGATGCCCTTGACGACCCGGCCGTTGTCCACGTCCAGGCAGGGGATCACCCGTACGGCGAGGGTCACGGGGACACCTCCTTGTACGCCTCGACCTCGACCTCGACGACCATGCTGGGGTCGACGAAGCCGGAGACGATGATCATGGAGGCGGCGGGGCGGACCTCGTCGAACAGCGTCTTGTGGGCGCGGCCGACCTCGTCCACGTCCCGGGCGTGCGTGAGGTACATCCGGGTGCGCACCACGTGCTCGGGGCCGAGGCCCGCCTGCGCCAGCGCCTTGAAGGCGACGCCGAAGGCGCCGACGGCCTGGTCGTACGGGCCGTTGGCGGCGGCGGCGGTGCAGCCGGAGACCAGGACGAGGCCGTTGGGGAGCTGGACGGCGCGGGAGTAGCCGATGACGTCCTCGTAGGCGCCGCCGGAGGAGATGCGGCGGACATCGGGAGTGCTGCTCATGCGGAGACCACCTTCAGGGCTTCTTCCAGGGTGAAGGCCTTGGCGTACAGGGCCTTGCCGACGATCGCGCCCTCGACGCCCAGCGGCACCAGCTCGGACAGCGCGCGCAGGTCGTCCAGGGAGGAGACGCCGCCGGAGGCGACGACGGGCCGGTCGGTGGCGGCGCAGACGTTGCGGAGCAGCTCCAGGTTGGGGCCGGTCAGGGTGCCGTCCTTGCCGATGTCGGTGACGACGTAGCGGGCGCAGCCCTCGGAGTCCAGGCGGGCGAGGGTCTCGTAGAGGTCCCCGCCCTCGCTGGTCCAGCCGCGGCCCTTGAGGGTGGTGCCGCGTACGTCGAGGCCGATCGCGATCCGGTCGCCGTGCTCGGCGATGGCCTTGGCGGCCCACTCGGGGGTCTCCAGGGCGGCGGTGCCGAGGTTGACGCGGGTGCAGCCGGTGGCCAGGGCGGCGGCGAGCGAGGCGTCGTCGCGGATGCCGCCGGACAGCTCGACCTTGATGTCCATGGCGCCGGTGATCCCGGCGACCAGGTCGCGGTTGTCACCGGTGCCGAAGGCGGCGTCGAGGTCGACCAGGTGCAGCCATTCGGCGCCCGCGGCCTGCCAGGCGAGGGCCGCCTCCAGCGGGGAGCCGTAGGAGGTCTCGCTGCCGGACACGCCGTGCACGAGGCGTACGGCCTGGCCGTCGCGGACGTCGACCGCGGGGAGCAGTTCCAGCTTCGCTGAGGGCACAGTCATCACAGGGTCTCGATCCAGTTGGTGAGGAGCTGGGCTCCGGCGTCGCCCGACTTCTCGGGGTGGAACTGGGTGGCCCACAGGGCCCCGTTCTCCACCGCCGCGACGAAGGGTTCGCCGTGGGTGGCCCAGGTGACCTTGGGGGCGCGGATCAGCGGGTTGGTGACTTCCAGGGACCAGTCGTGCGCCGCGTAGGAGTGCACGAAGTAGAACCGGGCGTCGGCGTCGAGTCCGGCGAAGGCCTGGCTGTCGGCCGGGGCCTCGACGGTGTTCCAGCCCATGTGGGGGACGATCGGGGCCCTGAGCGGGCCGACCGTGCCGGGCCACTCGTCCAGGCCCTCGGTCTCGACGCCGTGCTCGATACCGCGTTCGAAGAGGATCTGCATGCCGACGCAGATGCCCATGACCGGGCGTCCGCCGGAGAGCCGGCGGCCGATGATCCAGTCGCCTCGGACGGACCGCAGGCCCTGCATGCAGGCGGAGAAGGCGCCGACGCCGGGGACGAGGAGTCCGTCGGCGTCCATGGCCTTGTCGTAGTCGCGGGTGATCTCCACGTCCGCGCCGGCGCGCGCGAGGGCGCGCTCGGCGGAGCGGACGTTGCCGAAGCCGTAGTCGAAGACCACGACCTTCTTGGTAGGGGCAGCAGCGCTCATTCCCAGATTCCTTGGATTCGCAGGACTCCGGCGACGAGACACATCGCGGAGGCGATGGCGAGCAGAACGACGACCGACTTGGGCATCTGCTGCTTCTGGAAGGAGTACACGCCACCGGCCAGGAACAGGCCGATGACGATCAGGATGGTGTTGAGGCCGTTCACGGCTAGAGCGCGCCCTTCGTGGAGGGCAGGATGCCGGCCGCGCGCGTGTCGAACTCGGCGGCGTAGCGCAGGGCGCGGGCGAGGGCCTTGAACTGGCACTCCACGATGTGGTGGGCGTTGCGGCCGTACGGGACGTGGATGTGCAGGGCGATCTGGGCCTGCGCGACGAAGGACTCGAAGATGTGCCGGGTCATCGTCGTGTCGTAGGTGCCGATCATCGGCGCCATGTTCTCGGGCTCGGTGTGCACGAGGTACGGGCGGCCGGAGAGGTCAACGGTCACCTGCGCGAGGGACTCGTCGAGCGGCACGGTGCAGTTACCGAAGCGGTAGATGCCCACCTTGTCGCCGAGGGCCTGCCGGAAGGCGGCGCCGAGCGCGAGGGCGGTGTCCTCGATGGTGTGGTGGGTGTCGATGTGCAGGTCGCCCTCGGTCTTGACCGTGAGGTCGAAGAGGCCGTGGCGGCCGAGCTGGTCGAGCATGTGGTCGTAGAAGCCCACGCCCGTCGAGACGTCGACCTGGCCGGTGCCGTCGAGGTTTATCTCGACGAGGACCGAGGTCTCCTTCGTGGTCCGTTCGACCCGTCCGATGCGGCTCATGCGTGCTGCTCCTTCTTCAGTGCGCGAACCGCTTCCAGGAACGCGTCGTTCTCGGCCGGGGTGCCCGCGGTGACCCGCAGCCGGCCCGGTACGCCGTTGTCCCGGACCAGGACGCCCTGGTCGAGGATCTTCTGCCAGGCGGTGTGGGAGTCCTCGAACTTCCCGAACTGGATGAAGTTCGCGTCGGACTCGGTGACCTCGTAGCCCAGTCCCCGCAGTTCGACGGCCAGGCGGTCCCGCTCGACCTTGAGCTGCTCGACGTAGCCGAGGAGGGTGTCGGTGTGCTCCAGGGCGGCCAGCGCGGTCGCCTGGGTGACGGCCGACAGGTGGTACGGCAGGCGCACCAGCTGTACGGCGTCCACGACCGCGGGGTGCGCGGCCAGGTAGCCCAGGCGCAGGCCGGCCGCGCCGAAGGCCTTGGACATGGTCCGGGAGACCACCATGTTCGGGCGGCCCTCGATGAGGGGCAGCAGCGAGTCGCGGTGGCTGAACTCCACGTACGCCTCGTCCACGACGACCAGCGAGGGCTTGGCCGCCTGGGCGGCGTCGTAGAGGGCGAGGACGGTCTCCGCCTCGACCGCGGTACCCGTGGGGTTGTTGGGCGAGGTGATGAAGACGACGTCGGGGGCGTGCTCCGCGATGGCCTGCTCGGCCGCCTCCACGTCGATGGTGAAGTCGTCCCGGCGCGGGCCTGAGATCCAGCCGGTGCCGGTGCCGCGGGAGATCAGCGCGTGCATCGAGTACGAGGGCTCGAAGCCGATCGCGGTGCGGCCGGGCCCGCCGAAGGCCTGCAGCAGCTGCTGGATGACCTCGTTGGAGCCGTTGGCGGCCCATACGTTCTCCCGCGCGACCGGGTGCTTGGCCGTACGGGTGAGGTAGGCGGCCAGCTCGGTGCGCAGCTCGACCGCGTCCCGGTCGGGGTAGCGGTTGAGGGTGCGGGCGGCTTCCGTGACGCGCTCGGCGATCCGCGCGACGAGCTCCTCGGGGAGCTCGTAGGGGTTCTCGTTGGTGTTCAGCTGGACGGGCACGTCGAGCTGCGGGGCGCCGTACGGGGTCTTGCCGCGCAGCTCGTCCCGGATGGGGAGGTCGTCGATTCCGATGGCGGTCACTGGGTCGGCACCTTCCATCCGAAGCGGGCCTTGAGGGCCGCGCCGTGCGCGGGGAGGTCCTCGGCCTCGGCGAGCGTCACCACGTGGTGGGTGACCTCGGCGAGGGCGTCGCGCGTGTAGTCGACGATGTGGATGCCGCGCAGGAAGGACTGCACGGACAGGCCCGAGGAGTGGCAGGCGCAGCCGCCGGTGGGCAGCACGTGGTTGGATCCGGCGCAGTAGTCGCCGAGCGAGACCGGGGCCCAGGGGCCGACGAAGATCGCGCCGGCGTTGCGCACCCGGGCGGCCCAGGCGGGCGCGTCGGCGGTCTGGATCTCCAGGTGCTCGGCGCCGTACGCGTCGACGACCTTGAGGCCGTCCTCCAGGCTGTCGACCAGCACGATCGCGGACTGCTTGCCCGCGAGGGCCGGCTTGATCCGGTCCTCGACGTGCTTGGTGGCCGCGACCTGCGGCTCCAGTTCCTTCTCCACGGCTTCCGCGAGCTCCGCGGAGTCCGTGACGAGCACGGCGGCGGCCAGCGGGTCGTGCTCGGCCTGGCTGATCAGGTCGGCGGCGACGTGCACCGGGTCGGCCGTGGAGTCGGCGAGGACGGCGATCTCGGTCGGGCCGGCCTCGGTGTCGATGCCGATCTTCCCGGTGAAGTAGCGCTTGGCGGCGGCGACCCAGATGTTGCCGGGGCCGGTCACCATGTTCGCCGGGGCGCACTCGTCGGTGCCGTACGCGAACATCGCGACGGCCTGGGCGCCGCCGGCCGCGTACACCTCGTCCACGCCGAGCAGCGCGCACGCGGCGAGGATCGTCGGGTGCGGCAGGCCGTCGAAGTCGGCCTGCGGCGGGGACGCGAGCGCGATCGACTCGACGCCCGCCTCCTGGGCCGGTACGACGTTCATGACGACGGAGGACGGGTACACCGAGCGGCCGCCCGGGGCGTACAGCCCCACGCGTTCCACCGGAACCCACTTCTCGGTCACGGTTCCGCCGGGGACCACGTGGGTGGTGTGTTCGGTGCGGCGCTGGCCCCGGTGCACGATCCGGGCGCGCCGGATGGACTCCTCCAGGGCGGCGCGGACGGCGGGGTCGAGCTCGTCGAGAGCGGTCTTGAGGGCCTCGGCGGGCACCCTGACCTGCTCCAGCTTCACTCCGTCGAACTTCTGCGCGTACTCGATCAGCGCCGCCGTGCCACGATGATGGACGTCCTCGCAGATGGGCCGCACCTTGTCCAGGGCGGCTTCCACGTCGAACTCGGCACGGGGCAGCAGATCGCGCAGGGCGCCACCCTCGGGGAGGGCGTCACCGCGCAGGTCGATACGAGAGATCACCCCCCGATTCTCTCAGACCGCCTCACGGCACCGTTCGCCCGTATCACTGGTTGATACACGCCCCGGATGTCACCGGCGGCCGTTAGCGTTCGTGTACACGCAGTGCGCGGGCAGCGGCTGCGAAGGGTTTGACCAGCGGAGGGGGGCCGCCATGGCCGAAACACGCGCGGACGAGGAGCCGGCCGATCTGACCGGACCGGAACGCCGCATGTGGAGCGCGTACCGAACGGGCAGCGTCTGCGATCTCAGCACTCGGGCAGCCGCTGAGGACGATCCGCACGGCGACCGGGTCTGGGGCCCCGAGCGCACCGTCCGCGCCCGGGTGGTGGCACTGCTGCTGCTCCACGGACCGCCGCCGGTCCCGGGCCGGGTCGCCTCGCTGAAGCTGCGCGGCGTGCGCATCACCGGCCGCCTCGACCTCTCCGGCGGCACGGTCTCCCCGTACGTCGAACTCCAGTCCTGCCGCTTCGACAGCGAGGTCCAGCTCTCGGAGGCCCGCTTCGGCACGCTGCGGCTGATGAACTGCGCCGTACCCCGGCTGGAGGCGGCGCGGCTGCACACCGAGGGCGACTTACACCTGCCGCGGTGCCGGGTGGCCCGCGGGATCCGGCTGACCGACGCGCAGATCGGCACCGACCTGCTGATCAGCCAGGCCGTGGTGCAGCGCGACAACAAGGGGCGGGCGATCACCGCCGACGGGATATCGGTCGCGCAGGACTTCCAGGGCGAGCTGCTGGAGACGTACGGGGAGGTGAGCCTGCGCGGCGCCAAGGTCGGCGTGTCGATGAACCTGCGCGGGGCCCGGCTGCGCAATCCGTACGGGCGGTTCGCGCTCAACGCGCCCCAGCTGACCGTCGAGCGGACCCTGTACCTGACCTCGATCGCCCTGGACCACGTGCCCGGCACGAACTCCTCCACTCCCCCGTACGGGCTGGGGCTGACGCCGACGCGCGGCCAGCGGGCGCAGCGCTTCGAGTGCCGGGGCGGGCTGCGGGTGGACGACGGGCGCTTCGGCGACGCCATCGACTTCTACGGCGCGCGGTTCGTGCTGACCGACGAGCAGGAGATATCGCTGCGCCGGATCCAGACCCCGGAGTTCCGCTTCGTGGGCGAGCGGCCGGAGCGCGGGCGCGTGGTGGTGTCCGGGGCCAAGGTGGTCAAGCTGGTCGACACCGCCACGAGCTGGCCGGGACCGGGCGGGGTGTCCATCGAGGGCTTCGTCTACGAGAACCTCGCGCCCCGCGGCCACTTCCCCCTCTCCCGCCGGCTGGCCTGGGTGGCGGCGGCCACGCCCGAGTACTCGCCGGAACCGTACGAGCGCCTCGCCGCGGTCCTGCGCGCGTCCGGGGAGGACGCGGAGGCCCGCGAGGTGCTCCTCGCCAAGCAGCGCAGACGCCGGGCGACGCTGCCGCCGGGGGTGAAGGCGTGGGGGTACCTCCAGGACTGGACGGTGGTCTACGGCTACCGTCCGGGCCGGGCCGCGCTGTGGATGGCCGTCCTGTGGGCGGCGGGCACCCTGCTCTTCTCCTGGCACGGCGAGCCCACGGCGATCAAGGAGGACGAGCATCCGCAGTGGGACGCCGCCCTCTTCGCCCTGGATCTCCTGCTGCCCGTGATCGATCTCGGCCAGGACGGCCAGTGGAAGTTGTCGGGCGGATGGCAGTGGGGGGCGGCGACGCTGGTCGTCCTGGGGTGGATCCTGGCCACGACCGTGGCGGCGGGCGCCTCCCGGCTGCTGAGGCGGGGGTGACCGGCGGGAGAGACGGTCCAGGGCACGGGCCACTACCCTGTGCGTCGTGACCACCGTTCGCCTGCCCCTCTTCCCCCTGAACTCGGTGCTGTTCCCGGGACTCGTCCTCCCGCTGAACATCTTCGAGGAGCGTTATCGCGCCATGATGCGCGAGTTGCTGAAGACGGGCGAGGAAGAGCCGCGCCGTTTCGCGGTCGTCGCCATCCGCGACGGCCGCGAGGTCGCGCCGACCGCCCCGGGCCTGCCGGACCAGACCGCGGTGCCCGAGCGCGGTCCGGCCGCCGGTTTCGGCGCCGATCCGATCCAGGCCTTCCACCGCGTCGGCTGCATCGCGGACGCGGCGACGATCCGGGAGCGGGAGGACGGCAGCTTCGAAGTCCTCGCGACGGGCACCACGCGGGTGCGGCTGCTCTCCGTGGACCCCTCGGGCCCGTTCCTGACGGCGGAGCTGGAGGAACTCCCGGAGGACTCCGGCGACGGCGCGGGAGCGCTGGCCGAGGGGGTGCTGCGGGCCTTCCGCAACTACCAGAAGCGACTGGCCGGAGCCCGCGAACGCTCCCTGACGGGGACGGAGCTGCCCGACGAGCCATCGGTGGTCTCGTACCTGGTGGCCGCGGCGGCGGTGCTGGACATCCCGGCGAAGCAGCGCCTGCTCCAGGCCCCGGACACCGCGACCCGGCTCGCGGAGGAACTGAAGCTGCTGCGCGCGGAGACCGCGGTGATCCGCCACCTGCCGTCGCTCCCGGCGGTGGACCTGACGCGCACCCCGACGAGCCCGAACTGATGGCGAAGAAGAAGCCGCCGGCCGGAACCCCGGCGATCGCGGCCCTCACGGCGGCCGGTGCGGAGTTCTCGGTGCACGCGTACGAGCACGACCCGGCGCACCCCTCGTACGGCGAGGAGGCGGCGCAGGCCATGGGGGTCTCCCCGGACCGGGTCTTCAAGACCCTGGTCGCGGAGGTGGACGGGGTCCTCACGGTGGCGGTGGTCCCGGTCTCGGGCTCGCTGGACCTGAAGGCGCTGGCGACGGCCGTCTCCGGCAAGCGGGCGGCGATGGCCGACCCGGCGCTGGCGGAGCGCACCACCGGCTACGTCCGCGGCGGCATCTCCCCCCTGGGGCAGCGCAAGCGCCTGCGCACGGTGGTCGACGCGTCCGCCTCTGGGCACGCCACGATCTGCGTCTCGGCGGGCCGCCGCGGCCTGGAGGTCGAACTCCCCCCGACCGCCCTCACCGCCCTGACCGGCGCCCTGCTCGCCCCCATCGCCCGCCCGTAGCATCCAGCCCGCCAGGCCGGCGGCATCAGCCAAATCCAGCCCCGCCGGCGTTTGAGGCGCGGGTCCGGGCAGAGCCCGGGGAACGGTGGAAGGGCGGGTAGGGGACCGCTCCGCGCAGCGGCAACCCGCGCCCCCGGCCCCGCCCCGCACCCCGACGGACGGAGTCCGGCGCAGCGCGCCGAAGCCCGCGCAGCGGCGCGAGGGGCGCGTTAAGAGGCGGCTCCGCGCGGCGGCTCCGGCGCGGCATCCGCGCCCGGGGCATGCACGTGCACCGGCGGATAAACGGCGTCGTGCCACTCCGGCAGCGGCTCCGGATCCCGCGGGCCCCACAGGGCCGTCAGGCCCAGGTGGACCACGACGGCCACCATCGGCCACCCCAGCAGCACCCCGTGCGCCAACAGCTCCAGCGGCGCGTCGAAGGGAACCCCCTTGCCCGCCCGCTTCGCCGCCTCGACCAGGTCCGACGTCGGCCCGAGCCACAGCCCCAGCCGCCACCCCACGAGCGAGGCGAAGCAGGACCCGACCACCAGCCCGATCACCAGCGGGACACCGCCCCGCCTGCGCCACAGGAACACGAGCACCGCGCTCAGCACGCCCAGCCCGGCCGACAGCAGCAGGAACGTCCCGTCGGACCCGATCCGCGCCTCGCTCTCGGTGTTCCGCAGGAAGACGGCCTCACCGTTCGAGACGTACTGCACCCGCGGCGCGAGCCAGGCCCACAGCATCCCGAGCAGTACGCCGGCCACTCCCACCGTCAGGGCGACGGCGGCCCCGTCGCGGATGTCCGCCGGGGTGATGGCCGCGTCGGACTCCGGCGGGAGCGGCGACGGCGGCAGGTCATGAGGGGTCACGGCTTCGGTCACCCCCACATCGTGCCAGGTCCTGCACGGCGGACGCCGCCCGGCACCGGCAGCGTGCCCGACACCCGCGCCCGTACCCGCGTCAGCGGACCGACGCCCGCCGGTACGCCCACGTCGCGACGGCCAGCGAGAGCACCCCGACGGCCGCGCACACGCCGAGGTCGAGGACGACCGCGGCCCAGTCCGGGTGCGGCGCGAAGGTCCGCGCGAACGCCTCGACCCCGTACGTCGACGGGAGCAGGTCCCGCGCCCACACGATCACGTCGGGCATCCGCTCCGGCGGCAGCACCCCCAGCAGCAGCGCCGCCGACATGCCCAGCTGCCCGGCCAGCGTGGCCAGCTCCTGGCGCGGCGCGAGCAGCCCCAGCGCCGCCCCGAGGCCGGCCAGCGCGGCCCCGGCCAGCGGTACCACCGCGGCCAGGATCCACAGCCCGCCCATCGGCAGCCCGAACAGCACGCACCCGAAGACGGCCGTCACCAGCGTCCCCGGCAGCGTGAAGGAGGCGTACGCGGCGGCCGCGCCCAGCACCACCGAGGCGGGCGGCACGGGCAGGGTGGCGTAGTGGTCGAGCCCCCCGCTGGCCCGCAGCTGTCCGAAGTACTGCGCGAGCAGGTTCAGCGCGACGAAGGCGACGACCAGTACCGAGGACCCGGCGACCACGGCGCGCGCCTCGGAGCCGCCGTCGACGACCCCGCGCATCAGGATCATGATCCCGACGGACTGGAAGGTGGCCACGAACAGCAGCGGGATCCGCGACACGCGGGCCCGCGAGAGCTGCGCCCGGTACACCGCGGCCAGCGCTGGGAAGAACCGCGCCCGCGGCGCGAGCACACCCACAGCGGGAAGGGCGGTCGTCACGCCTTCACCAGTCCCTTCGAGGTACGCCCGCCCAGCGCGAGGTACACGTCCTCCAGGCTCGGCGTCGCCAGAGTGAAATCGTCGAGGGCGGCGAAGGCCGGCCCCCCGGTCACCGCGGCGACCGCGGCCCGGGCCTCGTCCTGGCCGAGCCGCAGCACCCAGCGCCGCCCGGACTCGGCGGCCGCCGGCGCGAGCGCCGCGACCTCCGGCACCTCCAGCGGCGGCGCGGTCCGCCACACCAGCTCCAGGCGGACCTCGTCGGAGACCTCCGCCTTGAGCCCGGCCGGGGTGTCGCAGGCGATGACCCGGCCCTGGTCGATGACGGCGACCCGGTCGAGGACGGTCTCGGCCTCGATGACGTTGTGGGTGACCAGCAGCACGGTGGCCCCGGCCTCGGCGCGCCGCCGGTCGACGGCCGCCCAGACGGCCCGCCGGGCCACCGGGTCCATGCCGGTCGTGGGTTCGTCGAGGACCAGCACCGGACGCTCCCCCACCAGCGCGGCGGCGACGCACGCGAGGCGCCGCTGCCCGCCGGAAAGTTTCTTCAGGGGCCGCCCGGCGATGTCGGTCAGCCCGAGTTCCTCCAGTACGGAGTCCCGCTCGGCCCGTGCCTCCCGTACGCCGAGCCCGCGCAGCCGCGCGGTGGTCTCGGCGGCCAGTGCCACCGTGAGCTCGTCGAGGGCGGTGGACTCCTGCCCCAGGTAGGCGAGCAGCCGGGCCGCGCGCTCGGGGTGGCGTACGAGGTCGTGGCCGAGCAGGGTCACGGCGCCGGAGTCGGGCCGCATGAGCCCGGTCAGCTGCCGGACC
Organism: Streptomyces sp. NPDC051183; assembly: GCF_040682455.1. NCBI lineage: Bacteria > Bacillati > Actinomycetota > Actinomycetes > Kitasatosporales > Streptomycetaceae > Streptomyces > Streptomyces sp. NPDC051183. The sequence continues at coordinate 104,490 of NZ_JBFBBA010000029.1, forward strand.
AGCGTCGACTTGCCGGCGCCGTTGGGGCCGAGCAGACCGAAGATCTCGCCGCGCCGGACGTCCAGGGAGATCCCGTCGGTGGCGCGGGTCTCGGGCAGGGCGGGAGCCCCGCGCCGTCCCCGTACCGCCGGATAGGTCTTGACCAGGTCACGCACCGCGCAGACCACGTCGGAGGTGGACCCCCCGGCCGCCGCCACGCCGTTTTCCGCCTGTGCTGTGCCCGTACTCACGAGGGAGCAGCCTACGGGGTTCCCGCCCCTACTCGGCTGCCGGGGCGGCCGGGACGGGGGCCTGGGCGGCCTGGCCCGGTGTCGCGGACAGGTGCTCGGCGGCGGCCCGTACGTCGATCTCGCGCCAGAACCCGGCCCGGATGGCGTACCGGTCGTGCTCGTCGATCTGGTCGTCCTTGTGGGCCAGGAGGCCGAACCGGGCGGCGTAGCGCAGCAGCTCCCCGTCGATCCGGTGCGGGATCCGCGGGTACATGGTGGCGAGCTTCTGCAGGTGCACGGTCTCGGGCAGCCGTTCCATCCAGCGGCGGGCGAAGACCTGGCCGACCTCGAAGGGGTCGCCGCCGACGGTGGTGATGTCCTCCTCGCGGTCCGCCCAGCGCTGTTCGGCGGAGGTGAGCTGGGCGAGGGTGGGCAGGGAGGCCGTCTCGGCGGGCTCGCCGAGCGGTCCGGCCCGGTCGATCCAGCCCTTGTCGGAGGACCAGCGCAGGGCGCTGCCGGCCGGGGCGGCCTGCGGGCCGTTGTTCTGGCCGCCCACGGGGGCGCCCTGTGCGGGGGCGCGCAGCGAGCCCGCGAGGTCCTTGGGCGTGGGGACGCTCTTGCCGCCGGCGCCGGCGGGTGCCGGTACGGGGGTGCCGTGCTCCTCGGGCGCGGCGGGGGCCGCGGCGCCGTTGCCGTTGCGCGCGGCCTCGGCCAGGGCCGCCTCGGGCAGCGGGGCCGAGAGGATGGCGGCGATCTCGGGCCGGGGGGCGGGTGCCGGGGCGCACAGTCCGGCGAGGTCGCGGGCGCGGACGGCCCGGGTGATCCAGGTGCGGTCCAGGACGCGGCGCTCGTCCGCTTCGGCGACGAGGTCCTCGGACTGGTTGTAGTCGCCGTCGGCCGCCTGGACGGCCCAGAGGTGTACGGCGACCCCGTGTTCCTTGGCGGACATCAGGCCGGGCAGGAGGTCTCCGTCGCCGGTGACCAGGACGACGTCGGAGCAGGCGCGGTTGCGGGCCAGCTCGGTGAGCTCGGCGTGCATGGCGGCGTCGACGCCCTTCTGGGCCCAGCGCCCGTCGCTGCGGGTCAGGGCGCCCAGCCGGACGGTGACCCGGGACATGACGCGCAGCCGGCGGTGCTCGGGCTGCGGCACCCGGTCGGGTGCACCGTCGAACCAGTAGATCCGTAGCAGCGGCTGCTCGGTGTCGGCCTCGGCGCGCTCGCGCAGGCCCTGGATCAGTGCGGCATGGTCGACGGTGATCCGGGAGCGGGAGGGCTCCCCTGCGAGAAGGCTCGCGGCGGCGCCCAGCAGATAGCCGGCGTCCACCAGGACGACGCAGCGGTCCACGCGTACCACCCTCTTCCCTGGGGGTCCTTGGAGTTTCCCCGAGTCTGCCCGACCGCAAGGGGGTTGAAGGCCGGAACTCGATCATCGGCGTGGCGGATCTCGCGCGGGAGGGGAAAGGACCGCCGACTACGCGCAGTAATGATCCAAAATGCGCACTTTCTGCCGCTGTGTGAGTGTGAAGGCGGTCCTGGCCCCTAGACCCTCACGGAGGCTCCACCATGGCCAAGAACAAGAACCAGAAGCAGCCGCAGAAGCAGCAGAGCCGTTCGCCGCAGCAGGATCTCCAGAAGGGCTCGACGGAGTCCTCGCCCGAGTCGGCGTCCTCGGCACCGACCCCGATGGACATGGCCCGCAAGGGCAAGTCGAAGCGGTTCGGCCACAACTGACGCGCCTCCGCGAGCGGCACGAAGAGGGGCGCGCCCGGATCCCGGGCGCGCCCCTCTTCACGTCTCGCGTTCGCGGCTCTTCGTCTCCGCGTTCGCGGCTCCGCGTTCGCGTCTGCGCGCTAGCCGGCCAGGCAGGACGGGCCGAGCAGCACCTTGAGGTCGCCGAAGAGCGCCGGGTCGGGCTGGACCCGGTGCTTGTCGAGGCGCAGCACGGTGGTGGTGCGCGGCCCCTGGAGCTTGATCCGCACCTCGGTGTTGCCCTTGTGGTGGCGCAGGATCTCCCCCAGACGGGTCACCATCGGCGGGGTGACCTTGACGGTCGGGATGGTGAGGACGACCGGGGCGTTGGTCCCGGCGGAGGTCAGGTCGGGGACCATCATCTCCATGGCGACCAGGCGGGGGACGTCCTCGCGCTTGTCGAGGCGGCCCTTGACGAAGACGACGGTGTCCTCGACCAGCTGGGTGGAGACGAGCTGGTAGGTGGCCGGGAAGAACATGCACTCGATGGAGCCGGCGAGGTCCTCGACGGTGGCGATGGCCCAGGCGTTGCCCTGCTTGGTCATCTTGCGCTGGAGGCCGGAGATGATGCCGCCGATGGTGACGACGGCGCCGTCGGAGTGCTCGCCGCCGGTGAGCTGGGAGATTCCGGCGTCGGTCTTGTCGGAGAGCACGTGCTCCAGGCCGAAGAGCGGGTGGTCGGAGACGTAGAGGCCGAGCATCTCGCGCTCCTGGGCGAGCAGGTAGGACTTCTCCCACTCGATGTCGGAGAACTCGACGTCGAGGCCGAATCCCGGCTCGTCGCTCGCGCCCTCGTCGCCCATTCCGCCGAACAGGTCGAACTGTCCCTCGGCTTCCTTGCGCTTGACCGCGACGACGTTGTCGATCATCGGTTCGTGGTGCGCGACCAGGCCCTTGCGGGTGTGGCCCATCTCGTCGAAGGCGCCGGCCTTGATCAGCGACTCGATGGTCCGCTTGTTGCAGACGACGGCTTCGACCTTGTCCAGGAAGTCGGGGAAGGTGGAGTACTTCCCCTTGGCCTTCCTGGTCTTGATGATCGACTCGACGACGTTCTGGCCGACGTTGCGGACCGCGGTGAGGCCGAAGAGGATCACGTCGTCGCCCTGGGCGGCGAAGTTCGGCTCCGACTCGTTGACGTTCGGCGGGAGCACCTTGATGCCCATCCGGCGGCACTCGTTCAGGTAGATCGCGGACTTGTCCTTGTCGTCCTTGACCGAGGTGAGCAGGCCGGCCATGTACTCGGCCGGGAAGTTCGCCTTGAGGTAGGCGGTCCAGTAGGAGACCAGGCCGTACGCGGCCGAGTGGGCCTTGTTGAAGGCGTAGCCGGCGAAGGGGACCAGTACGTCCCACAGGGCCTGGATGGCCTTGTCGTTGTAGCCGTTCTTCCGGGCGCCCTCCTGGAAGATGGTGAAGTTCTTCGCCAGCTCCTCGGGCTTCTTCTTGCCCATCACGCGGCGCAGGATGTCGGCCTCGCCGAGCGAGTACCCGGCGATGATCTGGGCGGCCTTCTGCACCTGCTCCTGGTAGACGATCAGGCCGTAGGTGACCGCGAGCACCTCTTCGAGGGGCTTCTCCAGATCCGGGTGGATCGGGGTGATCTCCTGCTGCTTGTTCTTTCGCAGGGCGTAGTTCGTGTGCGAGTTCATGCCCATCGGGCCCGGCCGGTACAGGGCGGACACGGCGGAGATGTCTTCGAAGTTGTCGGGCTTCATCAGGCGCAGCAGGGAGCGCATGGGCCCGCCGTCGAACTGGAAGACGCCGAGGGTGTCACCGCGGCCGAGCAGTTCGAAGGTCTTGGGGTCGTCGAGCGGGAGGGCCAGGAGATCGATGTCGATCCCCTTGTTGGCCTTCACCATCTTGACGGCGTCGTCCATGATCGTGAGGTTGCGCAGGCCGAGGAAGTCCATCTTCAGCAGGCCGAGCGACTCGCAGCTCGGGTAGTCCCACTGGGTGATGGTGACGCCGTCGGAGTGGCGGACCCAGACCGGCACGTGGTCGGTGATCGTCTCGCTGGACATGATGACGCCGGCGGCGTGCACGCCCATCTGGCGGACCAGGCCCTCCACGCCGCGCGCGGTGTCGATGACCTTCTTGACGTCCGGCTCGTTCTCGTACATCCCGCGGATCTCGCCGGCCTCGCCGTAGCGCGGGTGCTGCGGGTCGAGGATGCCGGAGAGCGGGATGCCCTTGCCGAGGACGTCGGCGGGCATGGCCTTGGTGAGCCGGTCGCCCATGGCGTACGGGTAGCCCAGGACCCGGGCGGAGTCCTTGATCGCGTTCTTGGCCTTGATGGTGCCGTAGGTGCCGATCATGGCGACCTTGTCGGCGCCGTACTTCTCGGTCACGTACCGGATCACCTCGACGCGCCTGCGCTCGTCGAAGTCGATGTCGACATCGGGCATGGAGACGCGCTCGGGGTTCAGGAAGCGCTCGAAGATCAGACCGTGGGTGAGGGGGTCGAGGTCGGTGATGCCCATGGCGTACGCGACGATCGAGCCGGCCGCGGAGCCTCGGCCGGGGCCCACAGCGATGCCCTGGTTCTTGGCCCACATGATGAAGTCGGCGACCACGAGGAAGTAGCCGGGGAAGCCCATCGAGATGATCGTGTCCATCTCGTACTCGGCCTGCTTCATCCGGTCGTCCGGGATGCCCGCGGGGTAGCGGCGGTGCATGCCGCGCATGGTCTCCTCGCGGAACCAGGTGACCTCGGTGTAGCCGTCCGGGATGTCGAACTTCGGCATCAGGTTCCGGAACTTGAACATGCCCTCGGTGTCGATCTGGTCCGCGACCAGCCTCGTGTTGGCGCAGCCCTCCTGCCAGGCGTCCGAGGAGTCGATGGCGTACATCTCGTCCGTGGACTTCAGGTAGTAGCCGGTGCCGTCGAAGCGGAAGCGGTCGGGGTCCGAGAGGTTCTTGCCGGTCTGGATGCACAGCAGGGCGTCGTGGGCGCCGGCCTCGCTCGCGTAGGTGTAGTGCGAGTCGTTGGTCACCAGGGGCGGGATGCCGAGCTTCTTGCCGATATCCAGCAGGCCGTCGCGGACCCGGCGCTCGATCTCGATGCCGTGGTCCATCAGCTCCAGGAAGTACCGGTCCTTGCCGAAGATGTCCTGGTACTCGGAGGCGGCCTTCAGGGCCTCGTCGAACTGGCCGAGGCGCAGCCGGGTCTGCAGCTCGCCGGAGGGGCAGCCGGTGGAGGCGATCAGGCCCTCCGACCACTTGGAGATCGTCTCCTTGTCCATGCGCGGCCACTTGGTGAGCCAGCCCTCGGCGTAGGCGTCGGACGACAGCCGGAAGAGGTTGTTCAGGCCGGTGGCGTTCGCCGCCCAGATCGTCTTGTGGGTGTAACCGCCGGAGCCGGAGACGTCGTCCCGCTTCTGGTGCGGCTGGCCCCACTGGATGCGCCGCTTGTTGCGCCGGGACTCCGGGGCGACGTACGCCTCGATGCCGATGATCGGGGTCACACCGGCCTTCTTCGCGGTGTGGAAGAAGTCATAGGCGCCGTGCAGGTTGCCGTGGTCGGACATGGCGATGTGCGTCATGCCCATCTCGTTGCACGCGTTGAACATGTCCTTCAGCCGCGCGGCACCGTCCAGCAGGGAGTACTGGGTGTGGACGTGCAGGTGCGTGAACGGCGGCTTGGTCACGGTGGGGGTCCTCCGGTGGGGAGAGAGGGGCGGCAGCTACGAATCCTACGTCTCCCGGGTGACACATCCGGGGCACCGACGGGTACCTTCATCCGTTGCAGAGCCAAGGACGCCTGTCCGCAGCGCCCGATCAAAAGCGCCGATCCACCGCACCACCAGGAGGCATCCGCCATGGCGGTTACCGAGACGACCGACGAGCAGCGCGCCGAGCAGATCCTCGATGTTTTCGATACCGCCTTCGGCGAGCTGCTCGCCGCCGACCCCGCTGCCTTCCAGGTCAAATTCCGCAAGATGGCGGCCTCCGCGTTCGCCTTCTACCGGGGCACGGCCTGCCTCTTCTACGCGGACCTGGAGCGCGACCGGCACGGCGGCCCGTATCTGGACGAGCGCACCGGGCGGGTGTGGATCCACGGCGATCTGCACGCCGAGAACTTCGGCACCTACATGGACTCCAACGGCCGGCTGATCTTCAACGTCAACGACTTCGACGAGGCCTACGTCGGCCCCTTCACCTGGGACCTGAAGCGGTTCGCCGCCTCCGTCGCCCTGATCGGCTACACCAAGGCGCTCAGCGACGAGCAGATCAGCGAGCTGGTGCGGACCTACGCCGGCGCCTACCGGGAGCGGATCCATCGCCTGGCCACCGGGGCCAAGCTGGAGGAGGTGCTCTCCTTCACCCTGGACACCGCCGAGGGCCCGCTGCTGGACGCCCTGCGCTCGGCCCGCTCGCGCACCCGCTTCTCGCTGCTGGACTCGATGACGGAGATACGGGACTTCGAGCGCCGCTTCGCGCCCGGCGCGGGGACGATCGAGCTGGACGCGGCCACCCGCTACAAGGTGCTGGCCGCCTTCGACGGGTACCTGGAGACCCTGCCCGACGAGTCGCTGGTGCGGCCGGACTCCTACCGGGTCAAGGACGTGGTGGGACGCCGGGGCGTCGGGATCGGCTCGGCCGGCCTGCCCTCGTACAACATCCTGCTGGAGGGGCACAGCGACGCTCTGGAGAACGACGTCGTGATCTACCTCAAGCAGGCGCAGACCCCGGCGGTGTCCCGGCACATCACCGAGCGGGCGGTGCGGGACTACTTCCAGCACGAGGGGCACCGCACGGTGATCTCCCAGCGGGCCCTCCAGGCGCACGCCGACCCGTGGCTGGGCTGGACGGAGCTGGACGGGGCCGGTCAGCTGGTCGCCGAGGTCTCCCCGTACGCGGTGGACCTGGACTGGTCGGACCTGGACGACCCGCAGGAGATAGCGGCCGTCGTGGCGGACCTGGGCCGGGCCACGGCGACCATGCACGGAGCCGCCGACGCGGACGAGAGCGGGCAGACCCTGGTGCCCTTCTCGACGGAGCGGGCCATCGACGCGGCCATCGCCGCCGATGAGGAGGGCTTCGCGGACCTGCTGGTGGACTTCGCCCACGCCTACGGGGCCCGGGCCCGCGCCGACCACCAGATCTTCGTGGACCTCTTCCGCAACGGCCGGATCATGCCTTAGGTCCCTGGTCCGCCGGGACCCAGGACCCGGTTTCACAGGGACACATGGCAGACTCGCCGCGATGGACATATCAGGGGCAGGACCGAGGGCGCTGCGGGCCGCGCTGTTCAGCGCGCTCGTCGTGCTGCTCTCGGCCGGCTCGCACGTCCTCATGTCCCGGGTACCGCTGCCTCCCCTGCTGGTGGGCGGCGCCTTCGCCGCCGTGTTCGTGATCGCCTACGCGCTCGCGGGCCGCGAGCGGGGCCTCGGCCCCATCGCCGGCCTGCTCGTGCCGCTGGAGCTGGCGGCCGACACCGTCTTCACCGCCGGCCAGCACGTCTGCTACGGCCCGGCGGGCGGTCCCGTATCGGGTCCGCTGCGCGCGCTCGGGCTGGAGGAGCTGTGCGGCGGCACGCCGGTGGGCGGCCCGCTGGCCGAGGTGGCCGGGCCCGTCGCCGATCCGGCGGCGCTGCTGGCGGCGCCCGGGCCGTGGACGCCGTGGCTGCTGCTGGGCGGGCACGTCTGCGTCGGGCTGCTGGCCGCGGTGTGGCTGCGGCACGGCGAGCGCGCGCTGGGGCAGCTGGTGCGCGCGGTGGCCGCCTTCGCCTTCCGTCCGCTGCTGCTGGTCGCGGCCTCGGCCGCGGCGGCCTGCGGTCCGGCGCGGCGGGTGCCGCGGCCGGTACGTCCGGGCGCGGGGGCCCGTACCCGCTTCCCCGTGCACTCCGTGGGACGGCGGGGACCTCCCGTACGCGGCGCGCTCGCGAGCGCCTGACGTACACGGCAGTCCCCCCTTTCACCCGAGTCACACCCCACGGAGAACACCATGAGCGCACGCAACAGCCAGGCGAACAAGGCGGCGGCCCGCGAGCGGCTGCGCGCCGAGCGCGAGCAGCAGGCCAAGAAGGCCCGCGTCCGCCGCCAGATATTCGTGGCCGGCGGCGTCGCCGCGACCCTCGCCCTGGCCGGCGGCGTCGGCTACCTGGTCGTGCAGGCGAACCAGCCCGACGAGTGGGACAAGGCCGCCGACTCGAAGCTGGTCCAGCCGAAGAACACCACCGGCGACAACGGCACGACCGTCGTCATCGGCAAGGCGGAGGCCAAGAAGACCCTGGAGCTCTACGAGGACTCGCGCTGCCCGGTCTGCGCGACCTTCGAGCAGACGAACGGCCCGCAGATCAAGAAGGACCTCGACGCGGGCAAGTACAAGATCCAGTTCATCGGCGCCACCTTCCTCGACAAGGGCTTCGGCGGCTCCGGTTCGAAGAACGCCCTGAGCGCTCTGGGCGCGGCGCTGAACGTCAGCCCGGACGCGTTCCTGGAGTACAAGACGGCCCTCTACTCCGCGACGAACCACCCGGAGGAGAAGGACGACAAGTTCGGCAAGGACGACTACCTGCTGAAGATCGCGGACCAGGTGCCGGCGCTCAAGGACAACGCCGAGTTCAAGAAGGCCGTCGAGGAGGGCACTTACAACCGCTGGGCGCTCGAAATGTCGAAGGTCTTCGACAAGAGCGGCGTCCAGGGCACCCCGACGCTGAAGATGGACGGCAAGAAGATCGACCCGATCCCGCAGTCGGCCGAGCAGTTCACGGCGGCGGTCGACAAGGCCATCGCCGGCTGACCCCCCTCCCCTTCCGCGGACAGGCGGGCGAACTCTCAGAGTTCGCCCGCCTGTTGCCTTCCCAGGGCTGTACTGGCACATATACCGATCAGTAATATGACCGCCCGTGACCAGTCATCTCTCTTCTTCTGCCGCCTCGTCGGCACCGCGCCGCCGTACGGTCGTCAAGGCCGCGGCGGCCACGGCCGCGCTCGCCCCGATCGTCGCGCTGGGCTCCACCACCGCCCGCGCCGCCGAGAGCGCCCCCGCCTTCCTGCACGGCGTCGCCTCCGGCGACCCGCTGCCCGACGGCATCCTGCTCTGGACCCGCGTCACCCCCACCGCCGAGGCCGTACCCGGCTCCGGCAAGGGCGCGGCCACCACGGTGACCTGGGAGATCGCCGAGGACAAGGGCTTCTCCCGGATCGTCGCCGGCGGCTCCGTGACCTCCTCCGCCGCCTCCGACCACACGGTCAAGGCCGATGTGCGCGGCCTGCGGCCGCAGACGGCGTACTGGTACCGCTTCACCGCGGGCACCACCGTCTCCCCGGTCGGGCGCACCCGCACCGCCCCGGCCGCCGAGGCCACGACCCCCGGGGTCCGCTTCGGCGTGGTCTCCTGCGCCAACTGGGAGTCGGGCTACTTCTCCGCGTACCGCCACCTGGCCGCGCGCGGCGACCTGGACGCGATCCTGCACCTCGGCGACTACATCTACGAGTACCAGACCGGGGGTTACCCCGAGGACAAGTACGTCGTGCGCCGCCACGAGCCGGCGCACGAGATCCTCACCCTGGCCGACTACCGCACCCGGCACGGCAAGTACAAGACGGACGCCGACCTCCAGGCCCTGCACCTGGCGCACCCGATGATCGCGATCTGGGACGACCACGAGATAGCCAACGACGCCTGGTCCGGCGGCGCCGAGAACCACACGCCGGGCACCGAGGGCGACTTCGCGGTCCGCGCGGCGGCCGCCCGCCAGGCGTACTTCGAGTGGATGCCGGTCCGCACCTCCACCGAGGGCACCGTCTACCGGCGGCTGCGCTTCGGCACCCTCGCCGACCTGCACCTGCTGGACCTGCGCAGCTTCCGCTCGCAGCAGGTCGGAATCGGCAGCGGCAAGGTGGACGACCCGGAGCGCACCCTCACCGGGCGCGCCCAGCTGGACTGGCTGAAGGCCGGTCTGGCGGGCTCTCAGGCGACCTGGAAGCTGGTCGGCACCTCGGTGATGATCTCCCCGGTGGCCTTCGGCTCGCTGCCTGCGCACCTGCTGGAGCCGCTCGCGGAGCTGCTCGGCCTGCCCACGGGCGGTATCGCGATCAACGTGGACCAGTGGGACGGGTACACGGACGACCGCAAGGAGCTGCTCGGCCACCTGACGGACCGCGGCGTCCGCAACACCGTCTTCCTGACCGGGGACATCCACATGGCGTGGGCGAACGACGTCCCGGTGACGGCGGCCACCTACCCGTGGTCGCGGTCCGCGGGCGTGGAGTTCGTGGTGACGTCGGTGACCTCCGACAACATCGACGACATGCTGCACGTCCCGGCGGACACGGCCTCTCTGGTGGCCGAAACGGCGCTCAAGGCGGCCAACCGGCACGTGAAGTGGCTGGACATGGACTCCCACGGCTACGGCGTGCTGGACGTGACGGCCGAGCGCTCGCAGATGGACTACTACGTCGTGTCCGACAAGCGCCGACAGGACGCCACGGCCCGCTGGGAGCGCTCGTACCGGACGCTGAACGGCTCGCAGAAGGTGGAGCGGGCCGACCAGCCGGTTCGCTGACCCACCGTCAAATTTGCGGTTTGATGGGGCGCTTGGTTCAGACCAGGCGCCCCATTGGCATCAGAAGCAACAAATCTTTTACGTACGACCCTTGACCTGTTTATGACATGCGCACGTAAGCTTCGCGCCAGCTGAGGAGATCCCTCCAGCCATTCCCCCACTCGCGAGGAGCACACGTGCGCGCTCTTGCCCGCATATCCCCCCTTCTTCGCCGCCGCCTGATGGGTACGGCCGTCCTGGCCGGAACCCTGGCCTTCACCCCCCTCGCCGCCCCCACCACCCTCGCCGCCGCCAAGACCGGCGCCGAGGTGTGCGCCGAGGAGGCCACCGGCGCGGCCAACGCCCGCGTGGCGCGCCCGAAGGACCAGCACGCGGCCGAGCCCAACGAGGTCACCGAGGCCCAGACCAAGGCCATGGACGCCGACCTCAAGGCGAAGTTGGACCAGGCCTCGAAGCAGCAGCGCAGCCTGCGCGCCGCCGAGGCCGTCACGAGCATTCCCGTGTACTTCCACGTCATCCACTCCGGTACGACCGGAAAGCTGACGTCCACCGACATCAGCAAGCAGCTGGCGGTCCTCAACGCGGCCTACGGCGGCCAGGGCACCGGCAACGTCAACACGAACTACCAGTTCACCCTGGCGGGGACCGACTACACGGACAACGCCTCCTGGTACAACCTGGCGTCCGGCTCCACGGCCGAGAAGAACATGAAGACCGCGCTGCGCAAGGGCGGCGCGAACGCGCTGAACTTCTACACCGCGAACCTGTCCGGCGGGCTGCTCGGCTGGGCCACCTTCCCCAGCTCCTACGCCTCCCAGCCGAACATGGACGGCGTCGTCGTCCTCGACTCCTCGCTGCCCGGCGGCTCCTCCGCCAACTACAACGAGGGCGACACCGCGACCCACGAGGTCGGCCACTGGATGGGGCTCTACCACACCTTCCAGGGCGGCTGTAACGGCAGCGGCGACTCCGTCTCGGACACCCCGGCCGAGAAGAGCGCGGCCTTCGAGTGCCCGACCGGCCGTGACAGCTGCGCCAGCAAGGCGGGCGTCGACCCGATCCACAACTTCATGGACTACACGTACGACGCCTGCATGTACCAGTTCACCGCCGGCCAGGTGGCCCGCATGAACAGCTCCTGGACCGCCTACCGCGGCTGACCCGCGAGAGCCGGAAACGGCGGGGGCGCGGCCCGCCCCGGGGGGAGGACGGCGCGGCCCCGCCCCCCCCCCCGGCCGCGCCCCGGGCCCGAGTGGCCGGCCCCCAGGCGGCAGGG